>JBCCDT010000043.1:0-27714 GCA_039030635.1 Pseudomonadota bacterium
GACATTTCGGATCGGCGTCGAGTTGGAAAATCGCTGGGCAATTTAAATCTAGAGTGGCCTTGGTCGCCTTCACAGGCCGCCCATTGCTGCCGTTGGCTATCTATTTATCATGTTGCTTTGCGGAACACGGAGTGCCTTGGTTCTATAAACAGTATCCTAAGCCATGATGCGCGGCGACTGTTAATAGAGGGCGCGAGAGTCAGCGAAAGAGAGGAGCTTTTTCGACTTGTCGTCCCAAAGATGCAATCGGGCGTTGGCAAAGCTTTCGCGGATCGTCATGCGGTTGGCATCTGCCAATGCACTGTGATCGCGCAGGACATCTGGCAATCGATAAAAGGGGATACGGCTGTAAAGGTGATGAACGTGATGAACGCCGATATTGGCGGTGAACCAACGCAACACCGATGGCAGCACGTAGTGGGAGCTTCCGTGCAAAGCGGCCTCGTGCAGTTGCCAGTCTTCGTCGGCTTCCCAATGCGTGGTTTCAAACTGATGCTGCACATAGAACAACCAGACACCGGCCGTGGCGGCCAGCAGTGTGGACGGCAGGAAAATCAGCAGAATTGGCATCAGGCCGCCAAAATACATGATGACGCCCAAAGCAATGAATATCCCGGCATTGGTCGACATGGCACTGAGCCAGAATTTACCCTTTTCCATGAAACCAAGGGGCAATCTGTTTTGAAATAGGAACAAATAGCCTGGTCCGAGGCCAAACAGAATAATCGGGTGACGGTACAGCCGATACATCAGGCGGCCCCATGTCGAAAGGTCGCGATACTCCATGACGGTGAGCGTGTTGATATCACCCATGCCGCGCCGGCCAAGGTTGCCGGCCGAGCCGTGATGAATGGAATGTGCGCGCCGCCAAACGTCATATGGTGTCAACGTGAGAACCCCGATCACGCGCCCAAGCCAGTCGCTTGCATTGCGACTTTTGAAAAAGGCGCCGTGGCCGCAATCATGCTGAATGGCAAACAGACGCAGAAGGAAAGCCGCATTGATAAGCGAAATCGCGAATGTCAGCACGTAACTGTAGGAAAGTGCCCACCATGCCAAGGCCCAAAGCGCCACGAACGGGACGATGGTGATGGCCAGTTCCGTCAAACTGCGCAAGCGGCTCGGTTCTCGGTATTGAGCGAGAATACGGACCCAGTCTTTCGCATCTCGAACATCAGATTGTGCCTCAGAAAAGTCGGGGAGATGGGACATATGCCTGCTTTTCTTGTTGTGGCTCTTGTTTTGGCTTAACCGATCAGGTTCTTTTCGCAAGTGAATAGCACGGTCGCTCCGTCGATTTCGGGGCTGAAGCAGCATCGGTGGTTCTGAGGAGTAGACCAACCTCGTTAATCGTCCAACGCACATCCTGCACAGACGTCAATTTTTGCGCCGTCAGCCCCCGCTCTGCGGATGTTTGTTCCGGCCATGCGCGATACGGCCTATACTTCCGAACCGAAAGCCACTATCCGAGGCGTCTTTCCCTATGCTTGGTGCCCAATGCAAGACTTCCCTGGACTTTCGAAGACACTGTCCGCGGCTCTTTCCGAGCGGGGTTACAAAGACCTGACCGCGGTGCAAATGGCTGTGACAGACGCGACACTGGCGGGAACCGATCTGCTGGTCTCAGCGCAAACGGGATCCGGCAAAACTGTTGGGTTTGGCCTGGCCATGGCGACGGACATTCTTGATGCAGATGGGCGTTTCGAACAACCCGCCGCACCGTTGGCCGTTGTGATTGCACCGACCCGCGAACTGGCCCTGCAGGTGCGCAGGGAATTCGACTGGCTTTTTGCCAAGGCAGGCATTGTGACCGCGTCGGCCGTGGGTGGCATGGACCAGCGTACCGAACGTCGCGCGTTAGAGCGTGGCGCCCATGTGGTTGTCGCGACGCCGGGGCGGCTTCGTGATCATATCATGCGTGGTGTGATCGACTTGGGCGATCTGCGGACTGTCGTCCTCGATGAGGCCGATGAGATGCTGGATATGGGGTTTGCGGACGATCTGGAATACATTCTCGATCAGACGCCCGAAAACCGTCGGACGCTGATGTTTTCGGCCACTGTTCCGGGTGGGATCGCGAAGCTCGCGCAGACCTATCAGAAACCGGATGCGCAGCGCCTCAAGGTTGGCAGTTCCGCAGCACAACACACGGATATTGCCTATCGGGCTTTGAATGTCGCCCCGTCGGATATCGAAAAGGCGATCATCAATCTGCTGCGATATCACGATGTTCCAACAGCGATTGTGTTTGCCAACACGCGGATGATGGTCGCCCGATTGGCAGCAAAACTATCCAATCGGGGGTTATCCGTCGTTTCATTGTCCGGGGAACTCAGCCAAGCAGAGCGCAACAATGCCATGCAGGCGCTGCGCGACAATCGTGCGCAAGTCTGCGTCGCCACGGATGTCGCGGCCCGGGGCATTGATCTGCCTGGGTTGGATTTGGTGATACACGCAGACCTGCCCTCAAACGCAGAAGCCTTGCTGCACAGGTCGGGGCGCACCGGACGTGCCGGACGGAAAGGGACATCCATCCTGATCGTGCCACCGCGACAACGATCCAAGGCGCAGCGCCTTTTGGGGGCTGCAAAGCTGCAGGCTGAATGGGACGCACCGCCGTCAGCGGAACAGGTGCTTGCTAAGGACAAAGAGCGCATGATTGCCAAACTGGCTATGGCTGACGCCCCTGATGCAGAAGAGTTGGCTTTCGCTGAACAAGTGCTCGACGGGAGAACGCCAGAAGAGATCGCAATTGCCTACTTGCGTCTACACCGAGAGCGCCATTCCGCACCTGAGCTTTTGTCAGCCGCGCCCGAACCCGGGGCGCGAAAACCGAGGGAACACGCGGCCTTTGGGCCAAGCACGTGGTTCTCGCTTTCGCTCGGGCGTAAACATCGCGCTGAACCCCGTTGGTTGTTGCCAATGCTGTGCCGCAATGCGGGCGTATCGAAGGATGACATCGGGGCGATCCGGGTCCAATATCAGGAAACTTTTGTCGAGATCGCGCGCGGCGCAGTACCGGCAATGAAGCAGGAATTGGGACCCGAGCTGGCGCTCGAGCAAGGCGCGACGCTGAGCGAGTTGCCGGGCGTGCCTGACTTCAACGCGTCCCCAAAGGGTCCGGCGGCTTCCCCTTACAAACCCGCAGATGCGCAACCGGCAGAACCATCGCGCGACAAGCCGCAGAAGAAAAAGCATAAATCAAAATCAGTTGAGCCAGCGACACCCGGCAAAAGCAAGACGCAAAAGCACAAAGGCAAACCCGGAGACCGCCCATCGGAAATCCGAAGAAAGCCGAAAGAGACAAAGCAGGGTAAACCGCCTGGATCGCCGGGCGAAGCGCAGGAGCGAAAGAAACAGCCAAACGAGGGGCCTGCTGGCAAAACGGCCAAACCGCGCAGAAAAAACGCGGCCGACCCCTCCAAACCCCTTGGGCCCCGCAAGACGGCCAAAAAAGGTGGCAACAAAAATCCAAACGCTCCAAGGCAAAAAAACCGCCAAGGGAAAGGCGGCGACGCGCGACCATTCCGCAAGCCCTCTCGGGGAAGCTGAGCTTCGATGAAAAGCCAGAATACGCGTGCCACGCGCCCGGATTGTCAAGAAATAGCTTTTTCGAATTCGGGCCAAACCGGCGCACGTGATTCATCATTCCGATCAGGGAAAGCAATACACTTCCGTCGCCTTCGGTCCGCGCTGCAAGGAAATGGGCATCAGACCATCCATGGGATCGGTCGGCGATTGTTATGACAACGCCATGTGCGAGAGCGTCTTCGCCCCCCTCGAATGCGAGCTGCGCGAACGCTGGAAGTTCCGCACCAAAACCGAGGCGCGTGTCGCCTGCTTTGAATTCATCGAAGGCTGGTATGCCCCTTCCGCCGCCATTGGGCTTTGGGGTGTAAGTCACCTATCAACTACGAAAGGACCGCCGCTGAAGGGCAGGGACCTCCAAGCCTACAACCGTCCACGAAACCGGGGGATCTCCAAGTCCATTTGTCTCCTTCGTTACAGAACAGGCCAACCTCAAATCGAGGACTTTTCAGCGGAGCAGGTCACCATCCATTTTCTTCAAGAGCCGTCTAACCTGGGCCGCCTCAGGGGGGTTCGCAAAACTGTCCGCTGTGACCGCCAATTCGCACATCGCCGCACTGATGAAAACTTCCACCATAGCAGGGCTTGAGACAGGGAAGCCGTTAGCCCTGGTGGTCAGGACAAGACGCACCTCTGGAGCATTCGGCGACAGCAAATAGTGGAGATAGGAGGACCATGAAACTATTGCCGCGCCGGCTGGACCTCTCACGGATCGATGTCGCTCCCTTGTTGGCATTTTCTGCAACACAGGAGACGAACACTGGGACTGAAACGGACAGATGAATTCCGAGCTGGCGCGGTGAAGCCGCTTCGACGTTGCTGGCGCAAAAAGGAGTACTGAAATCATCAGAACCAGCTAAGGTGCTAAAGAATATCACGACGATTGAACATTCTTTGATTGAGGCGGATATTATGGCTGGCATTTCATTCAATGACCCACTTTTTTCAGCAAACGCAAGCGCGGCCACAGATTGGGGGTCTGTCCAAGGATCTGCCCTCGTCCAAATGCCCGTTGATCTTCAGCTCAATCGCGGGGCCTCGTTGCAGCTTGGCCTGATGGGGCACCTGCGCGGCGAGGCGCAGTTTCAAAGGTTCATTGCCGCGCAAGTGACTGGTCAGATCGGTGCGCAGGCGCGCGTGCAGGGGCAGATACAGATGCCCATGAACCTGTTTCGAGAAACCGGCTTTGCCGTCAGGTTGCAAGCGATCCTTGAGGCGGCGGCAGGTGTCGAGGCGGGCCTTGGGATCAGCGTCGGGGACTTCATCGACCTTGCCCAAAGTCAGCTTCAATTGCGTGGGCTGCCGCTCCAGCTTTTTATGATTTTCATGGAGGAGGTCGATATCGGCGCGACCTTCTCCGCCAAGGCGGCCTTTACGGCGCAGGCCTATGCCAACCTCGTGTGCACCGGTCGATTTGTGGGCGATGCCACGCATGATCCCGGCCTGCAGTTTGCGTTTGGTTACGGGTACGGCTGGAAGGGTGGCTACGGCATGCGGATCGCGGCGCGGGCCGGGTTTAAGGATGTCAGCCGCTTGGTCGCGCGCTCTGCCGATGTGATCGTCGATGAAACGGTCGACACCTTGCTTGAGAACCTCACCGAGGATCAACAGAATGAGCGCGCCATTCTCAACGCCAGCCGCCCGGTCGCCAAGATCGCGGTGCGCGTCGCCTATGAAACCGGCGAATACATGGTCGAAAATGACCTGCCTTTTGATGCCAACGGCGCGCAAAAGGCGGCGTTGCGCGTGGTTCAGGTGATCCTTGAAGAAGGGCAACGCGGGCTTTTGCGCGAAATCATGGATGATGCTCTGGCCGAATTTAACACATGGCTGGAAACCCAGATCACACAGATTGACGGCGGCACATTCGCGGCTTTGCGGCCTGAACGAGAGGCCTTGGCCGCCCATCTTCGGTCCATGCCGCGGGAGGCGTTTGACCTGCGCGACAGCAGCGCGATGGAGTATTGGAACACGCTTTCCATTCTGATGGTCAATACCGCCATCGCTTTCACACAACAAACGACCCCCCTAACACCGTCGGAGGCCCGGACGATCGCGCAGGTCTGGGCTGCGACGCAGCTTTTGTTTGCCGCCGTCACGCGTGTCACCCGTGCCGATGCGTCTGTCAGCGTGATCGGTCTGCCGCCCGCGCAGGCGAAAGCGTCTTTTGAAGGCGCTCTGCCGTCGCAGCCTCATCCGCGTTTGCGCGATGCTATTTCCGATGTTGTACAATCCGCAACGGGGACGGCTCCGGGAAGTGATTTGACGCAGGAGGATCTTCTGGTTTTCCTGATGGAGGGGGGTGCCCTTGCCGCGCTGACGGCGAACAACCCGACCGCTTCCGCATTTCTTGAGCCCTTCGTGGGATCAGGCCTTGGCGCGACAAAATCGGATATTGCCCGGTTGATAATGACCTCCATGGGGTCTGTCATGACCAATGCCGCCGGTGAGTTGGATGCCCAGCTATCCTTGCAGGAGTTGGCAGAGGGGTTGCGCCTCTTTACCCACGACAAGTTTGAACAGATCGCCGTGCCCGCAGCTCACGCGGCGCTGCCTGCCCACCAGGCGGAGGCGCGCATATTTCTCGATGAGGTTCTGCTACCGTCCATGCGCATGGTGATTGATACGGGCTTCACTGACATTCTCGGGTGGGCAAACGGGACGGTGGATCAGACCGCTCTCGAAGAAGCCCTGTCGAGCGTTCTGATGGCCATCTTTGGGCGATCCTTGATTGTCACCGGGGACATCCTGATGGCATTCACGCAGGACAATTTCTCAGACCTGCTTGAACGTCTGGCCGCAGAACCAGGCACACCGGACGACCCGCAAGCGATGGTGCAGCTGCCCGCCGGGTTTTGTGAGGCCGCGGGCCAGATCCTCAACCCGGCTTTGCCCCTCACGGCGGAACAGATTGCCGAAGAACTCCGTGTGTTCCTGTCGATCGGGGCAGAGGTTGCAAAACCCTTCCCACCGGAGGTGCGGGCCCGCATGCGGCAATTGATGTTTGACGTGATCGCCCCGATCCCCGCCACGGGCTCTGACGACTTCCTGGAAGAGTTGAAAGACGATCTGTGGATACCAAATGACGAGGCGCTCATGGCGCTTGGGCATGAAATGATGGGCCAGGTCGGAGAGCAGCTTTCAGAGTTTGTCACGCGACTGCTGGCCCACGCAGCCGACGTTGTGGGCGACGGGCTCAATGATGCCCTAAACGCGAGTGTTTCTGCGGTTCGGGCGTTCATTTCAGCTCTGTCCGAGGCGCTTGCATTCGTGGCGGCCCGCCTTGTGGAATTGGCAGAAGAGATCGCAGAGAAACTTCAGGAGCTTGCCGAGTTTGCGGCAAACGTGGCCGACCGCCTTGCAGCTCTGAGCGAAGCCATGGCCGAGCGGGTGGTCGATTTTGTCGATGCTCTGGCCGGTCAGATGTTACCATCGACACAGCCGGTCCTGATCGGCACTCTGGCCTACAACACGGTGCCAACGGGGTATCGCCCATCTGTTCAATCTCTTCTGCGTCAGACGCTGGCACGCGGGCTTGGCCAGACCTTTGCGCCCTCTTTGAACGCGGCCTTGGCCACGCTGGCGCAGGAAACAGAAAGCCTCGTAGATGAGCTTTTGACCTTGCCACAAGGCACTTCCATCAATGACGGGCTGAGATTGGTTTTGCTCGACAGGCTGTGTGCATCGCTGCCTTTGCATGACCTGACCATCCCCATTGCGTTCACATTTCATTGGTCCGTCACGGTGCCGGTGTTTGAGCCGTCCCTCACCAATCCGCCCGGTCAGTTTGTGAACAGAACAGTCAGCCACTCTGCCCGGTTTGACCTCGGTGACGTGTCGGTTCCGCTGGGGTCTGTCTATGACCTTTTGGAGAATGTGCTGCTGACCGGGGACGCTGTCGAGGGCGCGATTGAGGCGTTGGTTGAGACAGCGCGCGCGCATCTGGAGGCCGCGCTGGACCTGACCGACCTGACAGAAGAGCAGTCCCGCCTCTCCTCCTCTCAGGAAGAGCTGGCAGCGCAGAATGATGCCATGTCACACTCGGTCTCGCGGCTGCGCATCCTTGCGCCTGAATTGGTTGCGCAAAACCCGGTGCCTCTTCAGTTTGAGATCGAAGGTGTCACGTCTGAGTTTGCGACACCCAATCCACAACTGCCCGACCGCATTGTCGCGTTCCTCAACGAAGAGCGTGTGCCGTTGGATGCCTTATCCGTCACCGGGCGGCAAAGGCGCGGGCGAGGGGGAACACGAACCCGCGGGATAACGCTCACCTTGAAAGAGCCGATGACGCTGGCGGAGGGGATCAACACGCTCACCGTGTCGGTCGTTGATGGAAAAGGTGTTGAAACGCGTCAGACACATGCCTTCCTTGTCGAACCCGCGGAACTGACCAAACCAGACGGGCCCGCGCGTCCGCCGGGCAAGACACCCAGCAAACCGAAGCGGCCGCCCAGCAAGAAACCGGCCAAGGGCCATCCCGTGGAGACTGACCCAGTTTTGATCCCGTGGAGAGATCCCCCAGACTGCGGTACCCCGCCACGCCGCGCAGCGCTGGGTTTTGGCAAGTCACAACGGTTGCACATTGCCCGCGCGGCAAAGGCGCAAGTGCATGTATCTGTGCCCGATCCAATTGCTGAGGTCGCGCGGTACTCGAAACGCATCGCAGAGAGAGCGGGCAGAGGCCCCAAAGATCGCCAACCACCTGACACGCCCCCCGCGAAAACAGAGAAAGCATCGGGATCACCCCGCCCAAAGGGCAAAGGAGGCGCCTCATGAGTTTGACACTTGTCACCATCGCCCAACAGATCGCGGCCACTTTGCTGGGATACCCTGAGAAATATGGTGAGCGAGAGACCGCGCTTTATCTCTTGAAATTGTTTGCCGAGGACAGCAATCGCCAAGGCATCTGGGCTTCAATCGAGAAAGAGGACTTCTGTGCGCGCATGGAAGAGCTGATCAATGAGCCTTGGGTGCTGGACCAGAAGAAGTCAAAAAGATGTATGTCCGTAACACCCATCTTCGTGTTTCTCTCGTTCTTTCCCGCGCGCTTCACGGCGTTTGCCGTGTCTATCTTTGAGACGGGCCAAGGGAAGTTGGGTGTCAAAAATGTGGAAATGCAGAAAACGCTTGCGGCCGACGATCTAAATCCGACCAACAAAAGATGGAAGATGAACCTGACTGACATGATGCTGACCCTCGTGATGCGAGAAATGCAGAATTGGTTCTTCGACATTGATGATATGAACGATACCTATGGCCTCAGTCAGGGTGGACTTGATGAGACGATGGAGCCGATCAACCAGTCCGGTCGTTTCGATGTCACCGAGGTGGAGAGAACAGTTGCCGCGGTGCAAGCTCTGTCGAAGGATACCCCGTCTTTTCTGATTATCACGGGTCCCGGACCGAGCTTTGACAATGGTTCGGTGGCGCATGCCGGTGTTATCTTGCCCACAATCGAGGTGAAGAATGATCGCGTAACCTATGAGCTTTGGTCATGGGGGATCTCTGAGGGCATCCTCAACACCTCGAAGCCCTCTGCGCAGGGCTGGCGCAAGGTCACGGTGCGAAGCTGGCGGTTTGAACAGCTCTACAACATTCATCAAATCCACCCCAAGGGTAAGGATGGCGTGCCAGATATCTATGCCCCGCCAGGGGCGGACCTCGAGCCAGGATAAAGCCGGTTTGACCCTCAGGGCGTCGCCTGAAACTCAAAGTGCCGCATCCAGGTTCTGGGTCGCGCGACCGGTCAAAACGTGCATGATTTTGATCCTGCGCCATCGGGAAGGCATCGCTCACGGCTGTATTGCGGTGCGATCAATGCTGTAGCGGGACGCAACAGGCTCCGGCCTTGGTTTTTGCAGCAAATGCTTTGGTGGACTGCGATCAAGATGCACCGGCCGCCGGGTACGTGTGTCGGTCCATTGAACCGGCTCACTTTCGCTGGGGTTAGGCGCCGTCGGACGCAATGCGAAATACGACGACGCAGCGCATGGATGGTGTGAGCCCTTGTTGACCAATGCTGCGCTGGCCACCAACTGGCCTACTGCCGGTTTCGTGGACGACAGTTTTAGCTGCAGCGCGGTCGCGTGTGGTCGGTTTCTGGCGAAAAATACATGCGAGCTGTTTCTGACATGCACCGAGAGGGTTGTGCAAAGGCAGGTTTGGAACCTGCATTTGCCGTTCGGTTGTTCCATGGCGCAAATGCGATGGGTCGATCGGCGCTGGCTTTGCCTGATCGCACGCAAGCTCGGTGCCCTTAAGGAGAAGACATCACAGCATCAGGTGCAGGAGTAAAAGAACGTATCGTCCAACTGATTGGTCATGTCCAAAATTCCTGATGAAAACTCCTGAATTTCGGCAACAACATGTGAAATGCTGTTTTCTGTGCCTTGCAACTGCATCACGATCTCATTGATGCCAGAGGTGTCTCCAGTCACTTGTGACTGCTCAATTTGACAGGCAATCCGAACCAATTGCATGCCCGACAGAACGCGGCGCAGGTTCTTGCACAGGTATTCCAGTCTTTCGGCGCGGCCCCGTGTTTCGGCCACAGCGGTTTGCGCATTGGATGTATAGTGATCCTTCAACCGCTTCAGCTCTTTGCGGTCCCGTTCATTTTCGCGGCCTGTGCGGGCGATTTCGGCGGCAAATTGGGTGTCGACCTCTTCCATCAGGAATGCGGTGCTCAATAGAAATTTTGCGGCCTGAAGCGGGGCTTTTCCAAGCTCTGTGGCCTCTCGCAGGTCATGCACGGATTTTTCCAGTTGCTGCATCATCAGGTTGTGATTGTCCGAGACAACAGAAATCGGACCTTTGTTGCCTTCCAACCGGGCCGCATGAAGGTGCATATTGACCGGCGTTTGCCGCGTCCGGTCAAACAGGTCACACACTTTGTGCGCTTCACCCGCCACGGTTTGCACGGCTTGTTTGATCTGACTTATGGCGGCCAGTTCGGGCGATGCACCTTGACCAAGTGTTTCCGACCGCAGCGTCATCTCTTCGGTCAAAGCATCTGTCATGAACTCTTCGTAGGATGAGATGCCTTGCGATTTGAGGGCGTCATTGAAGGCCGCGACGCTGTCCTCGACGGTGAGGTTTTTGGTGTCTTCGTCCGATCTCAGCGCAGCATACAAGGCCTTGATATCCTTGAGCCGGTTGGATGTGGGTTTGAGGCGCACCGACAGGTAGCCATCCTCAATCGGCATAACCACCGCGTAGACCCAGTAGCAGGTATTGTCCCGGGCCCGGTTCACAACGTAGGCGCCGACGGTTTCGCCCGCTTCGATGTGGGACCACATCACCTTGAACACCGCGCGTGGCATGCTGGCATGGCGGACCAACTTATGCGGGGCGCCAATCAAGTCTGGCCAGTCATAATCGGCCACGAATTGAAAAACATCGTTGGCGGATTGGATAAAGCCGCCCTTATCGGTGCGGGAATAAAACAAATCTTCCAGACGAAAGCGATCTGTTTCTCTCATCTCAAGCACGTGCGCGGTCATGCCAAATCTCCTAGCTGAGGGACAGCCTAGGACAGGAGTTTCAATATGAGCTTAATGTCCGCGCCGCCAGATGTACGGACCGGTTTCAAAGATGCAAGGCATGACCCAGAGCCAAGTGGCCCACCTCCTGCACAGCCTCACCCAGCGTTGGGTGGGCATGGATGGTGTCGGACAGATCACGCAACGTCGCGCACATTTCCAAGGCCAGGGCAAACTCCCCGGCAAGTTCAGATGCGCCATGGCCCACAGCTTGAAGGCCAGTGATCACTTCGGTCGCGGGGTCATAGACAGCGCGGACAAATCCATCAGATCTTTCCATGGTGAGGGCCCGCCCATTGGCCGCAAATGGAAAGACTGCGGTCGCGGTATCGTCCGAAGGCAAAGCGCCAACCGCCACGATTTCAGGATCTGTGAAACACACCGCTGGCACCGCGCGTTTGTCCCAGCGTGACGCGTGGCCTGCTACATGTTCGGCCACGATGACGCCTTGGGCCATCGCCCTGTGCGCCAGCATCGGCTCGCCTGTCACATCGCCAATGGCAAAAACCCCGCGCATGGATGTGGCGCAGACGGGATCAACCGCGATGTACGGCCCGGCCATGGTCAGCATAAGGTCTTCAAGGCCAAAGCCCTGCGTCACCGGCGTGCGACCCACAGCCACGAGGACATGCTCAGCGTCTATGTCAGATCTGGAGCCGCGCTCTTCGATTTGAAGGCCACCGGCCTCTGACAGCCCAAGCGCCTTGGACGAGAGGCGCAAATCCACACCAAGCGCGCTCAGTCGTGCGGCCACGGGGCGGGTCAGTGCTGCGTCGTATTGCGGCAGGACCCGGTCTGCGGCCTCAATGATCGTGACCTTGGATCCAAGCTTGGCCATCGCAGTGCCGATCTCAAGGCCGATGTAGCCCCCGCCGACCACGGCAAATGTCTTGGGAACCGCCTGAAGCGACAGTGCCTCGGTCGAGGAAATGACTTTGCCGCCGAATGGCAGGTCAGGGATCACGGTGGGGCGAGCGCCTGTGGCAATGACAAGCGCATCGCAGGTGATCCGACAAGGCCCGCCTTGCGTGTCGACGCGCACGGTTTTGCCATCAAGGATCATCCCGCGCCCGTTCACCACCGTGACATTCGACGCCGTCAATAGCCCTGAGACACCGCGGGTCAGCTTCGTCACAATACCGTCTTTCCAGGCTTGGGTCTTCGCGACGTCAATGCGGGGGTTATCGGCTGTGATACCCAGATCATTGGGTGCGGCGTGTTTGTGAAACAGATCGGCCGCGTGGATCAGCGCTTTAGATGGGATGCAGCCCACGTTCAGGCATGTACCGCCCAAGGGTCCGGCCTCGACCAAAACGGCATTCAGCCCCAATTGACCGGCGCGTATCGCGCAAACGTAACCGCCCGGTCCGCCACCAAGGATCAAGATCTGACAATGACGTGTCTCCATGATCCTATCCGTCCACAAAAATCAGCGCGGGCGTTTCAAGAAGCGTCTTGAGCTTTTGGACAAAGACCGCCGCGTTCCAGCCGTCGATCACGCGATGGTCAAAACTGGCAGACAGGTTCATCTTGAGCCGTGGAACAAACCCTTGCCCGTCCCAATGGGGGCGGGTTTCCATCTTGTTGATGCCCAGAATGGCCACTTCGGGCGGGTTGATGATCGGGGTTGAGGCAATGGCCCCCAGCGGCCCGAGCGAGGTGATCGTGATGGTCGAACCTGCCAGTTCCTCCCGGGTGGCCTCACCGTTGCGGGCGGCGGTGGAAAGACGGGCAATTTCGCCCGCGCAGTCAAACAGACCAAGCGCCTCGGCATGGCGCAACACGGGCACCACGAGGCCTGCTTCAGTGGCGGTTGCCATGCCGATATGGACAGGGGCATGGCGATGGATCACGCCTCCCTCGTCATCGAAATGCGCATTCATTTCCGGGTGGTCCGTCAGGGCCCGGCACAGCGCAGCAGAGACAAGCGGAAAAACTGTCAGCTTGGGTTTGTCTCCGCGGGTGGCGTTCATCTTGGCACGCAGATCTTCGAGCGCTGTAACGTCCACCTCTTCGACCACGGTGATATGGGGAATGCGCGCGTTGGCGTCCGTCATCCGCTCCGCGATTTTGCGGCGCAGGCCGATCACTTTGATCTCTTCGGTGCCTGTGCGGCGGGTGGTGGTGGATCGCGCTGTCGGTGCGCCGTCGTTGGCCAAAAACGTATCCACGTCCGCGTTGGTGATCCGGCCCGCAGGGCCTGTGCCTTGGATGTGCTGCAGATCGAGACCCGCGTCACGCACCCGGGCGCGCACAGCCGGTGACGCCAAGGCCGGTGCCTCCTGTGATCGGTGAGGCCGGAGCGGCGCAGAGGTGGGTTTTGTTCGCACAGCGGGTGGCGCTGCGTCGTCGACAACCGGTTCGGGTTTGGCGGGCTCGGGCGCTTGCTGCGGGGCTGAGGTGGATGCCACATCCGCATCGGTTTCGATTTGGACAAGATCCGCACCGATGGCCAATACCTCGCCAATCTCACCGCCAAGGGCCACGATCTTACCCTCGTAAAGTGATGGAATTTCAACCGTGGCTTTGTCGGTCATAACCTCGGCGATGACGTCATCTTCGCGGACAAGATCGCCGATCTCGACGTGCCAGGCGACCAATTCCGCCTCGGTGACACCTTCGCCCACATCGGGCAGCTTTATGGGGAGATTGGGCATCTAATCCTCCATGGCCTTGGTCAGCGCGCGTGCCATGCGATCGGGTCCGGGAAAGTAATCCCACTCCGCTGCATGAGGGTAGGGGGCATCCCAGCCGGTGACCCGTTGGATCGGACTTTGAAGATGCCAAAAGCAGGCTTCCTGCACCTCCGCGATCAGTTCTGCGCCAAAGCCGCTGGTGCGCGTGGCCTCGTGCAGCACAACGCAGCGGCCTGTCTTTTCGACGGAGGCACGGATTGTCTCAAGATCGAGCGGCAGGAGCGTGCGCAGGTCGATGATTTCCGCATCAATGCCAGATTTCGCCACGGCGGCCTCAGCGATGAAGACCATCGTGCCATAGGCCAAAACAGTGACATCCTGGCCATCTCGGCGCACCTCTGCACGGCCCAATGGTACGCTGTAATGCCCCTCGGGCACCTCACCCGCCGGATGGCTGGCCCAGGTCACGGATGGGCCACTGTGATCCCCGTAGAAAGGCCCATTGTACAGCCGTTTGGGTTCGAGAAAGATCACCGGATCAGGGTCTTCAATCGCGGCAATCAACAGTCCCTTCGCGTCATAGGGCGTCGACGGGATCACGGTCTTGAGACCGGACACATGAGTAAAGACAGCCTCCGGGCTCTGACTGTGGGTCTGCCCGCCAAAGATGCCACCGCCCGTGGGCATGCGTACCACCATGGGGCAGGTGAAATCCCCGTTAGAGCGAAAGCGCATGCGCGCGGCTTCTTGCGTGAGTTGGTCATAGGCCGGGAAGACGTAATCGGCGAATTGCACCTCGACACAGGGGCGCATGCCGTGGGTGGCCATGCCGATGGCCATGCCCGCAATGGCGCTTTCGTTGATCGGTGTGTCAAAGACCCGGGTCTGCCCATGCTTGGCCTGCAGGCCCGCGGTGCAGCGAAACACGCCGCCGAAATAGCCCACATCTTCGCCAAAGATCACCACCGAAGGATCCTCAGAGAGTTTGACATCCATGGCATCGCGCAGCGCCTCGATCATTGTCATTTGCGCCATGTCAGACCCCCATCTCCTGGCGCTGGCGGCGCAGATGTTCAGGCATGTCCTTGTAGACCCCGTCAAAGATCAAAGCCGATGACATCGGCCCGGGGTCGACCATAGTGCCCGCAGCCTCCACCGTTTTTTGCACCGAGGTGACATCGGCCAAAATCTCGGCTTCCGTTTGCACATGGCGGTCCTCTGACCACGCGTTGATCGCGATCAGGTGTTGTTTCAATCGCTCCACAGGATCGCCCAAGGGCCAGGCCTTAGCCTCATCCTTGGGGCGGTAGGCGGAGGGATCATCAGAGGTGGAATGCGCCGCCGCACGATAGGTGACCCATTCGATCGCCACCGGGCCATAGCCCTCTCTCGCCCGTTGGATCGCCCATTTCGAAACTGCCGCCACGGCAAGGTAATCATTGCCATCCACGCGCAAGGCTGGGATGCCGTAACCCCGGCTGCGCGCGGCATAGGTGCGGGCCTTGCCGCTGGCCATGCCTGTATAGGTCGAGATGGCCCATTGATTGTTGACGATGTTGAGCACCACAGGCGGCTGATAGCTCGACGCGCAGATCAAGGCGGAGTGAAAGTCATTGGACGCGGTCGCACCGTCGCCAATCCACCCGGCTGCGATCTTGCCATCACCAGTCAGTGCGTTGGCCATGGCCCAGCCCACCGCTTGCACATATTGCGTGCCCAGATTGCCGGAGATGGTGAAAAAACCGTACTCACGCGCGCTGTGCAGCACGGGCAGTTGTTTGCCCTGCATCGGGTCGTAGCTGTTTGAATAAAGCTGTCCCAGAAACGGGGTCAGCGGGTAATCGGCGGCCACCAAAAGGGATTGCTGGCGATAGGTGGGAAAGTTCATATCGCCCTTTTGCAATTGCCGCTGAAAGGCGCAGCCAATGGCCTCTTCGCCTGTGCATTGCAGGTAAAAGGAGGTTTTGCCCTGACGCTGTGCTGTCAACATGCGCGTGTCGATGGCCCGCATCTTGAGCATGTCGCGCAGGCCCTGGCGCAAGGTGCTGGCATCTTGGTCTGAAATCAGGTCGGCCCACGGGCCCTTGGCCGTTCCGTCATCTTCCAAAACGCGGATCAGGCCATTGGCGTAGTCCCGACTGTCCCGCGCGGTCAAATCCAGCGGGGGCACGTCAAGCGCACCGGGGGTGCCAGTGTCAATTTCTGAGAAGTCCGGCCTGTCATCGGGGCGTGCGGGGGGCTGCGGAAAGGTCAGGCGGACGGATTTGCTCATGGCGCGCGTCGCGCCTTTAGGTGAGCCGTTAGGTCTGTCCTGATTTCTCGCATGGCGTCCTCCGTATGCGTTCAACAGTGACCAGCAAGGTCAGCATAATTGACCTTTATTGCCGGCGTGACTTGTGGTTCTGTGCATGGGTCAGCCAAGAAAACTTCAAAACCGGAGGGATTTATGCACGATTGCGATGAAACAGACCTGAGAATCCTGCGCACCATGCAAAATGACGGGACATTATCGGTCTCAGAGATTGCCGACCGCGTTGGCCTGTCCCAATCGCCATGCTCGCGCCGCATCGCGCGGCTGCAAAATGAGGGCATCCTGAAAGGGCGCAGCGTGGATCTGGATCGGCGCAAGCTGGGCTTCAACGCGATCATCGTGGCCCGCGTGAAACTGGACAAACATGACAAAGACGCGCTCGCGGCGTTTCGACGCGAAATCACTGTCATACCAGAGGTGCAATATGCGGTTTTGCTGATGGGCGCGTTTGACTACGACCTGCACATCGTGGTGCGCGATATCGACCACTACCAAACGCTTTTGCATCATAAGCTGGTCTCACTGCCCGGCGTGAAAGAGATCGAAAGCTCGGTCGTTCTGGAGGTGGTCAAGAAAACCAATGCTCTCCCGATCTGAGGCGCAAGGACCACCGGATATCCGGCAAGAAACTGCCCAACAATTTGGCAGGGCCCTGTTTTCCCGGGTCGGAGGGCGCGTAGGCGGCACATTGATATGGTATCGTCACGAAGGTGATTTGTGATCAGGGCGCATCGGTGGCAGTACAGGGCCAAAGAATACGCGCGCGCCGACCTGGGAGGCCGGGGCGGCCACACACGAACTCAAAGGAAAGACGTTCATGACACTTCAAAACAAAACCGCGATCGTGACGGGCTCCACCTCGGGCATCGGGCTGGGCTTGGCAGAAGGCTTTGCCAAGGCCGGGGCCAATGTGGTGATCAACGGATTTGGCGACGCAGATGAGATCGAAGCGAACCGCGCACGGCTCGATGGGATGGGCGCGGGTCAGGTCGTCTATGACGGGGCGGACATGTCAGATGGGGACGCGATTGAGGCCTTCGTCAAATCCGCCGAAGACAGGTTTGGCGGCGTGGACATCGTGGTCAACAATGCCGGCATCCAAACGGTGGAGCCGGTCGAGAGCTTTCCCAAGGATCGCTGGGATCTGATCGTGGCCATCAACATGAGCAGCGCCTTTCACACCGTGCGCGCGGCCCTTCCGGGTATGAAAGAGCGCGGCTGGGGCCGGGTGATCAACATCGCGTCGGCCCATGGTCTGGTCGCCTCGCCCTACAAAACGGCCTATGTCACCGCCAAACACGGGGTCGTCGGCTTTACCAAGACCGTGGCCCTTGAGGCGGCTCAAGACGGGGTGACCTGCAACGCGATCTGCCCGGGCTATGTGCTGACCCCGCTGGTGGAAAAGCAGATCCCCGACACTGCCCGGTCGCGCGGGATCACCGAGGAAGAGGTCAAACGCGATGTGCTCTTGGCCGCGCAATGGACCAAGAAATTCGTCACGGTGGAACAATTGGCCGGTGTGGCGCTGTTTCTGTGCTCGGATGCGGCAGAAAACATCACGGGCGTGGCGCTGCCGGTTGATGGCGGTTGGACGGCCGCATGACGGACAAGCCCACCAGAGGGCCCGGGCGGCGCAATGACGGCCACCGCGGCGTCAATATCGCCCTGCAGGGCGGTGGCGCGCACGGGGCCTATACCTGGGGCGTGCTGGACCGGTTGTTTGAGGATGACCGGATCTGGATCGAAGGCATATCAGGCACGTCTGCGGGCGCAATGAACGCCGTGGTGGCCGCCCATGGCATGCACGAAAACGGGGCCGAGGGTGCACGTGCGCATCTGGCTAAGTTCTGGCGCGCGGTGTCTGGGGCCGCACGGTTTTCACCCATTCAGAGATCGCTCTTTGCGCGGGCCACCGGGGATTGGTCGCTTGAGACCTCGCCGGGCTACATGTGGATGAACTTCATGCAGCGCGTCGCCTCGCCGTATGATCTCAACCCGCTTGGCGTCGATCCGTTGCGCAAAATCGTGGAGGATATCGTTGATTTCGACCGGGTCCGCCGTGTGACCGGTATGGGCGTGTTCCTGTCAGCGACGAACGTGGAAACCGGGCGCATCCGGGTCTTTGAAAAGCCTGAGATCACGCTGGACACAGTCATGGCGTCGGCGTGCCTGCCCAATATCTACAAAGCGGTTGAGATTGACGGCGTGCCCTATTGGGATGGCGGATTTATGGGCAACCCGCCGCTCTTTCCGTTTTTCCACGGCTCGCCATCCGACGATATCATCATCGTGCAAATCAACCCGGTCGAACGCGAAGGCACCCCGACGGGGGCGGCCGCGATCCAGAACCGGATCAATGAGATCACGTTCAATTCCTCACTTCTACACGAATTGCGGTCGATCGATTTCGTGCGCCGTCTGCTGGATGCCGGACAGCTGGACCCGAACGAATACAAGCGGATGCACATGCATATCATCAGTGCCTGCGAGCGGATGATTGATCTCGATGCCTCGTCCAAGCTGAACGCCGAGTGGTCGTTTCTCAAACATCTTTTCGAGATCGGACGCGAAACGGCGGATGAATGGCTGGAGGCGAATTTTGAAAATCTGGGCCAGCGATCATCGACCAACATTCGCGACATGTTTGACGGCTATCACTTGCCCGATGCCGATGAGTTGAGTGTCGCAGCCGCGAAACCTAAATCCCAAAAGACATCGCGCAAGACACCCAGAAAGGCCGCTGAGTAAGGACAAACCATGCTCTATCTGGCAAAAGGCGCGCTGCGGGGGGAGCGACCACGAGACATCATCAGACGCTCCACCATCGTGGCGGTGATCAGCTTTTTGACATTGGTCGATCTGTTCGGTTCTCAAGCCCTTTTGCCCCAACTTGTCATTGCGTTTGAGGCCGATCCAGGGGTGATGGGCTTTGCCGTCAATGCGTCCACCTTTGGCATGGCCTTGTCGGGCCTGACGGTTGCATGGTTTGCCGACCGGATTGATCGAAAGCGCGGGATCTGGATCTCTTTGATGCTGTTATCCGTGCCGACGTTTTTTCTGGGCGTTGTCGACAGTGTTGGACTGTTCCTTGCGCTGCGCGTGCTGCAGGGCGTGTTCATGGCCGCGGCCTTTACGTTGACGCTGACCTACCTCTCTGAGCAATGCGATGTCACTGCGGCAGGCGGGGCGATGGCGGCCTACATCACGGGCAATGTGGCCTCAAACCTCTTTGGTCGGGTCCTGGCCGTGGCGGCGGCGGACACGGTGGGGTTGGCGGGCTCCTTTTGGGTGTTTGCCGCGCTCAATCTGGTCGGGGCCGTGCTGGCCTTCGCGTTGATTGGCCCGGCCGATACCGAGCCGCCCAAACGGTCAGGCCCGCCTTGGACAGCGTGGAAAGCGCATATGCGCCATGCGGCCCTGCGCGCGGCTTTCGTGATGGGGTTTGTCATCCTCTTTGCGTTTGTTGGCGTCTTTACCTATGTGAATTTTCATCTGACCGGACCTTTGGGCGTTGATCCCTCGCGTTTGGGTCTTGTCTATCTGGTGTTTATTCCGGCGCTCTTTACAACGCCCCTGGCGGCCAAGACCGTGAGCCGGTTCGGACCCGAGCGGGTGTTCAAGCTGGCCATGGCGGTCGTCGTGGCCGGTCTTGGTCTTAGCTTTCTGCCCATGCTGTGGCCTGTGCTGGCTGGCCTTGCCATCATCGGCGCAGGCACGTTTTTCATGCAGGCGGCGGCCACCGGCTTTGTCGGGCGCACCGCCACCTCCGACCGCGCGGCGGCCAATGGGCTGTACCTGACGGCATATTATACCGGTGGGCTGATGGGGGCGTTTCTTTTGGGCCAAGTGCATCACATCCTGGGTTGGCAGGGCGTTGCAGCGGTTGTGTTATTCTCAATTCTCGCCATGATACCGCTGACACGACACCTTAGGGATCCCGGACCCGAAGTGCTGCCCAATCGCTTAAAAGCCAAGGGTGGTTCTGCACCGGGATCTGACGGCATCCACGGAGGCAGCAATTGACGGCACAGGGCATTCTGACCGGGGTGGAGATCTGGTGCTGGGTTGGACTTGCTGTGGGCGTGCTGTTTTTGCTCTTTGGCATTCACCGCATCGATGAAGACGCAGATGGCGCGGTCGCGTTTCGCCCGCTTTTGATCGTGGGCATCGTGCTGATCTGGCCGCTGGTCCTTTGGCGGTGGTATGTCCTGGCAATGGGGCGCGACAACTGGCAAGCCCGCCATGTGCCACCGCGCGCGGTTCATATGATGGCGGCTGTGTTCTTGGCCGCGGCCGTTCTGGCCTCGGTCTTGCTGTCGACCTCTCTCAAACAAACCTGGCCGGATCACATTGCACCCGAACAGATCAGCGCCGCGGGTGACGCCTCATGAGCGTCAAGTACATCCCCGTTCAATGGAACAAGAACAAGTATCTCTATGACGCGGTTCTGATCGTCTGCGTAGTGCTGTTTTTGAGCATTTACCTCTATCTAGCGCCGGATGCCTTGGCCCATGAGCGTCCGATCAACCCCGCCATTCACAACGCCCGCGCCTTTGGGGCCTGCGCCTTTACCATGATGACGTTCATTTTGGTCATTGGGCCTTTGGCGCGGCTCGACACACGGTTCTTGCCGTTGCTCTACAACCGGCGCCATTTCGGGGTGTTGACCGCGCTCGTGGCTTTGACCCACGCGCTTACAATCCTCAATTGGTACTTCATCGGCGGGCCGGTGGGGAAATATGAGGCGCTGCTGACCTCTAATCTGGCCTATGACCGCGTGATCGGCTTCCCGTTCGAAAGCTTTGGCATTTTCGCCCTTTTGTGCCTCGGTGTGTTGGCGGCCACGAGCCATGATTTCTGGCTCAAGTTCCTCACCCCACCGGTGTGGAAGGCGCTGCATTACCTCATTTATCCGGCCTACGCGGCCGTGGTCGCCCATGTGATGTTGGGCACGGGCCAAGACGGGCATGCGCCGGTCTTCAACGCTTTGGTCATCGGGGGCGCGGTGACGGTGGCAGGGCTGCATATGTTGGCCGCGCTGCGAGACAGAGGGCAGGGCGACCCGATGGCACACGATGCTGGTGACTGGGAAGGCGTGTGCAACTGGGCCGATATTGAGGAAGGCCGCGCCAAAATCGCGCGCCTGTCGTCGGGCGAACGCGTGGCCGTTTTTCGTCACGAAGGGCAGCTGTCTGCCATTTCCAACGCCTGCGCCCATCAAAACGGCCCATTGGGCGAGGGGCGTATCATCGATTGTCTGGTGACCTGTCCTTGGCACGGGTTTCAATATGATGTGCGCTCCGGCCGCTCCCCGGCGCCCTTTACGGAAAAGGTGCCGACCTATGATGTGCGCATTGAGGGCGCGCAGGTACTGGTGCGCACCGCGCCCAATCCGCCGGGCACGCCGGTCGATCCGGTGCCCGTGCCAGAAGGGGGCGCTGGGTGATGGGCAAAAAGGACACGCCGTTCTTCGTGGGCTACGCGCCAATGCCACAAGGTCTGAAGGCGTTTCTCGCGCTGATCAGCATGGCACTGATTGCGGCCTTTGCGGCGGCGGCTTGGGCCATTTCCACCAGTCAGAATGATCCTGGTCCCGGGGCTTTCCGTTTTGATTACGGCCCGCAAACCCTGACGGGTGTGCTGGAGTTGACGCCAGAGCCGATGCTGCATGTCACCGAAGGCACCGACCGTGTTCCAACCGGCCAGACGATCATGCTGTCATCGGGCAACAAGATCGGGCTTGGCCCCCGTGGTGTGCCGCTGGACGGGCAGGTGGTACGCGCGCGCGGCATTGTCCTGGAACGGGGCACGCTCAATATGTTGCAGGTGCAGGGCCGCGCGGATGCCCTCGTGGCGGTTGAGGACGTTGAGGTGCCACAGGTGGCTTACGGCGATCTTGGCCGTTGGCGGCTCACGGGTGAGATCTGCGATGGCAAGTGTCTGGCGGGCGCCATGCGGCCCGGTCGCGGTCTGGCGCATAAGGCCTGCGCGAACCTCTGCATCATCGGGGGCGTGCCACCGGTCTTTGTCTCGACCCAGCCCGTGGCAGGCACTGAGTTTCTGATGCTGGGGGGGCAGGGGCGTTCAGATCGGCCACAGGCGATGCTGGATATGGTCGGGGAGTACGTGACGCTTGAAGGCCAGGTGGAAACGCGTGGCGATCTGGTGATCTTCACACCTGATTATGACACCGTGGTGCGGCCATGAGTGACGCAGCCCCCCAACAGCGGTTGATCCTCTGTTTCGTGTTCACGGCGGCCTGCCTCCCCGTGATCCTTTACCTCTCGCCATGGTGGCCGTTTCAGCTTTGGACAAACCAACACTGGTTGGCAGACTGGGGCCTGCACCCCCGCGGCAACATGGTCACGCGCTGGGCGCGCGCTTGGGGCGTGGGCCCGTTTGCGATCCTGATCTGGGCGGCTGTGTCATTGGCGCTTCTGGAGCTGGCGCAACGCATCCGGCGATAAGCGCTGCCTGCCGCGGCAGAATTTTTTAAAATTCTGACACCAGCGTTGGCGCGCATTTTTTAAAAATGCGACTGCTCCAGCGTTAGGCGTTTGCCCCCGTCATGACCGCCAAAGTGAGACACACGGGATCTTGCTGCGATCACAGCGATCTGCATATTTCTGCGCAATCTCGCGCACCTCTTCCAGGATACCCTGGCCCGAGTTCAGTTTGATTGGCTCCAACCCCATCCCCAAAAACCGATCATTAACCACATGCAGATCGTTTTCTGCCGCCTCGTTGCGCGGGTTGTCGAGAAAGGCGATCTCAGCCCCCATCGTCTCGGATATCATCTCCGCGAGGTCGCGCACCCGGTGGGTTTCCGTCATCTGATTGAGGATGTTCACCCGCTCCCCCGATTGCGGCGGGTTCCTCAGCGCCAGTTCGATACAGCGACATGTGTCCTGAATGTGGATGAAGGCCCGCGTTTGCCCGCCGGTGCCATGCACGGTCATCGGGTATCCGATCGCGGCTTGCATCAAAAACCGGTTCAGCACGGTGCCATAATCGCCATCATAGTCGAACCGGTTGATCAGCCGGTCATCCATGCGGGTTTCTTCGGTTTGCGTTCCCCAGACAATACCTTGATGCAGATCGGTGATCTTCACACCGTCATTCTTGTTGTAGAAATGAAAGAACAACTGATCCTGGCTTTTGGTCATGTGGTAGATTGAGCCGGGATTGGTGGGATAGAGGATCTCTTGCTCACTTTCCCCGTGCGAGGTGTCCACGCGCACCTTGAGATAGCCTTCGGGGATCTTCATGCCCGCGGTGCCATAGCCATAAACACCCATGGTGCCCAAATGCAGCAGATGGATGTCCTGACCTGACTCGACAATCGCGGCCAGCACATCATTGGTGGCGTTGAGGTTGTTGGACACGGTGTAGCGCTTGTGAAAGGACGACTTCATCGAATAGGGCGCCGCGCGCTGCTCGGCGAAGTGGATGATCGCGTCGGGGCGTTCCTCTTCGATCAGGCTGAGAAGGCGGTGGTAATGCGTGCCGACCGTGAATTTGACAAAGCCAATCTCGTGACCTGTCAGCTCTTTCCACACGCGCAGACGCTCGCCCAATGGGCGGATCGGGGTCAGGCTCTCGACCTCAAGCTCCAGATCAATCTCACGCCGCGACAGGTTGTCGACGATGATCACGTCATGCCCACGCGCCGAAAGATGCAGCGCATTGGGCCAGCCACAAAAGCCATCGCCCCCCAGAATGATCACTTTCATGACACGTATCCTGCCTTCACCTTGTCCGTTCGAGCGGTGCTAGAGGCTGTTGCGGTTTTGTGCAAGCACGGCTCGACGCCCCGTGCGCCAGGGATTAGGGTCTGATGCAGGCGCCACGCGCGCACTTCGAAGACGGATCTACCTTATGTCGATTTTGCGAACACTGCGCCTGGCACCCTATGTCTGGTGATCGGACAGCAGTCTACGCCGGGCTGTTTGCGGGGCTGGCATTTGGCGTGTTCTGGATCCCGATCCGGGCTTTGGAAGAGGTCGGATTTGTTGGGCCTTGGGCGATGGTCATTTTCGCGGGCCTGCCGACCTTGGCCTGCTTGCCCCTGGCGTGGCGCGCGCGGCGTATCTATGCGACCAGCGGGCTATATGCGCTTTCAGGCGGGATCCTGGGCGGCATCGCCTTTGCGCTCTATGCCACGGCCTTTCTTTATACGGATGTGGTGCGCGTCATCGTTTTGTTTTACGCGATGCCGGCCTGGGGGTTTTTGCTGGCCTGGTTGGTTCTGAAGGACCCGATCACGCCCGCGCGCATGGTCACGCTCGCGCTCTGTTTTTCGGGGCTTTACGTGGTGTTTGGCCGACAATCAGGTTTGCCGGTGCCAGAAAACCTGGGCGATTGGTGTGCCCTCTTGAGCGGCATGATCTGGGCGGCCTCGGCCCTGTTGATCCTGATCCATCGCCGCGTGGGGTATGTCGTGCACAGCATCAATTTCCTTGGCGTGGCCGCGATTGCCTGTCTTGCCGTGTCCTTGATGGCCACGTCACAAGGCACGCTAGCTGCCCCCACATGGGATCAGGCAAAGGCGGCTTTGATTTGGTTGATCCCGGTGTCCATTGTCCTGACCATGCCGGCCTGCTTTGCCGCTGTATTTGCACCAACACGGCTCAACCCCGGTGTGGCGGGGCTGTTGTTCACGGCTGAGGTCGTGGTGGGTGCGATCACGGCGGCGATCTGGGCCGATGAAGTGCTGCGCGCGCGGGAAATTGTGGGCCTGATGTTGATCATAGCCGCAGGCCTGGCAGAACCTGCATTGACGGTATTTCGATCAAGGACACGCGCATGACACCACGATCTTACTTGAGCGCGCAGGCACATGCGCTGTTGGCGCAGATGGCAGAGGCGGAGATGACACCCGCGTCAGCCGACACGGTCGCGCAGCATCGCCAGGACGCCCGCGCCGCATTTCTGCCGCGTGCAGAGCGCGCCGTGGCGCGCCATGGTGTGTCGGTGACCTCTCAGGAGATCGGCGGACAACCCTGTCTTGACATCCGCCCATCAGGCCCAACGCAGGGCACGCTGCTTTATTGTTTTGGCGGCGGCTATATCTCGGGCAGCGCGCAAGAAGATCTGATTGTGAGTGCCGCACTCTGCGCGGGCACAGGCGCGCGCGTGGTCGCCGTCGACTACCCTCTTGCGCCAGAACATCCCTGGCCTGCCGCGCATCAGGCGGCTTGGGCGGTGTATGAGACGCTTGCGCAGGATGGGCCGCTCGCGATTGCCGGTGAATCTGCGGGCGGCAATTTGGCGCTCACGGTGATGCAACGGGCCCAACCCGGTGGGATCGTTGCGGCTTTGCTTTTGTCGCCCTGGAGTGACCTGACCCATGGCGGCGACAGCGTGATGGTCAATGATGGGCGGGACCCGACCTTGAGCCAGGCCCAGTTGATCGCGGCCGCAACCCTTTATGCCGGCGGTGCCGATACGGCCTTGCCCGGGCTCTCGCCAATCCAAGGGCCGTTTTCGCAAGAGGGCCCGCCGGTGATGATCACCACCGGGACACGAGATATCTTGTTGAGCCAATGTACGGAGCTGGCCCGACGGATGCGGGCCGCAGGGCAGGAGGTCCGGCTCGACGTCTATGACGGGCTGTGGCACGTGTTCGAATTCTACGATGAGCTGCCAGAAGCAAAAGCGTCTTTAGAGGCCGGATCGGCGTTTTTGCGGGCGCATCTGCAGGGTTGATCGGCCGCTCGTCCGCCCTCTCGGGCAGTCTCGCTCACCAATGCGCGCCGGCATTGACCTGAATGTCTTCCATGGTCAGGGCGGGCGCGGCATCTGAGCATAAGAACGCAACAAGGGCTGCGATCTCTCCGGGTTGCACCAGGCGGTTTTGTGGGTTGGCTTTGGCGATGTCGTTGATTTCCTCCTCCGCCGTGCGCCCTGAAACTTCGGCCATTTGCGCGGCACTTGACCGCAACATATCCGTCTCGACCCATGTGGGGCTGACCATGACGCAGCTTACCCCGTGGGGCGCGCCCTCTAGCGCGACAGACCGGGTCAGGCCCAAGAGCCCCGCCTTTGAGGCGCAATAGGCCGGATAATCGGGTTGTGCCGACCGCGCGGCCGTAGAGCCGATATTGACGATCCGACCCCATCCACGCGCGATCATGTCGGGCAGGCAGGCGCGGGTCATCAAAAACGGCCCGGTGAGGTTGGTGTCGATCACCGTGCGCCATGCCTCAAGACTGTGATCGCATGTTGTCTGATGCAAGGTGATGCCCGCGGCGTTGACCAGAATGTCGATGGGCCCCAGTGCAGTTGTGACATCATCCGTGAACTGCGCCACGGACCCTGCATCGGTCACGTCGAGCCGGCCCACATACCCTCTGTCGCGCAGCTCCGCCTGTATCTTGGTTTGACGGTCTGGGTCGCCCCCTCGCCGTGCGCCCACGGCCACGCGCAGACCGGCCTGCGCCATTTGAATGGCAATCGCCTCCCCAATTCCGGCCAATCCTCCGGTGACGACGGCAACACGTTCAGTCATTGGGGTGTTTCTCAATCTCGCCTTTGATCCAGGCATCAAGATCGCCGGGCCGTCGCCCACCTGCCAGATACTCATCTATGATCGTGATCATCTGGTCCCGGTTGAACGAAGTATAATGGCCCGCGTGGACGGTTTGGATGGGCAATTCCCGCAAGCGCCTGAGACTGTCGGCCAGATGCTCGGGGTTGGAGTGGTAGAGATCATCAAGCAACTCGCCGTCATAGACCACATCCCCCGAAAACAAGAGGCCCGTGTCACGTTCATAAAGCGCAATGGAGCCCGGCGAATGGCCCGGCAGGTGCATGACATGAAACACCCGATCGCCCAGATCGACCACATCGCCCTCGTCCAGCAGATTGGTGATCGGGGCCGGGCGGACAAAGTAGTCGTCATAGCGAAACCCCGCGTAGGGAAGGGCGGTAAACGCCTCTGCGCGCACATATCCCGTGTCAGCCACCGTATTGGCGGGCGTTGGTGCGGCCATGGTCGCCGCCTCGGCGTGGTGACAACAGCGGGTGTCAAACTCATACAGCCCACCGGAATGATCAAAATGACTATGGGTCACAATGGCGGTCACCGGGCGCTCTGTCAGCTGGGTCATCTCCTCGATCATGGGGCGCACGCCCATGCCTGTGTCGATCACCAAATCCCGATCCCGTCCGCGCACATGCCAGATGTTGCAGCGCAGCCAATCGGCCATGTGTGGCTCATAAATGCGCGACACATCTTCGCTGAGGTGATCCACGGTGAACCAGTTTTCGGCAATCGGTTTGGGCATGGACGGGTTCCTTGCAACGTCTTTGGAACATTGCACCAGCACCGGGCATTTTGCAAAACTCTGTATCGGAAGGCTAAATTCATTGAAAAGCCCGGTGGGTCCAGTAAGCTCCGAACTTGGAAGGGAAGCGCCGCCCAACCACCCCATACCTGTTTTACGTGTATGTTCACGGCGACTTTCCTTTTGATAAACGGCGGCAAACGTGCTTTTGTTGACTCGTCAGTCAATAAAACGTTCAGCTGTAAAAACGTTAAAAGACAGGGAGAAGACAAATGAAAATGACAACGCTACTGGGCTCGGCGGCGCTGAGCCTCGGGCTTGCGACCGCCGCATCGGCCAGCGACCCGATC
>JBCCDT010000044.1:0-27192 GCA_039030635.1 Pseudomonadota bacterium
GGCGTAGAGATCGGTGAGATCCCATTCCGGCAAATCGCCCAGACCGTCAGCTCCGGCGTTTGGGTTGGCGTCAAAAACAGGGCGGGGCGTGCGGTGCATGGGGTTTCCTTCCAATGGGTCCTGCAGAGATAGGCCCAGGAGCAGGGAGGCTCAAGACGCTGTTTTACGCGGGGCGGATGACCCCGGTGTCATAACAGTATCGGAAGGGTGCGCGTCGGGCGTTATCCGAAGCGAGATTTCCAGATATCGCAACGGGCGGTGTCCCGCGCATCATAGGCGTGCAAGGCCTCCTCCAACGTGTCGGTAAACGCTTCTTCGCGGTCTTCGCCAAGGGCGGTCAGGCGCATGGAATACCACGCGGTGATGCCGCCCGGGGGCGGGGCGTCAAAGACCGGGAACACAGGGTCGCCCCCGGCCTCACTCAGCCATGTGTTGGCCAGGTCCGGCGTCAGCGCCATGGTGCGGGCCAGCCCGATCGCATCTGCGGCCCCGTTTTCCAAGGCGTGGATGGCCTCTTCGCGGGTTCTGACACCGCCGGTCAACATGATGGGCACCGTCGTGACTGTTTTGGCGCGGCGCGCGAAATCGAGGAAATAGGGACCCGACGCCGCGGTGCCATCGGAACTGGAAGGCGCGCCGGGGAAATACGTGCCGCCGCTGATGTCGATCAAATCCACCCGCGCCGCATCCAGATGCCGCACGACCTCAAGCGCGTCTTGCGGCGTGAGCCCGCCATCAAGCTTGTCGGTTGCGTTGATTTTGACCCCGATGGCGAAGGACGGCCCAACGGCCCGGCGCACGGCCTCGATGATCTCTGACAGGATGCGCACCCGATGCGCGATGGGCCCGCCATAGGCATCCGTACGGTGGTTGAAAAGCGGTGACAAAAACTGACTGAGCAGGAAACCATGACCGGCATGGATCTGCACCCCGCCGAACCCGAACTCCTGTGCAAGGCGCGCCGCACGGGCGTATTGGCCGGGAAGACCTGCGATCTCTTGCAAGGTCAATCCATCGCAAACAAGGCCCCCTACATCCAAAGGGGATGGGCCTTTGGGCGTGCTGATTGGGGCATGGGACAATGCCCCGGCATGGCCAAGCTGCGGCCAGACATGTGTGCCGTCCTGCGCGCCCCGTGCGGCCAAGGCCCGCATGGCCTCGGCGTCGGCGTTGGCCTTGGGCGTGAGCACGAGGTTGCCGGGCTTTTCCGGGAAATGCCGGGTGACTTGCACCTCGCCAATCAACGAGAGCGCCGCACCACCCTGGGCCCATCGCTCATAAAGGCGCATTTGCGGTTGCGTGGGGTTGCCCGCGCCGTCGCCGAGTGAATCCGACATGGCGGATTTGATCAGCCGGTTTTTGAGCTGCGCACCGCAGGGGAGTGTGAGGGGTTGTGAGAGGATTTTAGGTCTTTGCATCGGAATATCTCGATATATAGGTTTGCGTGCCCGTGACGATGCGGGCAGGGGATGGGTCAGGTCCTCGTCAACTCGTCTTGCATGGCGCTGAGGAAACGGTGGATGTTGTCTTCGTCGCGGCGATAAAAGGTCCATTGTCCGTGTCGGTCTGACTGGACCAGCCCGGCTTGTTTCAAGACACTCATGTAGCTTGAGATCGTGGATTGAGAGAGCTTTGCCTTCTCCTGAATATAGGCCACGCAGACCCCGTCGAGGTCTGCGTGCTCCGGCAGGGCAGGCGGGAAATTGGACCGGTCCTTGAGCCACTCAAGGATTTGCCGACGCACCGGGTTGTTGAGGGCAGAGATCGTGAGTTGAATGTCCATATATCGAGATATCTCGATATCTATCCAAAAGTCAAGAGGGCTTATCCATAGGCCGCCAGCATCTCGCGCAGGTCCTCAATTGTATTGGCCTCTTGGACCGGTTTGTCTTGCCGCCAGCGTTTCATGCGGGGAAAACGCAGCGCGACGCCGGATTTGTGGCGCGTTGAGGGTTGGATCCCTTCGAAGGCAATCTCAAACACGTGCTCAGCTTTGACCTGCCGCACAGGGCCGAACCGTTGCAGGGTGTTTTTGCGGACCCATGCGGTGATCTGGCGAAACTCCGCATCGGTGAGACCGGAATAGGCCTTGGTAAAAGGCACAAGATCGTTGCCATCCCGGACCGCGAAGGTGAAATCGGTGAACAGGTTTGCGCGCCGCCCGTGGCCTTGTTGGGCGTAGATCATGATCGCGTCGATGGTGAGCGGGTCGAGCTTCCATTTCCACCAGTCGCCTTTTTTTCGGCCGGTGTGATAGGGGCTGGTGAGGCGTTTGAGCATGAGCCCTTCGGCGCGCTCGTCCCTTGCGTGCGCGCGGGTCTCGCTCAGGTTTTGCCAACTGTCGAAGGTGAGACGCGGGGAGGGGCGCAACGGGGCCTCTGGCGGCAAATCCTTGAGCAGCGCATCGAGGCGGTCACGCCGATACGACATGGGATGCGCGCGCAGGTCCTCGCCCTGCTCCTCCAACAGGTCGTAGGCCAGCAGGATCACAGGGGCGTCTTGCAAAAGCTTTTTGGGAACCGTTTTGCGCCCGATGCGTTTCTGCAGGTCATTGAAAGGGAGCGGTTTTTCATCTTTCCAAGCGATGATTTCGCCGTCGAGGACCGTACCGGGGGGAAGGAAATCCACCGCGCGGGCCAGTTCCGGGAAGCGGTCGGTCATCAACTCTTCGCCGCGCGACCACGTAAAGTGCTGTCCTTCGCGCAGGATGAGTTGCCCGCGAATACCGTCCCATTTCCACTCTGTGAGCCAATCCTGAGGCGGGCCCAAGTCTTCGGGCGCCATGTCATCAAGCCCGTAGGCCAGGCAAAACGGGTACGGGCGGGACAGGTCGGCGGTTTTGTCTTCGTCCTCGATCAGCCTGCGCCAAGAGGTGGTATCGGGTGTCCAATCGCCCATCAGGCGATGGGCCAGTTCGGCCTCGTCGCGATCCGTGGCCTGCGCCAAGGCCCGGGTCATCAACTTGCGCGAGATGCCAACGCGGAAACCGCCGGTCAGCAGTTTGTTGAAAACCAGCCGTTCAAGCGCATCCATGCGGTTCCAGGCGTCGAGGATCGCGGCCTTGCGCGCGTCCTCTTCCTGTTTGTCGAGGCTGCGCAGATGGGTGATCCACTCGGCCAGCGTTTGGGTGTGGTGGTCCTCGGCCTCCGGCAGGACAAGGGCGATGGTCTCGGCCAGGTCACCCACGATGGGGTAGGCTTCCTCAAAGAGCCAAAGCGGGATGCCTGCGCGCTCAGCGGCCCATTCCCGCAGACGGGTGGTGGTGATGGCGCGGCGCGGGCGGCGCCCCGAGAAAAGCGCGATGGTCCACAGGCGGTCGTCATCGGGGGCCGTGCGGAAATACTCCGCGAGGGCCGCGACCTTGGTGTTGGTTTTGGTGGTTTGGTCGATGAGGCCGTAGAGGGCAGCGAAGTCCTTCATGCCGCCTCGCCCTCGGATGCGTTGTCGCCCGCGTCGTCCAAAGTTTCGCCGGTGAACTCCGTGGGCACGATCTGAGCGTCATAGCCCTGATCGATGAGCCAGCGCGAGAAGATCTCAGTATAGCCGTGGGTGACAAAGATTTTCTCGGCGCCGGTCTCGGCAATGGCGGTGTTTAAACCGTGCCAATCCGCATGATCAGAGATGACAAAGCCCCGGTCGACAGCGCGGCGGCGGCGCACCCCGCGCAGGCGCATCCAGCCGCTGGCGAAACTGGTGGAGGCCGGACGAAACCGGCGGGACCAGGTGGAATTGAGCGCGCCGGGCGGGGCCATGATCAGCGCGCCGGGGTGGTCGGCGGCCTTGAGCTCTGGCGTGACATGAACCGTCTCGGGCAGTGACAGCCCTTGGGCGCGCAGGACCGCGTTGGTGTTTTCGACCGCACCATGGGTGAGGATGGGCGCGATCTCTGGGTCGAGCAGAGAGAGGACGCGCTGGGCTTTGCCCAAGGAATACGCACCAAGAAGCGAGAACTTGCCCGCGCGGGCGTTGGCGGCCCACCAATCGTTGATCTGGCGGGCGGCCTCTTGTTCGGGCAGCCAGGTGAAGACGGGCAATCCAAAGGTGCATTCCGAGATAAAGGCGTGGCATTTGACCGGCTCAAACGGGGTGGAGAGGGCATCCGCCTCGGTTTTGTAATCGCCGGAGACGACCCAGACCTCACCTTTGACCTCGACGCGGATCTGGGCGGAACCGGGCACGTGACCTGCAGGATGGAAGGAAACCTGCGCATCGCCAATCTGGCGCGTTTCACCATAAGCAACCGTGTCGAGTGCGATCTTGCCCAGGCGGTGGTGCATCACCGGCGCTGCGATATCGGTGCTGAGGTAACGCGCGTGACCAGGCCGGGCGTGATCGGCGTGGCCATGGGTGATCAGAGCACGATCCACGGGGCGCCAGGGATCGATGAAGAAATCACCGGCGGGGCAATAGATGCCTTGGGGTTTGAATTCGAGGACCATGGAAGGAGGGTAGTGTGGTTTTGGGACGGTGCCAGCAGGCGGCTTGGTGTTTTGCACAGGGTGATTGTGAGGTTTTTCGGAGTCTTTGATCAGTGGGGGCTCTGCGCTCAGACGCACAGAGCGGTTACACAGTGTCTAATCTCCGGTCTTTGGCCTGCGACACTCTTCCGAGAGGTTATTTTTCTGGGTCATCATTTCGTTTTCTACGGTCAATAATGTATTGGCCAATTTGGCCTGCCAAAATTACTGCAAACCCAAAGGCGCTCATGATCGCCGCCAAATAGACGAGTATTTCCTCTCGAGTCGTGGCAAATTCCTGGATGTAGATTATGCGGTGCAAAGACCAGGCAAAGACTGTGCCGAAAAAGAAATATAAAGAAAGTAACGCAGTGTACATTAGCGAACACCTCCCGGCCCAGACCATGTGCCTATAACCATTAGTTTTCCATTTAAATTTGCAACAATCCCATCTTAGGATTCATCGTCGTACGCTGCTATGCACATCATTCTGCAGTGTGGAAATGGCTGCGATGTGCACTTGTTGAACCCGTCAAAAGAGATTGGCGCGGGATCAAGGCCCTTGGGCCGCCGCGCATCGTCGGGCCGCCTCCACGGCACGGCGATTTGGTTGGTCCAGGCGCATTGCTCAGATCTTTTGCGGATTTGGCCGGGATAAAGTGCTGCTGTTCAAAGGGCAGATCGCCCTACCGCGGCCCGATGCTGCGCGGCTCTATCATTGCGAACTCCAACACCCGCTAGGTCCGCAGAGCAGTCATTCGTTGCTTTACCGCCAAAAACCCCTTTGCACTTTTGTGGGTTGTCATGTGATCACCCCGAGCGAAGTTGAGGCTCCGACGATGCGCTTTGTCAGGCAGACAGGAAATGCTGTGCGACCATGGCCGTGAGGCGTTGGCGGGTCGTGACGTCTTCCATCAAAAGTTCGTGGCGACCGCCGGGTTCCAAATGAAGCGTGCTGCCGGGCCAACGGGTCATGCGGGTTTTGACGCGGGTTTGGTCGACGATGGCCTCTTCGCTGCCCATGATCGTCATACAAGGCAGGTCGGGGGAGGGGCGCTGCGCGAGGTGACGCGTCTCGGAAAGCGCCTCATAGAGCCAGTTGAGAGAGGGCGCGCCGACTTTCAGCTCGGGCCGTGCGGTGAATTGGTCGCGCATAAGTTGGTACATGGCCGGATCGCGGGTGAGGCCGTTTTTGTCGAAGTCTTCGGCCAGCGGGTAAGGGACAGGGCCCGATGTCGTGGGTGGGTAGCGGTGAGAAAACCCGAGATAGCGGGAGGCCCAGCTGAGTGTCCACATGACCGGGCGCAAGAAAGGCGAGGCGTTGATGCCCCACATCGGGCCGCTGAAGGCCACGGCCTTGACCGGTGCGCCCTCCATCACCGCGCGCAATGCGATGGCGCCGCCCATCGAGTGGCCCAGCATGAACCAAGGTTGTGGTAGGCTGAGTGCGTTTGCGTGGCCCACAAGGGCAGCCACATCCATTTGATAGTCGGGGAAATTTTCCACGTGACCGGGGAGGGGATCGGGGATCAACCTGTCGGAGATCCCTTGACCGCGCCAGTCAATGGCCAGCGTCGAGATGCCGTGGCGTGCCATGTCGCCCGCAACGGCGGCGTATTTCTCGATGTATTCAGTCCGGCCGGGAAACAGCAAAAGCGTGCCTTTTGCCGTCTCCGCGTGGGCATGCCAGACGCCCACGCGCAGGCGCACGCCGTCTTTCGCTCGGATCCAATGCGCCTCGGGCTCCGGGCCTTCGGGGACGATCTCAGCGAAATACGGCGCGGGGTCACTCACGCCAGTGCTGAGCCCAGCTTCATCGCGGCACCCATGTCACCATCGACCTTGAGGCGGCCCTGCATGAACGCAGATGTGGGATCCATGTCACCGTCGATGATGGCCTGGAACGTGTCTGCATCGGCTGTCAGCGTCACGTCGGTGTCGTCATCTGCGGCGCGCACGCCATCGCCGTCCACGGTGATCGCGCCTTCGTCTTCGATCACGAACTTGGCAGAGCCGTCAAACCCGCTGCCCAGCTTTTCGGTCAGGGCGGCAACAGCGCTGTTGATCATGTCACTCATGGGAAATTCCTCTCTTAATTTCAAACTCGGGCTTTGATTCCCGGTCAAGACGGTTACATTCCACTATGTTATGGGCATCAAGCTTTCATTTCTCAAATGTACCGTCGCGTCGTTTCTCGCGATCGCCGTGTTTTCCGGCCCCGCATTGGCCGTGAATGAGGCGCGGCTTGATGATCTTTACACGCAATTGAAGGATGCCGACCGGGCGGAGGCCATCCGCCTGGCGCGCGAGATTGAGCGGGAGCGCTCGAATTCCGGCTCTTCGGCGATGAACCTGCTGCTCAAACGCGGTGAGGATGCGCTAGAGGCCGGCGATCTTGAGGCCGCCCTCAACCATTTCACCGCGCTCACCGATCATGCGCCAGAGTTTGCCGAAGGCTGGCATCGGCGCGCGCAGGTTTTTGTGGCGATGGAGAAATACGGACCTGCTGTTGCGGATTTGGAACGGGTGCTCAAGACCCGCCCGCGACACTATGATGCCATCGCCACGCTGGGCGGCATCTTGGTGCAAATCAACAAACCCGAAAAAGCCAAGGAAGCCTTTGAGCAGGCTTTGGCCATTCACCCGCACCATCCTGAGGTGACGGAGGCGTTGGACTACCTCGATCCGCAAGTGGGCGGCACGGAACTCTAAACTCAAAGCGAGGCGCTATGGCCGATCCGTCACGGACCCTCGCGGTTCTGGGGCCCACGAATACGGGCAAGACCCACTATGCCATTGAGCGGATGCTTGGCTATCCAACCGGCGTGATCGGCCTGCCGCTGCGGCTTTTGGCGCGTGAGGTCTATGACAAGATTGTCGCCTTGCGGGGCCCGTCTGTGGTGGCGCTGATCACCGGGGAAGAGCGCATCGTGCCAGAGCGGGCGCAGTATTGGGTCTGCACGGTTGAGGCGATGCCCGAGGGGATGGGCGCGGATTTTGTCGCGGTCGATGAGATCCAGCTTTGCGCCGATCCTGAGCGAGGGCATGTGTTCACCGATCGCTTGCTGCGGATGCGCGGGCAGAAGGAGACCCAGTTTTTGGGGGCCGCAACGATGCGCGGCGCGATTGCCGATCTCGTGCCGGACATAGAATTTGTAGGCCGGCAGCGGATGTCGCAGCTGACTTACTCGGGCTCGCGCAAGATCCCCAAATTGCCGCCGCGGTCGGCCATCGTGGGGTTCTCGGTTGAGAATTGTTATGCCATTGCCGAGCTCATTCGCCGTCAAAAAGGCGGGGCGGCTGTGGTGATGGGGGCGCTTTCCCCGCGCACGCGCAATGCGCAGGTGGACCTCTACCAGAATGGCGAGGTGGATTACCTCGTGGCCACGGATGCCATTGGGATGGGGCTCAACCTCGATATCGATCACGTGGCCTTTTCAGGGCTCAGCAAGTTTGATGGGCGTCGGATGCGCGGGCTGATGCCAAATGAACTGGCGCAGATTGCCGGTCGCGCGGGGCGGGGGATGTCAAACGGCACTTTTGGTGTCACGGGTGAGGCACCGCCACTGGATGATGAAGTGGCGCAGGCGATATGCGACCATCGGTTTGCGCCCATTCGCAAGCTGGAATGGCGCAATGCGGCGCTGCAGTTCGGAGCGCTCGACGCTCTCATCGCGTCGCTTGAGGTCAAACCGGGCGATCGCCATGGCGCGCAGCCCAAGGTCACAGAGCGTCTCGCTCGCGCGCGGGATGCTGACGACCTCATCGCGCTCAAAACCTTGGCCGCGCAGCCCGAGGTGCGGGCACGGGCCTCAGATGGGGCGTCGATCAAATTGCTCTGGGAGGTCTGCCGCATCCCGGATTTTCGTGGTATAAGCCAGGCCGAACACGCGGGACTCTTGGAAAAAATCTTTGGTGATCTGCACCAGTATGGTGAGGTCTCGGAAGATTGGTTCGCCCGGCAAGTGAAGCGCATTGATCGCATCGATGGCGACATCGACACCTTGTCGAAACGTCTTGCCTATATCCGGACCTGGACCTACGTGGCGCAACGCAAAGGTTGGATCCGCGATGAAAGGCATTGGCGAGAGGCGACGCGCGCTGTAGAAGACCGCCTGTCAGATGCGCTTCATGATGCGCTGACGAAACGATTTGTGGACCGGCGCACCTCGGTGCTCTTGCGCCGGTTGAAGCAGAAGGAGGCCATGGTGGCCGAAGTGAACGACAGCGGTGAAGTGACGGTGGAAGGCGAATTCGTCGGCCGTCTCGACGGGTTCCGCTTCATCCAGGACAAGACTGGCGCGGGTCAGGAGGCCAAGACGCTGGCACAGGCCAGCCTGCAGGCCCTGGCCCCGCATTTCCATCTGCGCGCGGACCGGTTCTACAACGCCCCGGACACAGAGATTGATTTCACCGAACAAGGTGGTCTGATGTGGGGGGAGCATGCGGTCGGCAAACTTGTCGCGGGCTCGGACGCTTTGAAGCCCACGGCGGTGGCCTTTGTTGATGAGGCCGCCGGTGCAGACGTCACCCAAAAGGTGCAACGCCGCCTGCAACATTTCATCGATCGCAAAGTGGCCACGCTGTTTGAGCCCTTGTTGAACATGTCCCGTGATGAGACACTGACCGGTCTTGCCCGTGGCTTTGGTTTTCAGATGGTCGAACATCTGGGCGTGATCCCGCGCGGGGCCGTCGCCGATGAGGTCAAGGCGCTGGACCAAGATGCCCGCGCCGTGCTGCGCAAACATGGCATTCGCTTTGGGCAGTTCACGATCTTCATGCCTCTTTTGCTCAAACCTGCGCCGACACGGTTGCGGTTGGTGCTGTGGTCGCTGTCCAAAGGCTTGCAAGAATTTCCCGAAGCGCCGCCACCGGGTCTGGTGACGGTTCCGGCCGGGGCACCGGGCGACACGCCTGAGGGCTATTTTGCCATGGCCGGTTACCGGGCCGCGGGCGAGCGGGCCATCCGCATCGATATGCTGGAACGTCTGGCAGATCTGCTGCGGGTCGAAGACAGCCGCGCGGGGTTTGAAGCAAAGCCCGACATGTTGTCGATCACTGGTATGACGCTGGAACAGTTCGCCGACCTGATGCAAGGCCTTGGCTACAAGGCCGATCGCGGCGAGCGCGAGAAAGTCCGTGTGATATCCGAGACTGCCGCGCCAGCGGCGGACGAGGCCACCGAGACGCCGGATCAGACAACAAGAGCGCCTGAAACCAACAGTCAGGACGCGGCTGCGCCCGAGATGGGCGCAGAAGAGAGCAGCGAAGCGCCCGGTCAAGACGAACCTGAGATCGATGTCTTCTACACCTTCACCTGGGCAGGGCGGAAACAAGGCGGCAACCGTCAAGACAGAAAGCCACCGCGCAAAGCGCAGGGCAAAAGATCAAATGACAAGGCACGCGGCAAAGGGCAGCCCAAAGGCGCCAAAACCTACAGCGCCAAGCCCGGCAAATCCGACAAGATCGATCCCGACAATCCATTTGCGGCTGCACTGATGGGGCTCAAGGATAAATCCTGATGCAGGCCCTCGCGTGAGTGAGAAAATTCGCCTTGACAAGTGGCTGTGGCAGGCGCGGTTTTTCAAGACCCGCTCTCTGAGTGCAAAGACAGTCTCGGGCGGGCATGTGCGCGTGAACTCCCTCAAAGTGGCCAAACCGGCAAGCCTTGTCGGCCCGGGCGACGTGTTGACCTTTCCACAAGCGCGCATCATCCGTGTGGTCCGGATTGTCGCCTGCGGGGATCGGCGCGGACCGGCGCCGGAGGCTCAGGGCCTTTATGAGGATCTATCTCCGCCCGCGCCCAAACCGGAAGCGCCACCAAAAGCGCCAAAATTTGAGGGCAAAGGGCGCCCAACCAAGCGGGATCGTCGGAAACTGGACATCGGGCGGCCAGACCGTCTTGAATGATTCTAAGTTGTGAATTAGGTCTTGGATAACAACGGGAAGAGCACTCTCAATGACGTATGTGGTTTTGGACAATTGCATCGAATGCAAGTACACCGACTGTGTCGAAGTGTGCCCGGTCGACTGTTTCTATGAGGGTGAAAACATGCTCGTCATTCACCCCGATGAGTGCATCGATTGCGGCGTCTGCGAACCGGAATGCCCGGCCGATGCGATCCGCCCTGATACGGAACCGGACATGGAAAAATGGGTGGAGTTCAATCGCAAATACTCGATGCTTTGGCCCAATATCTATACCAAGGCGGACCCGATGCCCAACTCCGCGGAGCGGGACGGTGAAACTGGAAAGATGGAGAAGTATTTCTCTGAAGCGCCTGGCGAGGGCGGGTAAAGCGCGTCACGGTTGATTCGTGCCCTACGGTCCGTTGCGCCCGATGTGCCACCTAAACTTTGCCGCGCAACCCACTGAAAACGCGACGAAATGCACGGTAAAATATGCAAGGCGCTTTGAGAGGGGCGCTTTTTGTGTTATATTACCGTCACAAACACAAACCGCCGCCTTACGCTCAACGGTGCCCAATGTCGGCGCCCTAGGGTTTCTGTGACACAAAACCACTGGCTCATCGGATACCAGATCCTCTGAGGCAGTGATTTTTGCGCACTGAATTTGGGAAACGGCAGTTCGCACACTGCACGAAGGAAGAATTGTATGAGCAAGTCTAAAAAGTCCGAGTTTCGCCCCGACGATTACGTGGTTTACCCTGCCCATGGCGTGGGTCAGATCGTGTCGATCGAAAGCCAAGAGATTGCGGGCATCGAACTCGAACTCTTTGTGATCTCGTTCGAGAAAGACAAAATGACCCTGCGGGTGCCAACGCACAAGGCGACCGATGTGGGGATGCGCGGGCTGTCGAGCCCCGATATCGTCTCCAAGGCGATGACCACGCTGAAAGGCAAGGCGCGGGTCAAGCGGGCCATGTGGTCACGCCGCGCGCAGGAGTACGAGCAGAAAATCAACTCAGGCGATCTGATTGCCATTGCCGAAGTTGTGCGCGATCTGCACCGCACAGATGACCAGCGCGAACAAAGCTATTCTGAGCGGCAGCTTTATGAAGCGGCCCTTGAGCGTTTGACCCGTGAGGTTGCGGCCGTAGGTGGCGGGGATGAAGTGCTCGCCGCCAAAAAGGTAGATGATGTGTTGGTGTCCCGCGCCGCGTGAGATCCCGTAAAAACGAATGAGGCCGTGCAGTTGCGCGGCCTTTTTTATGCCAGCAGGCTCAGCAGAACGGCGATTTCAGACAGTTGCTGTGCGGCGCCAAGGATGTCGCCGGTTTGCCCGCCGATCTTTTTCAGCGCAATACGCGCCAGGACAAAGGTGGCAAGGCAGGCCCAGATCAAGGCCATGGCACCGCCCGTTCCCGCAAAAATCAACGCGATACCAAGGCCCGTGCCCAAAGCGATCAACGCCGCGGCGAGAGGAACATCACCCACCCCAGCCGAAAGGCCATCCTGACGCGCATTGGGCAAGACCGCCATCACAGGCGGCATCATCGCGCGCGAGGCCGTTGCGGCCACGAGAATGGCCGCGGCGGCAACAGCGGGGTCTGCGGTAAATAACATCCAAAGCGCGCTCCAACGCGCGGATAGCGCAAGAAAAAGAACGATCACGCCATAGGCGCCGATGCGGCTGTCCTTCATGATTTCAAGCCGCCGCTCAGGCGTCCAACCGCCCCAAAGACCGTCCGCCGTATCGGCAAGCCCGTCTTCATGCAGTGCGCCCGTGGTGACGATCAAAGCGGTCAGGGCGCAAAGCGCGCACAGCACGGGTGGCAGGCTCAAAGCATGCGCCGTAAGACCCACGGCGGCCGCCAAAGCGCCCACCACCAGACCTACCATCGGATAGGCCCAGGCCGCCCGTGCCCCGCGCGGCGTGTCGGCAAATGGCACGGGCAAACGGGTCAGCAATTGCAACGCTTCAACAACATCGCTGGGAGACATCACAGGGTCGTCGTTTTTCGCCATTGAGGGGCTCTTTTGTGAATGCGCGCCCATCATGCCTGCGCTAAGCCCGTAGGGCAATCGCTCAAACGGAGAGAGATCGTGACCTTTCAGACGATGGACCAGATCAGGCAGGTTTTCGCGTCGCTTCCTGCGGCGCACGCAGACGCGCGCGCAGCAGCAGAGGCGCGCAATGGGCAGTTGACCAAACCGCCTGGCGCGTTGGGCCGGATGGAAGAGCTCGCCCTCTGGTACGCGGCATGGCACGGGCAGGCGCGGCCCGTCTTGAAGCGCCCGCAGATCATTGTGTTTGCGGGCAATCACGGGGTCACGGCGCAAGGGGTGTCTGCCTTTCCCGCGGATGTGACCGCGCAGATGGTCGCCAATTTTAACGCAGGCGGTGCCGCAATCAATCAACTGGCAGACACGTTCGGGGCCAAGCTGACCGTGCATGCGCTGTCGCTTGAGACGCCCACGGCAGATATCAGCCTTGGCCCGGCCCTCTCTGAGGTCGACTTTCTGGAGGTATTCCGCACCGGCTGGGACGCTGTGGATGTGACCTCGGATCTTGTGATCGTGGGCGAGATGGGGATTGGCAACACGACCGCCGCCGCGGCGATGATGATGGCGCTTTATGGCGGGGCGGCCACGGATTGGACCGGGCGCGGCACCGGTCTGGATGACGCAGCACTTCGGGCCAAAGCCGTCATTGTGGCCCGCGCGGTGGAGGTCAACCCCACCCGTGACGGCCTTGATGTTCTGCGCTGTCTCGGCGGGCGGGAGATTGTGGCCATGGCCGCTGCGGTGTTGCGGGCGCGGTCCGAACGGGTGCCGGTGATCCTCGATGGGTTCATTTGCTCTGCGGCTGCGGCGTGTTTGCACGCGATGGCGCCAGCCGCGCTGGATCATGCGGTCGCGGGCCATCTCAGCGCGGAAGGGGCCCATGGCAAGGTGTTGGAAAAGATTGGAAAAGACCCCATCCTGTCGCTTGGCATGCGCCTTGGCGAAGGCTCTGGTGCGGCGGTGGCCCTGGGGGTTTTGAAAGCATCGATCGCCTGCCACTCGGGCATGTCGACATTCGCCGAGGCGGGTGTGTCTGACGGCTAGGCCTGCTCTCGTTCTTCGGGCATATCCTCGGCGGCCGCGACCTCAAGCTGGGACAAAAGCATGGTTTGGAGATCTTTCTCCAACTCCATGGCCCGCGCGATATAGGCGGCATTCTCCGTGGTTGGGATGTTCGGGTCCCAAAGGGCGGCCAATTCGCGGACGGAGTGGCGATCATGCTGGTAAAAGGTTTTTTGCAACTCTGCGGCTTCAAACTCAGATAGCCCAAGGTTTTCAAGCACGTAACGCCCCGCCCTGATGGAGCTGTCAAAGAGTTCGCGCACAATGTCGTTAGCACCTGCCTGGTAAAGGCGGAACACATGGGTGCGGTCGCGGGCCCGGGCGATGATGTGGATGTCGGGCCGTTCCCGCCGGGCAAAGGCCACAAGCTGTGTTGTGGCCTGCGCATCATCAAGCGCCACGACCAACACTTTGGCCTGTTGAATTCCGGCCGCATGAAGAAGTTCCGGGCGAGATGGATCGCCGAGGAAACTTTTGATCCCAAACCGGCGCATCCGCTGAATGGTGGCGAGATCATGATCAAGCACCACGGTTTCAAACCCGCTGGAGCGCACCAGCCGGTTCACGATCTGACCAAAGCGGCCGATGCCCGCAATGATGACCGGCCCCTGCGTGTCGATCTCATCGGGCGCATGGGGCTCCACATGCTCTTCCATGCGGTGCGACAGCCAATCATAGAGGATAAAGAGAAGCGGCGTGATCAGCATCGAGATCGCCACCACCAGCAACAGCAACTCTGTCATCGCGGGCGGGATCACGTTTTGCTGGCTCGAAAAGGCGATGAGCACGAAGCCAAATTCACCGGCCTGCGCCAAAGACAAGGTGAAGAGCCACAGGTTGCGCCCCTTCAATCCAAAGGTGCGGCCAAGGATGTAGAGAATTCCGCCCTTTATCAGGATTATTGCAAGAGCCAGGGCCAAAACAGCGAAGAAGTTGTTGAACAAGATCGCAAAATTGATAGCCGCCCCGACCGTTATGAAGAACAGCCCCAAGAGCAATCCTTTGAAGGGCGCGATGTCACTTTCGAGCTGGTGACGAAACTCGGACGAGGCCAAAACCACACCCGCCAGAAAGGCGCCGAGGGCAGGCGAGAGCCCGACAAGGTTCATCAAGAACGCGATGCCAACCACGATCAACAGGGCCAGCGCCGTGGACAGCTCCGGCAGACGCGCGGCATGAATGAACTTGAACACCGGGCGTGTCAGGTAAATCCCGGCAAAGATGATTGCCCCCACCGAGGCGATGGTCACAAGGGTCACGCCCCATGCAGGCAGGCTTTGGATAAAGCTCGCCGCGGCCTCGTGACCGCTGGCCGAATGCCCATGGTCGCCGTCTTCGCTGAGCCGTTGCATGGTTTCGCCCAGGATCATGTTGGGCGTTTTGGGCAAGGCCAGCAGCGGCAAGAAGGCCAGCATCGGGATGACGGCGATGTCTTGTGCGAGCAAAACAGAAAACGCTGATCGCCCGCCGCCTGTTTGCATCAGCCCTTTTTCAGACAAGGTTTGCAGCACGATCGCCGTGGAGGAGAGCGCGAAAATCATACCGATGGCCAGCGCCACACTCCACCCGATGCCAAGGAACATAGAGGCGGCCATGACAGCGAGCGTCGTCAGACCGATTTGCAACCCGCCCAACCCCAAGAGTTTGTGCCGCATTTGCCAGAGCGCATGAGGCTCCACCTCAAGCCCGATGAGAAACAGCATCATCACCACGCCAAATTCCGCGAAGTGCTGAAGCTCGACCGTCTCATGGCCCCCGACAAAGCCAAGGATCGGGCCAATGATGATGCCGGCCGCGATGTACCCCAGAACCGAGCCAAGCCCCAAACGCGCAGCGAGGGGGACCGCAATCACCGCTGCAGCGAGGAAAATCGTGGCTTGAAAGAGGAAGCCTTCCATAAAGTGTCCTAAGAGGTGACGGTGTCAGATCACACAGGTCTATAGGTCAAACCTACCGCAAGCGCGCGTGTCTTCAAGGTGCGGGCCTGACAGGACCAAAAGAAAATCAAAGCGTTGGCTGTCAGCTGCGCGGCAGTTTCAGGACCACCGCCTGCCCACGTTTGATGTAGCGCAGCTCATCATCGCCAATGGCGGCCACCTGACCGCCGTCCAGCCGATCCCCCACTTTGACCTTTTGATAGCGGCCATTGGGCAGGCGCACGAGGGCGCGCCGGCTGTTGGGAGAGCCGTAGACGCCGATCAGGTTCACCCGTCTGAGCGAGATCTGATTGCGCTCGGTCGCGGCGCGGGCAACAGAGGCGGTCGTGGGAATGGCCACGGCAACGCGCTGTTCCACGCTGACCGGCTCGGAGGCGGCGGTTTCGCGGGTTTCTTCCACGATACGGGCAAAGTTGTCAGGCCGCAGGCGGGGTTTGATAGAGGTGGCAACGGCTTGATCCGTGGCATCGACAAAGGCGTTTTCTTCGCCTTCTTCGCCTTCTTCGATTTCAGGTGTGATACCCGCCTCTGCCAAGGCCTGTTCCTGTGCGCTTTGCGGGCGCAGGCGGGGGCGGATGCTTTGCAACTCATCCAAGGTGCGCCCGCCATTATTGGCACGCTCAAACCCATCGCTGAGGTCTGAAGGCCGCGCGCGCGGGCGCAGCCCTGTGTCGGCGTCTTGAGCTGCGGCAGGCTCCGGCGCGGCGAGGGCCACCTCAACCACGTCTGGCTCGGGCTCTGGCCGGTCGGGTGTGGTGGGCGGGGTCAAAGGTGGCGCGCCTGCAAAAATGCGGATCCCATCGGGTGAAAGCGTGCCCTCAGGCGAGGCCAGAACAAAGCCGCGCGCATCGCGGGCCACGTCATCGGCCCCAAAGGCCAAAGGAACGCCCGGCGATTGTGGCGGATCCTGCGGCAGAAGAAGCGCCACGCGCGGCAGGGCCACAGCGTCTGAGAAATTCACCTCAGGGTCGAGCGACGTTTGGTACACGTCCTCAAACTGCAACGCGAGCGGGGCGCGTGACGCATCAGGTGATTTTTGCCAAATGCCGGTCGCGGCATAGCGGGCGCGCGCCTCATCGGGCGATGGCTCTTCCGAGAAGGGCTGATCGGGGTTGAGCGTGTCGAGCGGCTCATCGGCCAATTCCTCGGTATCGCGCGTGTCGGTTTGTGGCAGGGCGGCCACCTCGTCCACAGGCTCCGAGGGGAGGGCAGCAGGGGCCTCAATCGCAGGTGGATCTTCGGCAAACTGAACGTCCTCAGACGATCTAAACAGGCTCGAAATCCCGCCCTCGAGGAACAGCGCGGCCCAAGCGGCCACGCCAACAAGGAACAAAAGCAAGCCCGCCGTCAGCGCCAGGGCCAGGAAGCGCGGGTTGCTTTCGGCGCTTGAGCTTTCGGGATTGCGCGCCCCGAAAACCGTCATGCGTTGGCGTTCATCCTCTGCGGCCTGCGCGGCAGAGCGTTCGGCGGCGGTGGGGGCGGTCGGTTTCGGGCGGAACGCGGCAGCCGATCCCGCCAACCCGGTGGCGGCAGCGCGCGCTTTGTTCAGCCCGGCGCGGGCACCCGCACCCCATGTCTTGGTGGCGTCCTTAAGGGCGGGCCCGGGTGCGGCGGTGCCCCCTGCGGCGTCGCCCTTGCGACTGGACAAAAACGGCAAGCGACCAGGATGTTTTGACGCGGGCGCAGCGGGCTTGTCCACGGGGCGCAAAGGTGCAGGCGGTTGTTTGAGCGTGTCAGCACGCGCTTGCGCAACGGCAGGCGGGGCCTCCTCCGGTGATTTTGCGGCAGGCGGCACCGTGCGCGGGGCCAGTGGTGGAGGCGCCGCAGGCGCTTTGGTTTGCGAAGGCTCCGTCGGTTGCGCGGCGTCTTTCGGAGCCGCCGGTGTCGTGACGGGTTTGGATGGCGTGGCCGGGTTAAACCGACCTTGCGGCAAAGCGGATGTTTGCGGCTCTGCAGGTGCAGCATTGCGGGCCGACGAGAACGCCACAGCGGGCGTTTCAGGCGGTTTTGGTGGCGTGTCCGCGGGCTGTGAGGCTTTCGCGGTGTCGGGTTTGGCCGGTTCCGGTGCGGTCTCTTCCACAACGGGTGGCGCGCGACGGGCAGACTGAAACCCGGCCACGGGCGTGGCGGCTTGCGGCGCCGCCTCGGATGTGGGTTCCGGCTCTGGGTCCGTCACAGGTTCAGGCACAGGTTCAGGCACAGGCTCCGGAACCGGGTCCGGCTCAGGTTGAGGCAGCGCGGCCGCGCCCAACACGGCAATGGCATCCTCATCGCGGTCCACACTGTCCCCAGGGGTGAGCATCTCACCTGCGTGCACCGTTTCGCCAAAGAACGGCTCGCCCTGAAACGCGCCGTCCTCGGGCACGGCGACAAAGGACATCGGGTTGAACCCGTGATCGACCGCAAAGCTTTCGGCTTCGGTCAGGGTTTCGATCGCCACGGCCGCGACGCACACCTCACCGCCGGTCATGGACCAGTCATAGGCAAGCTCTGACACGTGATAAGGGGTCGCACCGTTCAGCGTGCTGCGCACCTGTGCCTCAAGGATGTCGATATCCCGGCTGTCGCTTTCAAAGGTGATATAGCGGATCTGCTGATTGGGGATCACCAGTTTGGTCGTGATCCCAGTACCATCAAGCGTATGCGCCTTGTCCACAAGACCCAGCAGCGCCCCGGCCAAATCCGGGTCATTGAGCGGCACCTCGCCAACAGTCAGCCAGCCGCCATCAGACCGGTGCAAAAGACCGATCCCATCAAAGGAAAGCGTGAGCGCAAAATTCGGTTTCATCGTACGACGTTACAGGCAGGTTACGGGCATATTGGCATTGGCAGACCGCATGATTTTACATGAGCTTGACCGGGAGGCAAAGCAAAAGCCCCCGGCGAAACCTACGCCGGGGGCCTCAAATCTTGCTTAATCTCCGAGTTTTGATCAGGCGTTGGCCTTTTTCAGGGCCTGATCGAGGTCTGCCATGATGTCATCGGGGTCTTCGATCCCGATAGAGATTCGCACCACGTTGGGCGCCGCGCCGGCCGCTGTTTGCTGCTCCGGCGTGAGCTGTCGGTGGGTCGTGGAAGCCGAATGAATGACCAAAGACCGGGTATCACCGAGGTTCGCGACATGGCTGAAGAGCTCCAGGTTGTCGACCAGTTTGACACACCCCTCATACCCAGCCTTGAGCGCGACCGTGAACAACGCGCCCGCACCTTTGGGGCAGATTTTCTTGACCCGTTTGAAGTAGGGTGAGCTTTTGAGGCCAGCATAGGTGACGGATTGAACCGCGTCATGACCCTCCAGCCAATTGGCAACGATTTCCGCGTTTTCCACGTGCTTTTGCATGCGCAAAGACAGGGTTTCGATGCCCATCAGCGTGTAATGCGCCGCTTGGGGGTTGAGCGTCATGCCCAGATCGCGCAGGCCGATGGCAATACCGTGGAAGGTAAAGGCCAGCGGGCCGAAGGTTTCGTGGAACTTGAGCCCGTGATAGGCAGGCTCTGGCTCGCTGAGCGACGGGAATTTATCGGAGGCTGACCAATCAAACGTGCCGCTGTCGACGACGATACCGCCGGTCACAGTGCCGTTCCCGGTGAGGTATTTGGTGAGCGAGTGCACCACCAGCGTGGCCCCGTGTTCGATCGGGCGGCACAGATAAGGGCTGGCGGAGGTGTTATCGACAATAAGCGGCAGACCGGTGTCATCCGCGATTTTCGCCACGGCATCGAGATCGGTGATGTAGCCACCCGGATTGGCAATGGATTCGCAGAAAACCGCCCGGGTATCTTCGTCAATGGCCGCCTTGATCGCGTCGAGATCGTCAAAATCGACGAATTTCGCGGACCAGCCGAAGCGCGTGATCGTCTGGCTGAACTGGGTGACTGAGCCGCCGTAAAGCCGTGTGGAAACAACCACGTTGCGACCTGGCGCCATGATCGGGAAAAGGGCCATGATCTGGGCGGCGTGGCCTGACGAACAGCACACCGCGCCAGCACCGCCTTCTAGCGTCGCGACACGTTCCTGCAATGCGCCCACGGTGGGGTTGGTGAGGCGCGAATAGATGTAGCCCACCTCCTGTAGATTGAAGAGGGCCGCGGCGTGCTCAGCATCGCGGAACACAAAAGCGGTGGACTGATAGATCGGCACTTGGCGTGCACCCGTGGCGGGGTCGGGGCGCGCGCCTGCGTGAATTTGAAGCGTGTCGAAGCCAAACTCGTGAATGCGGTCGGTCTCGTCTTTCATGGGTGGGGTCTCCCTTTCTGATCTGAATTTAGGGTTATGGGAAAGGGTGGAGGAGGACAACCGGGGTTTGCCGCTGTATACCAACTGCCCCGGACTTGATCCGGGGCCTCTGCTCGTTGATCAGAGAGGCCCCGGATCAAGTCCGGGGCGGGTGTTTCTCAGCGCATCCAGAATCCATGACGGCGGATGGTGTTGCGGATCGCCTGTTCCTTGCGGGGCAGGTTGTCACGATCAAACAGCGCGCGGGTTTTCTCACCGCGACCATGGTAGATCATGAACTTCACCGGGTCGTACTTTTTGACGACCTTTTTCACCCAATTGGGGCTCGCCGCGTCTTCCAGCACCTGCACGACACGGTCGCTTTCGCGGGCATAGAGCAAGGGCAGAAAACGGTAGTGGCAGGTGACCGAACCGTCGAGCATCCCATCAGGGATCGTGTCGCGCCCCCCGCCCAAGGAGTGGATCACCAAAGGCAGCGCGACCTGATCAAGCCAAGGGTCAAGGGACTGACAAATCAGTTCTTTTGGCGGGTCATCCCGGATGGCGAGCGCATAATCGAGGAAACGTTGACCAAAAACATGGGGGCATTTGTAAAAGAAAAAGCCCGCGTTGAAATAGAGATAGCGCCGCCAAAATTCATCTGGCCATGAGGTGTCCCATGAGCTTTCGAAATCGAGGCCGAACTTGTCATAAAGTGATCCCCATGTGGCGTTGTAGCCCGGGCCATAAAGCTGAATCTCGGGCCAGGTGCCTTCGCGGCGCATCGATGCCGTGGGGCGCGCGAAATCAAAGGGCACCTGCGTGATTTCATCGAGAACCAGCGTGTCGGTGTCCAAAAACAAAAACGGCTCCCCCTTGGGCAGGGCAAAGAGCGCCTCAATCTTGTTGCCATAAGGGTATTTGTCGCCGAAATGATGGCTTTTGAAGGGGATGATCTCCGCCTCCAACCGCTCCAATGCATCGCGGGCGTCCGATCGGATCGCGGGCGAGGACGGCCAGAGTTTGCCCGGCTCGGGCTCTGCCACGAACAAACGCCCCTCAAAATCCGGGGAATTGGCGCGCAAGGAAGCTGCAAACAGGATCGCCTCATATTGCAGTCGACCAGCCTGGCCCACCACCACGATATTGAAGGGTTTGCGTTTTTTGGCGGGCATTCAGCGCCTTTGTGTTTCTGCTCTGGCCGCGAATATAGGCGGCAAATCAGCCGTGTAATAGAGGGAATTGCGCTTATCATTCCCGGACCAGTGGGTATAGTGTTTACCTGAAAGTTCGATAACGGGAGATTTCCATGGCCGATTTGGACGCACAGGTGCGCGAAAGCCAGGCACAGGTTCAAGAAGCACAGACACGCATTGCAGAGCTGACCAGCCGGATTGAAACCGCGCGCGCCAAGATCAAGGGCGGTGAGGATGCCACCCTTGATATCGAGAATGCGTCCTTGGAAGACGTGCAGGCCCATACCGAGATCATGAACGCCAACATTGCCGAGCTGATCATGGGGCTCGATGATGTGACGGCCGGGTTTTCCAAGGACTTTGACGAGATGCGCTCTAAGACCGGCTGGGAGAGCTTTGTTGGTATCTTCTCAAGCGCCAAGTCGGACAGCATGCGTCAGGATCGGATTCGTTTGGCCAATATTGACGACAAGTTGCAGGATCTAATTTCCAAGTCAGACGTGATTGTGAACCTTCTGGAAGGTCAGCTGACCATGCTGGAAGAGCAGAAGGTGAAGGTCGAGGGCAATCTGAGCGAGACGCTCGATGAGCGGGAACTGACCGTGGGCGAGCTGGAATCGCTGCGCACGGAGATCACGTCGATGGACCCCGAAATCATCCGACTGGAAAACGCGATTTCCAATGAGACGGACGCGGCCGCGCGCACGAAGCTTGAGACGGAACTGGCTGAAATGAATGCCAAATACAATGAGATGGTCCAGCAAGAGCAAGTCAAGCTCGCCAAATCGCAAACGCTGGAGCGCTATATCGAGAAGGGCAAGACCTGGGTCGACAGCTTGCAGAACCAGGCGGCGACGCAGATGGTGCTGATCAACAAGCTGCAGACAGACACCAAGCAGCGCGTCGTGCTCTATGATGCGCTGTCGAAGTCACTGAAAACCGCGCAGCAGCAGGATGTGGCGCACCGGATCAATGAGATCGGGGTGAAAACCGACCAGGAGGCGCAATCGGCCATGGCGGGGATTGGCGCGGCCACCAACAAGCAGATGGCGGAGATGATGGAAAAGCACGAAGACCACATGGTCTTTGCCCGCGAGGTGCTGGAGGCCAAGGCCAAAGCCGATGAACGCTTCGCCCGGCGTTTCCAGAAGATCATCGAAAAGCACGACAAGAACCTCTACGGCGCGTGATGGAGAAGACCGGTTTGGTCCGATTTCTTGGTCTTTTCAGTGCCGTGGCGGGCCTCATCGCTTTGGCGATGACATCGGCCAGCTATGGGTACTATGGGGTGTCTCAGGCAACCGGCGTGAGCGTTGTGTGCTTGGTGATTTTCATCTTGCTGCGTTCGACCTCGGGCGCCTTGGCCTGGGATCAAAATTGCCTTCGACCACCTGCTGAGGACCTGTCGCGCCATGGCGGGTGAGGCCAAACCGACGGGCCGGGATCACATCGGCCTGACCGACATGTTCGCCTCGCGCCGGTATTTCGCGAAGTTTGATCAGATCACCACGCATCTGGAAAAGGTTTCGGCCGTGATGCAGGCCGATGGGCAGCTTTCCGAGCCTGAAATTGAGGTGCTGACGGGCTATGTGCGTGGACTGGCCTATACGTTTCGCGCGCTGTCGATGAAGTACCTGCTGGTCGGGCGGGACACCGGGCATTTTTTCGGCTCGCTGGCCATGGATGTGACCGAGAGCGGCTTTCCTGTTTTTAATGAGCTGATGGTCATGGCCAATGACGCCCAGCAGGCCGCGCGGCATCTCCAAAATATGCCCTCGACCGAACGGCTCAAGGCGCAGATGGTGGAGCAGATCATTGGCGAGCGGGAGATCCCGACGCGGCTGCAATTCTCTTTGTCTCAAAGGCTTTACTACGAAGAGCTCATGCGCGGATATCTGTTTTGGGCGCGCAATGATCCGCAGGCGGTCTGGCTGACAGGTATCCAGCCGCGGGTGACCTATCTGGTGCATTGGGCGGTCTATGACAGTCAGCTGAACTTGCCGACGGTGTATTTGTTGGAAGTCGAAGACAGCGGAGGCGGCAAGGGCCTGCCCATCGACGGGCGGCGTTGGCCCGAGGTGCAGGCGCATTTGATGGGCCAGGCGCTGGGCGGGTTGAAACTTTTGACCATCGCCAAGGGGTTCGATGAGGCGTTTGACGATTTGCATCCCAAGCGTCTGCGCCGGTTGCATCTGGGCCCGATGTATTCCCATGCGTTCACACAGCAATCCGGACCCATTCGGGAGGTGCTGGCCGAAGCAAAAGCGCCGGCAGGCCAGGATTGGGCGCTGGCCTGGACCGATGAGGTTCTCGAAAGTGAGCGTGTCGTCGAAGAGAAATCCGGCTGGTTTGGATCGGTCGAACGCGAGGTGTTTGCGTTGGATCCCTTTTCCGGGCGCGGAGCAGAGACGGGGGCCACGCGCATGCAACGGTCTTTGATCCTGCCGGAGCGGCCCTATCAGGTGTTGGCCGAAAAGGCGCCGGCGGGATTTGCGTCGGTGGATAAGTATGTGGTCGGTCAATCGGGGCGTGTTCTGCGGTACTAACGGTGGGATTTGAGTATTTTTGGCAAGATGAAGCAAGGGGCGTAGCGCAATGAGAAAGCTGGTTTTTCTAGGGGTCGCGATGTTGGCTGGCTGCACAGCGCTGGAGCCTGTGGCCCCGTCCGCCGATCAGGTGGCGGAGCGGTTGATGATCGTGGAGGAGACCCCGCAGGAGACGCAGAAATGGCTGCTCAATCGCGGGTTCAAGCAGTTGCAGCGCAATGGCTATGGCGGCATCTGGCCCACCACAGGGCCGTGCTATCAGACCGAAAAGGGTGTTCGCTACCGCGCGCAGACGGTGACGCGGGTGTGCTTTGCAGGCGACCGCGACCCGGCAGTATTCATTCGCAAAACCAAGGGGATTTACTGGTCCGAAGTGTACCCCCGCGATCTGTCTTACAACGTTTACGGCCCAAGCGGCCTGGGCGGGATTTCCGATGAAACTGTGGAGCTTTTGAAGCAATGAGCCTGACGTCTGACCTGATGGAGCTGCGCGAGGATGACATCGTAAAGCATTACCCCGCGGCCAATGCGATGCTCGAGGGGTTTGATCATTCCCCGCGTGTTGGCAAGGCGCGGGAGGTGTCTGAGGAGAAATCGGCGGGGCTGGGCACGCGGCGGCGGTTTCGGTCGACCACGCCCGGGTTGGTCACACGGTCCACGGCGCGGGCGGAAGGCGTGCAATTGGTGGCCACGATCACCGCCGCGGATGAGGATGATCCGTTGACGACGCCGTTGCAGGCCACCGTGCTGCATGCGTTGCGGCGGGCGCTGGCCGTTGGATTGGCCGTGGGCGAGGCGTTTTCCGAGGCCACAGGGCTTGCTGATCTGCGGCGGGCCAATTTGGCCGGATCGCTCGATGGCGCGCGCAAAGGAGAGTTCACGGAACTCATGGCCGCTGAGGCGCTGGCAGTTTCTCACGTCTTTGCAAATGCTTGCGCGTTTTTGTTGGCACCGCACGGGTCGGAGGTGAGCGTTGACTTGGGCGATGTGGAGGAGGTGCTGACGGACAATGCGCAACTGGCGCTCCATGGCGCGCTGTGGGAGATGGAGCAGGATATCGCGAGCCTTGCGCCCGATGATGAGCGGTTGGTGGCCGTGGTCGCCGGGTTCTGCGAGGCGCTGATGGGCAAGCTCGCTGTACGGGCGGGGAATGCGGCCCGTTTGGAGGCGTTTACAGGCAAGGCGTGGCGGGTGGAGGCGGATGATTTCACCATTCGCGGGTTTGAAACAAGCGTGGGAAAGAAGAGCACCACGCTGACCATGAGCTTCAAAGAGCCCCATCAGGTGGTGGGCAATCACATCGCGAAATATCAGGCGCTGAAGCTCAGTAAAATGCTGATGGCCTATGATTTTGACAGGCGTTTGAACCCGTTTGAAGAGTTGGGCGGGTTCATCTTTACCTTCATGGGCGACGGCAAGCCGGGGACGGGGAAGACGACGCTCATTCAGATGATGGCAGGGCTGATCAACGGGTATTGTGAAACGGCGGGTTACCCGTTCCGTTACGCGAACTTGTCGACCGAAAGCATTGATTCCTATCAGGGAAAAAGCGCGCAGAACGCGAAGAGCTTTATCAATGGGGTCTTGGATCCGGGCGTCATTGGGTTTGGCACTGTGGATGATATTGACCAATTGGCGGGCAAGCGGGGCGACCGTCAAAGCTCTGCCGGGCAGTTGGAGATCACGGCCGTTCTGATGGAAAGTTTCTCAGGCGCGAACACGGTGGTGCGGGGGAACTGCACCTTTGGGATGTTCTCGAACTACCCGGAAAATGTGGATGACGCGCTCCGGCAGAGGGCGGGGGCAAGGTTCCTCGTCGACGGGCCGCAGACGCGGGAGGATTACATCGATATTCTGGCGCTTTTGATGGGCAAGAACCATGACATTCCGTTGGGGAGCCATGAGCTTTATGCCGCGCAGGAGATCAAGAAGGCCGTGGCGGCAAGCTTTGACAGCCATTCCAAACCGCATGAGGAAGGGCTGCTAAGGGTCTATGAACGTGTGGAAAAGGACATCGGAAAGCTCGATACGATTGCCAAGATGGGGACGTATCTTAAGGGCATTCAAGAGGCCGATGAGCGCTTTACGGGCCGGGCGATCAAGAACATCACGGACGCGGTGAAGGTCCGCGCGATGGATTTCGAGCTGCCCGATGAATGGATGGAGGAGCCGGATCTGTTCCTCTTTAAACCTTACGAGGAAAAGCGCGGGATGATCGAGGAACTGCGCCAGCCGATCACGGTGGAGATGGTGATCCAGGAGATCAACCGCTACGCGGATAGCGAGTTTAGGTACGCGGATAAGTCCGATGAGGCGGCGATTTCAGATGCGGTGCGGGATATGGGCCGGATGGAAGAGGCGAAGCGGCGGTATTTGGAGGGGAAGGGGTGAGTGACAGGTTCGAGAAAATGACCCTCGTGAAACGCAACGAAGCAGGTATCACCTTTTCTGCCGTAATAGCTGTTCCGGGGGGCAGGAAGACGGTATCCTTGTCAGCTGATCAGTTGCAAGAGTTTGCGGATGATCCGGCGCAATGGTTCGCGAAGTTACATTGTGTAACTAAACAGGACTATCTGGATTGGGTGGAGTCTGACGGATTGCCGAGGTGTGGGGCGGTTACTCGGTTGGGTCAAAGGTGCCGCAACTCCGTTTCAGGTGGTGGGCAAAGAGGTCTGTTGGATTGGCTCAACGAAGAGGCTGGGTATTGCACTATTCATGGTGGCGAAGATGCTGTGACAGCCAAGCAAAAGCGGTGGAAGAATTGAAGCCTCCCATCAAGAAAAACGGAAATTTGAAATGGCTGGTTTTGCTGATGTCCTCGGCGCGGAATCAAGGGCGTAGCCCGCCGCGCCTTCGTCAGGCCCCACCCAGGGCCTGGCGAAATTGTAATGGCAGGATGTTGTTCGCGGGTTCAGCGGGGCGTTACGATAAAGCGCTTCGGAGTGCGGTTGGGATCGCCAGACCGGGGCCTGTCGAAGGCGCTTTGTGGGCGTGTGAGTGCCGGGCTGAAGCCCGGCCTACGGGGGGTGTGAGATGGAGCGGCTGATTAAGTCTGGCCTGATGTTTGGCAATCTGGTGCATGTGGCCTCGCCTGCGTTGGTGGAGCGGTATAATCGCGCGCTCAAGCATTTGACGGGCAAGACCACGAGCCTCACGGATTTCTACATTGATATTTCGGGCTACTCCCCGGAGGTGGGGCATGAGTTGGGCGATCCGCTTTACCTCAACCATCAAGGGGTCAATCGGCAGTTTATCTTGCTGACGACAGAGCAAAGACATGCGCCGCTTCTCGATGCAAAATTCTCAACATCGAAGTCTATCCTGCGGCAATTCATAGAGAAAAACGAATCCGCGCTTTTTGCGCTGACCGCGCGGGATGGGGTGGCCGGCGAGTTGGTGAACTCGGTGTTTGCGCTCAATTCACCCGCCAAGCTCTTTGATATTCGAACGATCAAGGTCGAGGCGGATACGACCAATGGGCGGATCCGGCGGGCGGGAGAGCTGGATGGCAAGGTTGAGCGGTTCCTCAACGAAGACGATGCCTGGTTCGACGATGTGCTAATCTCTGAGATGATCGAACTGGCGGGCGAGACGGGGGATATCCTGCGCAACCCGGTGCTGCTGGAAGAGATGAGCTTTGAGCAGCGCAATTTCTGGACGGCGCATTTCGGCGGGCTTTACGTGTTCCAAGATCTCGAACTGCCCGGTGTGATTGCGGTGGGCGACAAGGCGGAGCTGGGCGAAGTGCCGGTCGAATACGTGTTCGATCTGAGCAATCGCAATCAGGTGGCCAATTTCCTGGACGTGAAC
>JBCCDT010000045.1:0-26981 GCA_039030635.1 Pseudomonadota bacterium
GCCGGTGTTGTCTTGGCCGACGGCACAGAGGTGCCTGCCCAAGCTGTGATCCTGACAACCGGCACATTTCTGCGCGGTGTGATCCATATCGGGGATGTGTCGCGCCCGGGTGGGCGAATGGGTGATGCGCCCTCTATCAAACTTGCCCAACGTATCGACAGCTTTGATTTGCAACTCGGCCGCCTTAAGACGGGCACACCCCCGCGCCTCAATGGAAAGACCATCAATTGGGACACCCTGGAGGAGCAACCGGGTGATGAGGACCCTACGCTTTTTTCCTTTATGTCAAAGGGCGTTCAGGCCCGGCAGGTCAGCTGTGGGATCACCCATACCAATGAGCGCACCCATGATGTGATCCGGGAAAACCTTGAGAGATCGGCGATGTATGGCGGGCATATTGACGGGGTCGGCCCCCGATACTGCCCTTCGATCGAGGATAAGATCGTGCGATTTGCTGAAAAGACGTCGCACCAGATTTTCCTTGAACCTGAAAGCCTGTCCGACAATGTGATCTATCCAAACGGGATATCGACTTCGCTGCCCGAAGATGTGCAAGTGGTCTATGTCCACTCCATCGTGGGTTTGGAACGCGCAGAGATCATGCAGCCGGGCTATGCCATCGAATATGACTACGTTGATCCGCGCGCACTTGATCTCACGCTGGCGGTGCGGTCCGTTCCGGGCCTGTACCTGGCCGGTCAGATTAATGGCACCACCGGTTATGAGGAGGCCGCAGCCCAAGGGCTGGTCGCAGGTCTCAATGCTGCCGCGTCTGTGCTGGGCAAGGATCCGATCATTTTTAGCCGTTCCAACAGCTACATCGGCGTCATGGTGGATGACCTCACGACACGCGGTGTGACAGAGCCCTATCGCATGTTCACCTCCCGCGCAGAGTTTCGTTTGTCCTTGCGCGCGGACAATGCTGATCAAAGGCTATCGCCCTTGGGTATAGAGATCGGATGCGTCACAGACGCCCGAAAAGCCGCGTTTCTTGAGAAATCAGAGCGGCTCACCGATGCACGCACACGATTGGAAGAGGCAAGCTTTACGCCTAGACAGCTCACTGACATTGGCCTGAAGGTCAATCAGGATGGATCGCGGCGCAGCGGTTTTCAGCTTCTCGCCTTCCCGGATGTCGGGTTTGATGACCTCTTGAAGCTGGATGATGGTTTGGCCGACATCGATACAGACACGCGCGCGCAGATCGAAAAAGATGCGCTTTACGCCAACTACATTGAACGGCAACAGCGTGATGTAGAGATGTTGAAGCGTGATGAGGCCCATGTGATCGATGCAAATTTTGATTTCAACGCCATTGAGGGCCTCTCCAATGAGCTGAAAAGCAAGCTGTCCATGGTGCGGCCTGCCAACCTGGCGCAGGCGGGACGGATTGATGGGATGACGCCGGCCGCGCTGACAATCATCTTGGCCAAGCTGCGCAGCCTCAAGCGGGAGCGGCGCGCGTGAGCCTCGCCGGGCTGGATGTTTCACGTGAAACATTGGAGCGGCTCAAGATTTACGAGGCGCTGTTAAACAAATGGAATCCGGCCATCAATCTCGTGGCCAAATCCACGCTCGCGGATGCGTGGCAACGCCACATCGTCGATTCCGCTCAAATCTATGCGTTGGCCGATGATGGGGCAGGTCACTGGGCGGATCTTGGTTCAGGCGGCGGGTTTCCCGGTATGGTCATCGCGATCCTGGCCGCGGAAAAACTTACCCCAAAATGGGTTTCACTGGTGGAGAGTGATACCCGAAAATGTACATTTCTCCGAACTGTCGCCCGCGAAACGGGGATTGACGTCACCATCGTCAACGCCCGGATTGAGGATAGCCCACCCCTTCAGGCTGATGTCCTTTCTGCGCGCGCCCTTGCTGATCTCACAACGCTTTTGTCCTTCTGTGACCAACATCTAAGCGCCTCGGGCCAAGCCCTGTTTTTAAAGGGTGCATCCTGGCAAAAAGAGCTTGAAGAGGCACAAAGATCGTGGCGCTTTGAACATCAAGTTGTTACAAGAAAAACCGACGATGGCCCCGCCATTTTGCGCATTTCAGGAGTGTCCCGTGTCTGATCCGGCTCGGCCCAAAACCCCTAAAATCATTGCAGTCGCCAACCAAAAAGGCGGCGTCGGCAAGACCACAACGACGATAAATCTTGGCGCGGCGTTGGCGGAAACCGGCTGCCAGATCTTGATCGTAGATCTCGATCCCCAGGGCAACGCGTCCACGGGTCTTGGCATCGAACGCGACGCGCGCGAGCTGACAACGTATGATTTGCTGTTGGAAGATGTCGATCTGACGGACGTTATCTACGACACCGATGATGACCGACTTAAAATCATACCCGCAACTGTTGACCTGAGTTCAGCGGATATGGAACTGATTTCAAACGAGAAACGCAGCTATCTTTTGCATGACGCGTTGCGCCAGACCGCTATGGACGCCTTTGAGTTTGACTACATTCTCATTGATTGCCCTCCGTCGCTGAACCTGCTGACTGTCAATGCCATGGTTGCCGCGCATTCCGTTCTTGTGCCTTTGCAGTCTGAATTTTTCGCGTTGGAGGGTCTGTCGCAGCTTATGATGTCCGTCCGAGAGGTGCGCCAGACGGCCAATCCAGGGTTGAGAATTGAAGGTATCGTGCTGACCATGTTTGACAGCCGCAACAACCTGTCCTCGCAAGTCGAAGACGATGCGCGCGAAAACCTCGGCGATCTGGTGTTTCAGACCCGCATTCCGCGCAATATACGGGTAAGTGAGGCGCCGTCTTTTGCCATGCCCGTTTTGCAGTATGATGCGACGTCCAAGGGCTCCATGGCCTATCGCGCCTTGGCCCAGGAATTGATTGCCAACAACGCGCCTGTCGCAGCCTAAGGGAGGAGCACCCATGGCCAAACCAACGTCAAAGAAACGAGGTCTTGGCAGAGGCCTATCGGCGCTGATGGCAGATGTCCAAGAAGACAGCGCGCAGACGGAGGCCCCCCCCAAACAGCCAGACCGCATGATTCCGATCGAGAAGATTTTTCCCAATCCCGATCAGCCGCGCCGTCAATTTGACAAGGATGCCCTTGCGGATCTGGCGGCGTCCATTGCGGAGAAAGGGGTCATTCAGCCTCTGATTTTGCGGGAGAATCCCAAAGGGGATGGCACGTATGAGATTGTCGCGGGCGAACGTCGCTGGCGTGCGTCACAGCAGGCCAAATTGCACCAAGTCCCTGCAATCATTAGAGAATTTGACGACACAGAGGTTCTTGAGGTCGCGATCATTGAGAATATCCAGCGCGCCGATCTTAACCCGATGGAAGAGGCTCTGGCTTTTAGCCAATTGATGGAAAAGTTCGGGCACACTCAGGATGTTCTGTCCAAATCGCTCGGCAAAAGTCGAAGCCACATCGCAAATTCCGTGCGGCTCCTGACCCTTCCGTCTGAGGTACAAGGTTACGTCCAGGATGGAAAATTGTCTGCTGGTCATGCGCGGGCTTTGATCACGTCAGAAGATCCCCTGGCGCTTGCGAAAGTCGCGATCAAAAAGGGTTTGTCAGTCAGGGACGTTGAAAAACTGGCAAAGACGTTTTCGGGTGAAACAGTCTCGAAAAAAGCCAAGTCTCCGCCAAAACCCTCTGAGGACAAAGACGCGGATACAAAGGCACTGGAGCAAGATTTGTCAGCAAATCTTGGTTTGAAAGTGTCCGTGGATCACACGATGGGTCAGGAAAATGGCAAACTGGTCATCGCGTACAAAACCCTCGAAGATCTGGACACTCTGTGCCGCCTTTTGAGCGCTAACCGTTAGGGCGGCTCCAGATAAAAATCAGAACCAAACTGAGCACCACGGCCTGAATGGAAATAACCAATGTTCCCGCGCCAAGGGCCCAGGAAAGACAGAAAACCGCCGCTATAGAGACTGTTGCCAACTGTTTTGCCCGAGGCCGGATAGCGCCGTTTCTCCTCCAATCGTCAATCAGTGGACCAAAGGTCTGATGGTCCAACAACCATCTGTGGAGACGTTCGGACGACCGGGCAAAGCAAAACGCGGCCAACAGAACAAAGGGCACCGTGGGCACAAGCGGGAGAACCACGCCCAATATCCCAAGGCCCATGCTCATCAGACCAAGAAAAAGCCATACCGCTTTCATGTCACGTCAACCGGTCAAAAGTTCCTGGATCACTGCATTCAGCACGATCCGACCCTGGCGGGTGGCACGAATCCGATCGGAGCTGACATCGATCATACCGATTTCTATGAGATGATCGAGTGACGGCTTGGGCAGTTTCGCGCCAGACAGGGCCTCAAAACGCCCCACATCCAATCCTTCAGACAATCGCAGCGCCATCATGAGGTATTCATTGGCCTGAGTAGGTCCGGACAGACGTGTTTTGGACTTCAAAGATTGCCCCTTCCCAGACGCTTCAAGCCACCGATCAGGATTAGAGAACGCTTCCGTCGCAAATCGAGCGCCGTTTTCAGTGACGCGCCCATGGGCGCCGGGCCCGATGCCTATATAGTCACCATAACGCCAGTAAATCAGGTTGTGACGAGACTCCGCGCCGGGTTTGGCATGGTTTGAAACCTCATAGGCGGCCATTCCGAAGTCATGGCAGATCTCTTGTGTGATCTCGTACATGTCGCCGGCAAGGTCGTCATCGGGCAGACCAAGAAGTTTGCCATTGGCATGACGGCGGGCGAAAACTGTGCCTGGCTCAATGGTAAGCTGGTAAAGAGAGAGGTGATCGACCGCCATGCTCAGCGCCTCGGCAAGCTCTGATTTCCAGTCGGAAAGGGATTGCCCCTGACGTGCGTAAATCAGGTCAAAGCTTACACGATCAAAGTATTTCCTTGCGATATCAAAGGCTTGCCTTGCTTCTAACACGGAATGTATCCGCCCAAGGCGGCGCAGGTCGGCATCATTCAAAGCCTGCACACCCATGGAAATGCGAGACACACCAGCCTCGGAATACGCGCGAAACCGGTCCGCCTCGACGGAGCCAGGATTGGCCTCTAGCGTGATTTCCAGGTCATTGGCGATGGGCCAGGTGGATTTGATCCGCTCGATCAGGGTGGCCACCATCGCAGGATCCATCAAACTGGGCGTTCCGCCACCGAAAAAAACCGTGTTCAAAATGCGGTCTGGATACGCTTTTCCCGCCGCCTCAATCTCATTTAGATAGGCTCTGTTCCAGCGCGATTGGTCGATCTCTCGCGCGACATGGCTGTTGAAATCACAGTAAGGGCATTTTGCCTCGCAGAAGGGCCAATGGATGTAGAGGCCAAAGCCGCCATTGCGCCAATCTTCAGCGAAAGCATCCTTCGACGAGTTTTGCAAAAGCGTCTGCACGGTGGCTCATCCGATTCTTTTCCCAACGATCCATTTCGGCAAAAGTCAGGTCATATCCATTTGGCACAAAGATAGGGTCATATCCATGTCCTTGCGAACCGCGCATGGGCCAGGTGATCTGTCCGTTGATTGTGCCGGGGAAAACTTCGTCATGTCCGTCGGGCCAAGCCATGACCAGCGTACAGCAGAACCGAGCCATCCAAGGCCTAGGGACGCCAGTTGCGACGAGCTTGTCATGAGCTTTGGTCATCGCCATCTCAAAATCGCGACCTGTTTCGGTTTCTGCCCAATCTGCCGTGTAAACACCCGGAGCGCCGTCTAGCGCGTCAATTTCAAGGCCACTGTCATCGGACAGGGCGGGCAAACCGGTCGCCTTCGCCGCCGCATGGGCCTTTATCCGTGCATTGCCGACGAAAGTTGTCTCTGTTTCATCGGGTTCGATCAGGCCCTTTTCAGCAGCGCCGATGACAGACACACCAAAATCCTGCAAGAGGTGGGCAATCTCTTCCAACTTGCCTTGATTATGGGTCGCAACGAGGAGTTCGCGCCCCTCGAACTTACGCATTCGTGGCCGTCCGCTGCGCCACCGACAGCATTTGAACACCGGCCTCTGCCAGTTCCATCAGTTTGTCCATTTGATCGCGCGTGAAGGTCGCGCCTTCGGCACTCATCTGAACTTCAATGAGTTGCCCACTCGCCGTCATGACAAAATTACCGTCCACTCCGGCCTCACTATCCTCGGGATAGTCGAGGTCGAGAACAGGTTGACCCGCATAGATCCCACAGCTGACGGCGGCGACCGGATCGACCAGCGGATCGGTGACCACGTCACCCGCTTTCATCAACGCATTCACCGCAAGGCGCAGCGCGACCCAGCCACCCGTGATAGAGGCACAGCGCGTGCCGCCATCGGCTTGGATCACATCGCAATCCACCGTGATCTGCCGTTCACCCAGGGCCACGCGATCCACACCTGCCCGAAGACTGCGCCCGATAAGACGCTGAATTTCCACGGTGCGACCGCCTTGTTTTCCGGCCGAGGCCTCACGCCGCATGCGAGATGAGGTCGACCGGGGCAACATGCCATATTCCGCGGTGACCCACCCAAGGCCGGACCCTTTGATAAAGGGGGGCACGCGATCCTCAAGCGAGGCGGTGCAAAGGACATGTGTATCGCCCACTTTGATCAGGCATGACCCTTCGGCGTGTTTCGTGACACCCGTTTCAATTGAAATCGGGCGCATTTCGTCCAACTGTCTTCCGGATGGCCGCATGATCATGATCCTTTTCTGAATGGCTTGGGCATACAGGCGCGGCCTTGCTGGATGCAACCCCGATTGACCTTTTTGATTTGCGCTCTTTAATGAACAGACACGGGAATTATCATTCTAAGCGCGATGACTGAGGCCGGAAAAACCCTTGAGATGATGAACAACCGCTCGCGCGAGGTGTTTCGCCGCGTGGTGGAGGGGTATTTGGCCACCGGTGATCCTGTGGGGTCGCGCACCCTGACCCGTGATATGTCTGAGAAAGTCAGCGCGGCCACCATCCGAAACGTGATGCAGGATCTGGAATACCTGGGGTTGCTCGACAGTCCGCACGTGTCGGCCGGGCGGGTGCCCACGCAAGAAGGGTTGCGCATGTTTGTGGATGGCCTGCTTGAGGTGGGTGATCTGGAAAACACCGACCGTCAGATGATTGATGCAACGCTTGGCAGAAACTCTGATGATGTGGGTGCTGCGTTGGATCGCATAGGCTCTGCGCTTTCGGGTGTGACGCAAGGGGCGTCCTTGGTTTTGGCCCCGAAACACGAAGCACCGATCAAGCATATAGAGTTTGTAAGCCTCGGCCATGACCGCGCATTGGTCGTGTTGGTCTTTGCCGATGGTCAGGTGGAGAATCGGATCTTCAAGCCACCCCCGGGGCAAACACCGTCCTCCATGCGGGAAGCCGCGAATTTTCTGAATGCACTCATTGAGGGCAAAACCCTTTCGGATCTGCAAAGCGCGATCACGTCTGAGATCGAACGTCGGCGACAGGAGATCGATGTTCTTGCCCATCAACTTGTTGAAAGCGGGCTTGCGGTTTGGGACGATGGCGCGACGGACACGTTTGAACGTCTCATTGTGCGCGGGCGGTCCAACCTTCTGGATGGTCAAGCGGATGAGGAAGATATCGATCGTATCAAGACGCTCTTTGACGACTTGGAACGCAAGCGTGACATTGCCGAATTCCTGGAACTGACCGACGAAGGCGAAGGTGTGCGCATTTTTATCGGCTCTGAGAACAAACTTTTCTCACTTTCGGGTTCCTCTTTGGTTGTGTCTCCTTATATGAACGCTGATCGAAAGATCATTGGCGCGGTCGGGGTCATTGGGCCTACGCGGCTCAACTATGGGCGGATCGTGCCGATCGTGGATTACACCGCGCAGATTGTTGGCAAGCTGATCGCGGACAGAACGTAAGGGTGCTTGAACATGGCTGAGCGCGACGAAGAACAGTTTCTGGACGATTTGGAAGACATCGAGGCGGATCTTGAGGCCGCCTTGGATGACGAGGCAGAGCTGACGCCCGAGCAGATGATCGAAGAGCTCAAGGCGGAGCGCGATGCGTTTCAGGATAAGTTTATGCGCGCGCTCGCTGATGCTGAGAATGCGCGCAAGCGGGCCCAAAAGGATCGCACAGAGGCTGAGAACTACGGCGGGTCTAAGCTGTCACGCGATATGCTGCCTGTGTTTGACAATATGAAGCGTGCGGTTGAATCGGTGACCGAAGAACAGCGCGACGTCGCCGCGCCCCTCATCGAAGGGATTGAGCTGACCATGCGCGAGCTTCTGAATGTGTTCAACAAACACGGCATTCAGGTGATCGATCCGCAGGTCGGTGACAAGTTCGATCCCAAAGTTCATGAAGCCATGTTTGAGGCCCCACTTCAGGGCACCAAGGCCGGCGACATCATTCAGGTGTCGACGCAGGGTTTCATGCTGCATGATCGGATATTGCGCCCGGCGCAGGTGGGCGTGTCGTCCAACCCGGGTTAACTATCGCGGGACGCTGGCCGTCCAAGACCGATCAAACACAGCGTCTTCGCCATCCCAGGTTTCCAGCCTCTGAGAGATCTCAAAACTGTCGTGCGTGCCCTGCATGGTCATCGACACTTTGCTATGCGCGCGCCAGGTTCCGCGCCCAAATCCCCGGGTCCACGTGATCTCGGATCGGGCGCTTTCGGGCCGGTCGGGATGGATGGACCACACCTCTTTCATCCAGGCATCGGTGATGACGCCGCTGGCGATATCCTCCACCCGGCCGCGATCCCCAATGATAGTGAGGACACGGGTCCCATCCGCCAACGTGTCCCAGGTTTTACTTTCCTGCGTCTCTGACAGTTTCTTGGTCTCCCGCGTGTCCACTTGCGGGGGCGGTGCAAAATGCGTTTCCTTCATCGATGGCGCGCATCGCGGAAGGGTGATCTGCCCGGCTTGCAAATGCAGTGCGAAAGCCTCTCCTTCTGGCCAGCAAAACGGCCAGTAGCTGCTTGAGAGAGACAAACACAGCTTATGCCCGGCGGGCAGGTGATAGGCGCATTGATCAAGGATGATCTCCGCGCCGAACACCTCACCGGGCACTAAATCAACCTTGCGATCAAAGCCGCCTCTGTGGCGCAGGTTTAAAAACCCGTGCGATATCAGCATCGCCGTGCCATCGGGGCGAAGATCACTGAGCCGGGCGATGATCTGTCCTTTGGGCCTATCGCAAGACAGACGCACGGTCAGTTTCGGCGCGCCAACAAGGATGATGTCATCGCGGGTGGCATCCGTGACAAAGGAAAGACCGCGGGCGTTGTCCTCGGTCTGATCATCCGGCATCTCACCAGGACCAAAGCCAAAGGGGAAAAACTCACCACAGTCCTCGCCGCACCGCAGGTCTTGCTCCAACGGCACGTCGAGCCGGTCTTTGTCCCCAAGCGTCATGTCAGACCGGAGGTGAAATTCTATGGTTTTGGCGTCGGGTGCGGGCCAGTCATGCGCACCCATCCACTGACCATCGCGATGCGTCAAAGCGGGGTCGGGTGCGCGGCTGTCCATGACATAGGCGATATAGTCGGGCAGGTCTTCGACACCAGTTTCCTTGCCTTTCAGCCACCTGTCCCACCATCTCAGGGCAAGGTCGAGATAATCGAGGCCCGGACCAATGGTGGTGATGTTGGGGTACTTATGGCTCCACGGACCAAGAATGGCCTTCACTGGACCAGCGGCATGTTCGGCCATCGCCGCCATCGCGTTGCGATACCCGTCATGCAAGCCGCCCATCACCAAAACCGGTGCCTGAATTGCGGTGTAGTCTTCGCAAATGGACCCGTGTTTCCAATAAGCATTGCGATCTGCATTGCGTGTCCAAAGCTCTGCGGCAAAGGGCGTCGCCTTTAACCGGTCGAGCCAAATTTGCCGCCAATCGGGGCGCAATTCCGGGTCTGGTGGCATGGAAAACCAGGACAGGTAGGTCGCGGCCCACCCAACATTTTCACAGAGCTGAATCCCACCTTTGTAGTGAATGTCATCGTGGTAACGATCGACGGTGGTTCCGATGGAGATCACCGCCTTCAGCGCCTCGGGCCGCCGCGCCGCGATCTGCATCCCGTTGAACCCGCCCCAGGAAATCCCTTGCATGCCCACCGCGCCACTGCACCAGGCCTGCGCGGCGATCCAGGCGATGATGTCTTCACCGTCCTGCAATTCTTGCTCAGAATACTCATCGTCGAAGAGACCCTCACTGTCGCCACAGCCCCGCCGATCCACGCGGATGGAGACATATCCGTTGCGCGCAAAGTGGGGATGCATGCCGTGATCACGCTCAAGCGTGCCATCGGTTTTGCGATAGGGCAGGTATTCAAGGATTGCTGGCACCGGATTTTCGACAGCGTCGTCAGGCATCCAAACAGCGGCCGAGAGGCGCGTACCATCGGGCAAAGGGATGCCGATATCGCGGTCAAAGATCATTTTGTCAGCCCTTTGAGTTCGTAGATCAGGTTAAGCGCGTCTTTGGGCGTCAACTCATCTGGAAGCACTTCTTTGAGACGATCTTCCACAGGCGACGGACCAGAAGGCGGTAAGGCTTGCGGGGCGGGCGTGGAAAAAAGGGGAAGATCGTCGATAAACGCCTCTCGCTTGCTTCCCCCTTCGCGATCACCCTTTTCAAGCGCATCCAATACGGTTCGGGCGCGATCGACCACGGCCTGAGGCAGGCCTGCGAGTTTGGCCACTTGAACCCCGTAACTGCGGTCCGCCGCGCCTTGCCGCACCTCATGTAAAAATATCACGTCGCCATCATGCTCCTTGACGGAGACGGTGGCATTATCGACGCGATCAAGCTTGTCCGACAGCGCCGTCAGCTCATGATAATGTGTAGCAAAGAGCGCGCGGCAGCCATTCACCTCGTGCAAATGTTCCAACGTGGCCCAGGCGATGGACAGGCCATCATAGGTCGCCGTGCCGCGCCCTATTTCATCGAGGATGACCAGAGACTGCGCGTCTGCCTGATTGAGGATCGCGGCGGTTTCGACCATTTCCACCATGAAGGTCGACCGCCCGCGTGCCAGATCATCGGAGGCACCGACGCGGCTAAAAAGTTGACTGACCAACCCAATATGCGCCTCACGCGCCGGGACGAATGACCCCATCTGCGCGAGCACGGCAAAAAGCGCGTTTTGGCGCAAAAACGTGGATTTGCCCGCCATGTTTGGGCCGGTGAGCAGCCAAATGTCGTTTTGACCGCCCAGATCACAATCATTGGCGATGAACGGTGCGCCAGATCCAGCGCGCAAGGCCTGTTCCACAACCGGATGCCGCCCGCCTGTGATGGACAAGGCGCGACTGTCGTCCATTTTTGGCCGGCACCAATTCTCACCTACTGCCAGATCCGCAAGCGCGGTCATCAGATCAAGCTCTGATAAGGCGCTTGCGACCATCGAAAGCTCTGCTGCGTGCTCCAAAACAGTCGCCTTCAGGCTGTCATAGAGCCGCTTTTCAATTTCTATCGCCCGGCCACCTGCGTTCAGAATCCGGGTTTCCATCTCGCTCAGGTCCGGCGTGGTGAACCGCAATTGATTGGCTGTGGTCTGGCGATGCTTGAAGGTTTCATTGAGCGGCTGGGACAGCATTTTCTCAGCATGCGTGGCCGTCACCTCAATGAAGTATCCCAGGACATTGTTGTGCTTGATCTTGAGGCTTTGAATGCCGGTCAGTTCGGCATAATCCACCTGCATCCCCGCGATGACGCCGCGCCCTTCGTCACGCAATTTGCGCGCCTCATCGAGGTCGTCATCGTACCCTTCCGCGATGAACCCGCCATCGCGAACAAGAAGCGGGGGTTCAGCGATCAACGCGTCCGACAGCAGATCGAGCAGTGCGTCATGACCTTTGAGGTTGGCCAAACACTCTTTCATCAGATCGGGCATCTCAGCGCCATTTTGAGCCGCATGGACGGCGTCCGCCTGCTCCAACCCGTTGCGAATGGCGGTAAGATCGCGAGGCCCACCTCGATCCAGACCTAAGCGAGACAGCGCGCGCTCCAAATCCGGCACGTGCCGCAAGCGGTCACGAAGATCGTCCCGGATGCGCGGGTTTTCCACGCCAAAACCCACCGCGTCGTGACGGGCCTCAACAGTGTTGAGTTGCCGTGACGGAGAGGACAAACGCCGTTCGAGCAAACGACCGCCGCCCGCGGTCACAGTCCGGTCAATCGTGGACAAAAGTGAGCCAGACCGCCCACCCGACAGCGCATGGGTCAGCTCCAGATTGCGCCGCGTGGCGGCATCGATTTGCATGACGCGGGCCTCAGCCTCCCGCGTGGGGGGGCGCAGAAGCGGCAGTTTGCCCTTTTGCGTGATGTCGAGATAGTCAATGAGCGCACCCATGGCTGCACGCTCAGGCCGTTCAAAGCTGCCAAAGGCATCCAACGTGTCGACGCCGAAAAGCTTGCAAAGTTTGTTGTCTGCTTCAGTGCTGTCAAAGGCGGACCGGGCAAGCGGGGTGAGTGAGGTGCTGTTTTCCGTAGCGATCTCTTCGACCTCGTGGTCTTCTCCGTCGGCGATGATCAATTCGCTGGGCATCAACCTTGCCAATTCGGGGCCAAGCCGCACTTGCGCAAGCGGCATCACCGAAAACGCCCCGGTTGAGATATCGACCCAAGCCAGCGCGGATTTGTCCCGCACCTTGGCAAACGCGGCGAGATAGTTGTGCCGGCGCGCATCCAGAAGGCTGTCTTCGGTTAGGGTGCCCGGCGTGACAAGCCGCACCACATCGCGATGCACCACCGCCTTTGAGCCACGTTTTTTCGCCTCAGCCGGATCTTCCATCTGTTCACAGACGGCGACGCGAAACCCTTTGCGGATCAGCGTCAGCAGATACCCTTCTGCGGAATGCACCGGGACACCGCACATGGCGATATCCTCGCCCAGGTGCTTGCCCCGTTTGGTCAGGGCAATATCGAGGGCCTCCGCCGCCGCGACAGCATCGTCAAAGAACAGCTCATAAAAATCGCCCATCCGGTAGAACAACAAAGCGCCCTGATACCGGGCTTTGATCTCCAGATATTGCGCCATCATGGGCGTTATGGCCGCTTTTTGCGATGTCACGCTGTCCCCCCGGATCAGTTCAAATGACAGTACCGACACCGCCCTCGTGGTGAAAGCCCTGTTTCACCCTGTTGAGGCCCGGAGAAAGCATCGTTAAGCATGGGCGACTCGAAATGATACACACCGCAGGGACACCCGATGGCCAACCCAAAATTCACCCGGGAAGAGGCGCTTGCCTTTCACCTCGAACCAACCCCCGGCAAGTTTGAGATTTCGGCAACCGTGCCGATGTTCACGCAGCGGGATCTTTCGCTGGCCTATAGCCCCGGTGTGGCCGTGCCGTGTGAGGCGATCGCGGAAAATCCTGAGACGGCGTATGACTACACCAACAAGGGTAACCTTGTGGCGGTGATCTCAAACGGGACGGCGGTGTTGGGCCTCGGCAACCTGGGTGCGCTGGGCTCAAAACCGGTGATGGAGGGGAAATCTGTCCTGTTCAAACGCTTCGCCGATGTGAATTCCATCGACATTGAGCTCGATACTGAAGACCCGGATGCATTCATTAATGCGGTCCGTCTGATGGGGCCGACCTTTGGGGGGATCAACCTCGAAGATATCAAAGCGCCTGAGTGTTTCATCATCGAACAGACGCTCAAAGAGCAGATGGACATCCCTGTCTTCCACGATGATCAGCATGGGACGGCTGTGATCTGTGCCGCCGGGTTGCTGAACGCGCTGCATCTGTCGGGCAAGAAAATCGAAGATGTGAAGATCGTGCTGAACGGCGCGGGGGCTGCCGGGATCGCCTGTGTTGAGCTTCTCAAAGCGATGGGTGCGCGGCATGAAAATTGCATTGTGTGCGACACCAAGGGCGTGATCTGGCAAGGCCGCACCGAAGGTATGAACCAGTGGAAATCGGCCCATGCGGTGAAGACAGATTTGCGGAATTTGGAACAGGCGATGGAAGGGGCGGATGTCTTCCTTGGCGTGTCTGTCAAAGGGGCCGTGACGCCGGAGATGGTGATGTCCATGGCCAAGGATCCGGTCATTTTTGCCATGGCCAACCCGGACCCGGAGATCACCCCGGAAGAGGCGCAAGCCGTGCGCGAGGATGCCATCGTGGCGACAGGCCGTTCGGACTACCCCAACCAGGTGAACAATGTGCTGGGTTTTCCCTATCTCTTTCGCGGGGCTTTGGATGTCCATGCCCGCGCGATCAATGACGAGATGAAGATTGCCTGCGCCCATGCACTGGCCGAATTGGCGCGCCAGGATGTCCCGGATGAGGTTGCGATGGCCTATGGGCGCAAACTGTCCTTTGGGCGGGACTACATAATCCCGACCCCGTTTGATCCACGCCTCATTCACACCATTCCGCCAGCTGTCGCGAAGGCGTGCATGGACACAGGCGCGGCGCGGCGGCCGATCGTGGATATGGAAGCCTATGAGCTTGCGCTAAAATCCCGGCTGGATCCGACCGCGTCTATCATGCGGTCGATCAACGCCCGTGCGCGCAATGCACAGGCCCGGATGATCTTTGCCGAAGGCGATGACCCCCGTGTGCTGCGCGCTGCGGTTCAGTATCAGCGCACCGGGTATGGTCAGGCTTTGGTCGTCGGGCGCAGTGATGATGTGCGGCAAAAACTTGAGGCCGCAGGCCTCGGCGATGCCGTATCTGAGATTGAAATTGTCAACGCAGCCAACACCGATCACCTCGAAGACTACAAAAGTCATCTTTATAACCGCCTTCAACGCCGTGGGTTTGACCATCAGGATATTCACCGTCTGGCCGCTCGTGACCGGCATGTGTTTGCCGCGCTGATGCTGGCCCATGGGCATGGGGATGGCTTGGTCACCGGGGCCACGCGGAAATCAGCGCATGTTCTGGACCTGATCAACCACGTGTTTGACGCGGGTGTTGCGCAGGGCGCGGTGGGCGTGACGGCCCTGTTTCACAAAGGCCGCATCGTGATGATCACCGATACGCTGGTCCATGAATGGCCAGATGAGGAGGACCTTGCCACGATTGCTGAACGTGGGGCCGATGTGGCGCGAGGGCTTGGGCTTGAGCCTCGGGTCGCCTTCGTGTCGTTTTCCACCTTTGGCTATCCAAAATCCGAACGGGCGGAGAAGATGCATTTCGCCCCCGGTGTTTTGGAAAAACGCGGTGTGGATTTTGAGTTTGAAGGTGAAATGACAGTTGATGTCGCGCTCAATCCGGCGGCGCAAGAGAACTATCCATTTCAGCGCCTGACCGGCCCGGCCAATGTGTTGGTTGTTCCGGCGCGCCATTCGGCCTCCATCTCAACCAAGCTGATGCAGGAAATGGCAGGGGCCACGGTGATCGGCCCGATTTTGGCCGGCATTGACGAATCTATTCAGATCGCCTCCACCGGGTCCACGGCCAGTGATATCCTGAACATGGCGGTGCTGGCGGCCTGCAAGGTGGGCTAGGCGATGATAATCAACCTCGGCTCGATCAATGCGGATTTCTTCTACGATCTGCCGCATTTGCCCGGACCGGGGGAGACGCTGGCCGCCTCGCATATGGCCACGGGCCTAGGGGGCAAAGGGGCGAACCAATCTGTCGCTGCTGCGCTTGCCGGTGAGGATGTGCATCATATCGGTGCTGTCGGGGAGGATGGCGCCTGGGCCGTAGAACGGCTTAGCGATTTTGGCGTCAACGTATCTCATATTCGGATCAGCAAACGCCCCACGGCGCATGCCATCGTTATGGTCGACGGTGCCGGTGAAAATCAGATCGTGATCTATTCGGGTGCCAATATGGATCAAAGCGCCAAGGCGATCGAGCAGGTCTTGGATAAGGGAGGCGCTGGGGACTGGTTGATCTTGCAGAATGAAACATCCCATCAGGCTGAGGCCGCGCAGATGGCCTGGGAGCGCGGTATCAAAGTCGCATATTCCTCCGCCCCCTTTGACGCGCAAGCCGTGCAAAATGTGCTGCCCTTCACGACCCTTCTGATCATGAATGAGGTTGAGGCGCAGCAATTTGAACAGGCCACTGGTCAAGCGGTGACCGCGCTTTCCTTGCCTTATGCGCTGATCACGCGCGGCAAAGATGGTGCGGTTTGGCATAACCTGACGACGGGTGAGGATCTGAGTGTACCCGCTTTTGAGGTTGAGACCGTCGACACCACAGGTGCCGGAGATACGTTTGCGGGTTTCGCGGTGGCTGGTCTGTCTCAAGGGTTGTCCGTGCAAGAAGCCCTGCGCCAAGCGTCTGCTGCCGCTGCGCTGAGTACAACGAAAAAGGGGACGGCCGACGCCATCCCCGATCTTGCAAGTGTCAAAGCGTTCCTTGTGTCTTAGGACACAAACGGTGCCTTGGTGCCCCAAAGCTGACGCACACGTTCATCCCGACCGCAGGCCTCACGATAGGCCTTGTAGGCTTTGGCCTTAGACTTCGGACCAAAGCGGGTGAGGATCACGCTCGTTTGTTTGTAGTAATCCTGATGGTAGGCATCGGCGGGGAAAAACTCACCGCCGTTGAGGACGGGGGTGACGATTTTCTGGCCCAGCTCGGATTGAGCATTGGCCAATGCCGCTTCTGCCGCCGTGCGTTCCACGGAATTGTACACGAAGATGGCGGAACGATAGCTGGCGCCACGGTCACAGAATTGCCCGCCGGCATCCGTCGGATCGATAGAGCGGAAGAATAGGGAATAGATTTGCGTGGGCGTGATCTGGCTGGGATCATAGAAGATCTGTACGGCCTCATAGTGGCCCGTCCCGCCGCGCACGACCTGTTTGTAGGTCGGGTTGTCAACTGTCCCGCCGGTGAAACCGGAAACAACCTCTGTCACGCCGGCCACGCTTTCAAAATCTTTTTCAACGCACCAGAAGCACCCGCCGGCGACCACGATCACCTCATTGGCGGTCGCTTTCGCGTCGCCGTATTGGATGCCAAGACCAAGGCCCACAAGCCCGGCCAAAACCACTGCTTTGAGATTTGTGAGTGTTGAGATCATAATAGCCTCCCATGTCGGTTGATCTGGAAACTAACGGAAAGACAGGCACAGCCAACTCACCGATCCGAGAGGTCACGCGCAGGTGAGGGGAGTTTACCCCGTGGGCGTGAAAAACGGGGCTTTTCAACCGAATTGAAACAGAGTTCTCTGGGAGAATGTAACAAATGGTGCCCCTATGACCGACCACCAGACCACCCACCAAGCCGTCGAAGACGCACGCAACGAACAGATTCGGATTTGGCTCAACGGTAGGATCGTGCCCAAAGCGGACGCACTCGTAAGCGTGTACGATTCCGGTTTCATGTTGGGCGACGGTGTGTGGGAGGGGCTGCGGCTTTACAATGGGGTTTGGGCCTTTGCCGACGAACATCTGGATCGGCTGTTTGAGGCGGCGAAAGCGATTGATCTCGATATTGGGATGACGCCCGACGATCTGATGCGCGCACTCCAAGATACGGCTGAGGCCAATTCCATGGTCAGCGATGCGCATGCGCGATTGATGGTGACGCGCGGGATCAAAACGCGCCCATTTCAGCATCCGTCGCTGTCACAGCAGGGTCCGACCGTCACCATTATCATGGAGCACTCAAAGCCGCGGATTGCGCGACCGATCCGCCTGGCCACCGTGCCGCATCTGCGCGGTTTGCCGATGACGCAGGATCCCAAGCTGAACTCGCATTCAAAGCTCAATTGCATTTTGGCCTGTATCGCCGCGGAAAAGGCCGGTGCGGATGAGGCGCTGATGCTTGATATCCATGGGTTCGTGAACACGACGAATGCCTGCAATTTCTTCATCGTCCGCAAGGGAGAGGTTTGGACGTCGACCGGCGATTACTGCATGAACGGGATCACGCGGCAGAAGGTCATCGACCTGTGCCGCGCCAATGACATTCCGGTTCATGAAAAGAACTATTCGCTGGTCGAGGCATATGGCGCCGAAGAGGCGTTTTTGACCGGAACATTCGGTGCGCAGACCCCGGTAAGTGAGATTGACGGCCGCACCTTGGGTGACGGGCAACAAGGACCAATGACGACCCGCATCCAAGAGCTGTACAAGGCTCTAATCCAGCAGGAAACGACCTGAATGCGGATCGCCATGTGGTCCGGCCCGCGCAATATTTCCACGGCCATGATGTATGCTTTTGCCGCGCGGGGGGATTGCGAGGTGGTGGATGAGCCGTTTTATGCGTCCTACCTGCACCTGACGGGCATCGATCACCCCTTGAGGGAGGAGATTATCGCCTCCCAACCCATTGACCCCGTGGATGTGATTACAAATATAACGGGACCAATTTCACATGGCTTTGCGCACTCGTATCACAAGCATATGACCCAGCATATGATCCCAGATGTTCCGCGCGATTGGATCAACGGGTTTCAAAACGTCTTTCTCATCCGACATCCGGCCCGTGTGATTGCGTCCTACGCCGTCAAGCGGGAAAATCCGACGCTCAAAGACATTGGTTTTCCGCAGCAGGCGGCAATTTTTGAACAGGTGCGCGCGGACCGCGCTGTTGTCGTTGACAGCGTCGACATTCGGCAAAACCCACGGCACGCTTTGGCGGCTTTGTGTGAGGCAATTGGTCTGAATTTCAGCGAAAGCATGCTGAGTTGGCCCAAGGGTGGACATCCGGCAGATGGGATTTGGGCGAAACACTGGTATGGTGCGGTCTGGAACTCAACCGGGTTTGGCGACCCGGAAGGGCCATTGCCGGATGTGCCCGATGACCTGTCCCATATTTTGCAAGAGGCGATGCCATATTATGACTACCTTCGCAAAAACAGTCTCTATATTGGCTAAAACGAGGTTTCGAATGCGATTTACATGTCTCATTTTCACGGCGTTCCTGGCGTGGAGTGCCCCGCTTTCAGCTGAGATGTCGGATCGCGCCGGGTGGTCCGTCATGCGAAGTGATCAAAGCCATGCCGATCTTGTGGCCAACACGCGCGCGGCGATCAAGGAAAACGGGCTGATTGTTGTCACGCAAGCGGGTCCGACCAAGGCTGCGGCGGCCAGGGGGATTGAGATACCGGGCAATACCGTCATCGGGGCGTTCAACAATGACTTCGCAGTCCGCCTGTTGGCGCTGTCCACACCTGCGATGATCGAAGCCCCGATCCGGTTCTATGTCACGGAGAACGCGGACGGCACAGCGACGCTTAGCTATAAAACACCAACAGCCGTCCTGGAGCCTTACGTGGAGGATGGCGCGCCCGGCATTGCGGAGATCGCGGCAGAGTTGGATGCCCTGTTCGCTACAATTTCCAAGCAAGCAACGGTCAGGTGACTTAGCTTTTCAGTCGGCGATCTCGTGCGGCCAGCAGCTTCAACCGAAGCGCATTGAGCTGAATGAACCCGGCGGCGTCCTTTTGATCATAGGCACCGGCATCTTCCTCAAAGGTCACATGCGCCTCTGAATAGAGCGAGTGATCTGACCAACGGCCAACCGTGCTCGCCGACCCTTTGTACAGCTTGAGGCGCACCGTTCCGGTCACATGCTTTTGGGAATGATCAATCGCGGCTTGCAGCATTTCTCGCTCAGGGCTGTACCAGAACCCGTTATAGATCAGCTCTGCATAACGCGGCATCAGTTCATCCTTGAGATGGGCCGCGCCGCGGTCGAGTGTGATTTGCTCAATCCCGCGATGGGCCTCCAACAGGATCGTACCGCCCGGCGTTTCATAAATGCCCCGGGATTTCATGCCGACAAAGCGGCCTTCGACAAGATCCAGCCGCCCAATCCCATGTTTCCCGCCCAACTCATTGAGCTTCGTCAGCAGTTCCGCCGGGCTGTGCGCGTCGCCATTGATGCTGACCGCATCGCCCTGTTCAAACCCTACCTCGATGAATTCAGGTGTATCGGGCGCATCTTCGGGATGGGTTGTGCGCTGATAAACGTAATCCGGCGCCATATCTGCCGGATCTTCTAGCACTTTGCCCTCAGATGAGGTGTGCAGCAGATTGGCATCGACGGAAAACGGCGCTTCGCCGCGTTTGTCCTTGGCGATGGGGATCTGGTGTTCTTCGGCAAAGGCAATAAGCTTTGTCCGGCTGGACAGATCCCAAAGCCGCCAGGGCGCGATGACCTTGATATCAGGGTTCAGCGCATAGGCGGCCAGTTCGAACCTGACCTGATCATTGCCTTTGCCCGTTGCGCCATGGGCCACGGCATCCGCCCCGGTCTCTGCCGCAATTTCGACCAGACGCTTGGAAATCAGTGGGCGTGCGATGGACGTGCCCAGCAGGTACAGCCCCTCGTAGACGGCATTGGCGCGGAACATCGGAAAGACGAAATCGCGCACAAACTCTTCGCGAATGTCTTCGATGTAGATATTCTCGGGTGCGATCCCCAAAAGCTCGGCTTTCTTGCGAGCGGGATCAAGCTCTTCTCCCTGGCCCAGATCGGCCGTGAACGTGACAACCTCGCAGCCATATTCCGTCTGAAGCCATTTCAGAATGATCGAGGTATCCAAGCCCCCGGAATAGGCCAGAACGACTTTCTTGGGCGTGAACATGTGGGCATCCTTGAAGTGAGTCACGGGTCACCGCGCGATTATCGGCTTTTGCAACAGGGGGCAAGCTGTGGCATCTCGGGGCCTTGCGCGTGGGGCCACATTCCTCCAAGCATGCGCGCATGACTGATTTTCGCTCCTCCGCTCAGGCCGCCGAGGCCCTCATGCGCGACGTTTTTGACCCGACGCCGCTGCAACGCAATGACCATTTGTCGGAGAAATATGGCGCGGAGATTTACCTCAAGCGTGAAGATCTGTCCCCTGTGCGATCCTACAAGCTGCGGGGTGCGTTCAATGCGATCCGCAAGCGGCTGGCAAAAGGCGATACGCCCACAAGTTTCGTCGCCGCCAGCGCGGGTAACCATGCACAGGGCGTGGCGTTTATGTGCAAGCATTTCGGCCTGAACGGCGTGATCTTTATGCCGGTCACCACGCCCGAACAGAAGGTGATGAAGACCAAGACCTTTGGCAATCACCATATCGAGGTACGCCTGACCGGGGATTACTTTGACGACACGCTGACGGCCGCGCAGGCCTATTGCAAAGAGGTGAACGGGCATTTCCTGTCGCCCTTTGATGATGATGACGTGATTGAGGGTCAGGCCTCCGTCGGGGTGGAGGTTGAAACTCAATTGGGCGTGCCAGACGTTATTGTCATGCCGGTGGGTGGTGGTGGTCTTGCCTCAGGCGTCAGTAGCTATTTTGGGGATCAGTGCGCGTATGTTCTGGTCGAACCGGATGGCGGCAAAAGCTTGGCTGAGGCGTTTCGCGCCGGGCATCCCTCTCGCTTGAACTACATCGATACATTCGCGGACGGTGCCGCCGTGGCGCAAATCGGATCGAAGACGTTTGAACGGCTCAAACGGCTGGGATCAAATGTGGTCCATGCCGTCAGTGAGGATCGCCTTTGCACCACGATGATTGAGATGCTGAATGTCGAAGGCTTCGTGTTGGAACCGGCTGGGGCTCTCGCCATTGATGTGCTCAAGGACATCAAGGATGACATCAAGGGAAAGACAGTCGTTTGCGTGTCATCGGGTGGAAATTTCGATTTCGAACGCCTGCCAGAGGTCAAAGAGCGCGCGCTTCGGTCGTCGGGCAACAAGAAATACTACATCCTGCGGATGCCACAGCGTCCCGGCGCCTTGAAAGATTTCCTCAACATGCTGGGGCCTGATGACGATATATCCCGCTTTGAATATTTGAAGAAATCCGCGCGCAATTTCGGGTCCATTCTGCTTGGGATCGAAACAACAAATCCTGAAAGTTTTCCTAAAATTGAAAGCGCAATGACGTCACTAGGGTATCAGTTTCGGGACATCACGGATGACGATATCCTATCAGACTTCCTGATCTAGGCGGCCGCTGTCCCCGAAAGCGTCTTGAAGAACGAATCGACAGAGTCTCGATAACAGTTCAGAACACCATCGATATCGATGCCGCTGGTGTCCCCGTCGCGTGCCAAATCTTCGCCGCGGCTGCACAGTGTTGCAAAGTCGACAAGGCCCAGGTTCAACGCCGCGCCCTTCAAAAAATGCAGTGTCGCTTCAACCTCTTGGGCGGTTTGTTTTGAATTTAGCGCTTCGATTTCTCCGGACACCTCATCGAAGAACATGGCGACAACTTCTTGGAAGTCATCCTCACCAACCTCTTCTCGCAGCTGTGCCACCCTATCCCAGTCAATCACCGCCAATCTCCTTCCGTGATAGTTCACACTACCCCAAGCGGTTTAACCGTAGGTTGAGCAGATGCGTCTAATTTTAGGAGTTTTCGCTGTTTAACAGGTCGTTAGGCATCAAGTACTAGGCAGGGACGCAGCATTTCGAAGAGCAGTTCCTTGGCATTGGACAAACCCAAAAACCTGGCCAGTCCCGACAATTTGACGACGTTGGGCAAAACCGTGCTTGTGGTCGATGACAGTCGCGCGCAGCGCATGATGTTGTGCAAGGTGATGGAGCGTCAGGGCTACACTGTTCATGAGGCTGGGTCGGGGCTTGATGCGCTCAAGATCTGTCAGTCGGGCATTCCTGATCTGGTGCTGAGTGACTGGATGATGCCGGGGATGGACGGTCTTGAATTTTGTGAGGCGTTTCGCAGTCTCCCTCGGGATCGCTACGGGTATTTTATTCTTTTGACCTCGCGCAGTGACAAAGAGGATGTAACTCGCGCTTTTGATGCGGGCGCCGATGATTTTCTGACCAAACCCGTCAACCTGCATGAGCTAAACGTTCGGGTCCGCGCCGGAGAGCGGATCATGACAATGGAACAAGAGCTCAATGACAAGAACCGCATCATCAGCTCCACTCTGGAAGAGCTCAGGGCCGTCCACGACTCAATTAACCGCGATCTTGTCGAGGCGCGCAAACTCCAGAACTCTTTGGTCAGCGAGCGGTATCGCGACAGTGGCAAGGCTGAAATATCGCTCATGCTCCGGTCAAGCGGGCATGTGGGCGGCGATCTGGTTGGTATGTTTCCCATCGATGACAACCGTTTGGGCATCTATGGCATTGATGTGTCCGGGCATGGCATCAGCTCTGCCTTGATGACGGCGCGGCTGGCCGGGTTTTTGACCGCAGGTGTTCCCGATCAGAATATCGCGCTTCGGAAAATGAAAAATGGCCAGTATCGCGTGCGTCCACCGGCGGAAACCATGTCTTTGCTCAATGAACGCATCCTGAGTGAGATCGACACGGATTTGTATTTCACGATGCTGTTGGCCATTTGCGACCAAACCTCCGGTGAGATCGTGTTTTCACAGGCTGGGCATCCTAGTCCGGTGATACAGCGTGCATCCGGCTCCATAGAAACGGTTGGTGCTGGCGGGTTGCCTGTGGGTCTTATTGAGTCGGCGGAATTCGATCAGTGTGAGGTGCGCCTAAACCCCGGGGATCGGTTTTTGATCCATTCGGACGGCATTACGGAATGCAGCACGCCAAGCGGCGACCTCTATGATGATGAGGGTCTGAATAAGTCGCTGACGCGCCATGCGACCTTGCGAGGTCAGGCCTGTTTGGATGCCATCCTGCATGACATGGTTCGGTTCTGTGGCACGGATGAGTTTGACGATGACGTTTCAACCGTGCTGCTGGAACTCAAAGCTGATCAAGATACCGCCTGACAAAATGCCGATCGCCCGGATTGCCAAGCGTTTCCGCCGCAACCTGGGGCGAGATCCACAAATCCGTATGCCCTGCCTCTAGCGGCGGACCGATGCGGCGGACAGGATGCGCGGCATAGATGATGCAGATCTTATCGGCCATGCGATCATATTCAGGCATGTAGACAAATCGGCGAAAGGCCCCCAAACGGCGTGGCGCGGCAATGGTCCAACCGGTTTCTTCCAGCACTTCGCGATGCAGGGCGCGGACATGCTGTTCCCCGGGGTCGACGCCGCCGCCGGGCAGTTGCAATTCATTGTCCGGCTCCCCCTGAAACGTCACAAGAAGATCGCCATCGCGCGGCAAAATTGCATAAACGCCGATGCGACGGGTGTATGTGACACCGCGCTGAGGTGGTTCGCCAATGCGTCGGATCATGGCTGTCCCTTGGATCACTGAAGGTTTCGCTTATATACTCGCGATACGCCAAATTGACGGCTAAGGAAACTCCATGACCTTCGGACAGAAAATCGCGTGGGATGATACGATCCTGCCTTTCCAACTTGATGCCTCTGACACGCGCGGGCGGCTGGCGCGTCTCGACGGCGTTTTGGATGGTATCCTGAAACAACATGCCTACCCGCCCGCGGTTGAGGCGCTGGTGGCAGAGGCAGCGTTGCTCACCGCGCTGATTGGGCAAACGATTGGGTTGCGGTGGAAGCTGTCTTTGCAAGTTCAAACGAATGGCCCGGTGCGCATGATCGCCACCGACTATTTCGCGCCGCAAGACGAAAATGAAATTGCCAAGATGCGCGCCTATGCCAGCTTTGATGCGGATCGCATCACCGATAGCGCGCCCTTTGATCAATTGGGCGAAGGGTATTTTGCCGTGTTGATTGACCAAGGCCCGGGCACCGATCCTTACCAAGGCATCACGCCAATTGCAGGCGGTTCGATCAGTGCTTGTGCGGAGGCGTATTTTGCCCAATCAGAGCAGCTTCCAACGCGCTTTGCGCTCAGCTTTGGCCGGTCGACTGAGGCCGGAGGGGCCGAGCATTGGCGCGCCGGTGGTTTCATGTTGCAGCATATGCCCAAAGCCTCCCCCGAAATGCAGGGGGGTGGATCGGGCGAAGACGGGTTGCTGCTCGCATCCGACCTGCTGAACGACGATGATGAAGAGAATTGGAACCGGGTAAACATCCTGCTCGATACGGTCGAGGATCTGGAGCTGATCGGCCCGTCCGTGCCGCCCACGGATTTGCTGGTTCGCCTGTTCCACGAAGAAAGCCCGCGGGTCTTTGATGCGCAACCGGTGCGATTTGGCTGCACCTGTTCGGAAGAGCGTGTGCGTCAAAGTCTGAGCATTTATTCGGCCAAGGACATTCGCACGATGATCACGTCTGACGGTGTGGTGACGGCCGATTGTCAGTTCTGTGGCGCGCACTATCGGCTGGACCCCAAGACGCTGGGCTTTGATGCGGTGCCTGGGGATGATGACCGCTGAGATTGAAAGCCGGTTGAAGGACGCGCTGGGCCGGGTGTCTGGCGCGTCGTCGGATTATGATCTCAACCCGGATATCGTTTTGCCCGAAGGGCGCAAATTGCGGCCCGCCGGGGTGCTGGTTCCGATCTCCTTGATCCATGGGGAAGCCCGACTTTATCTGACAAAACGGTCCTCTGCCTTGCAACACCACCCCGGTCAGATCGCTTTTCCCGGCGGCAAGCAGGATCCGGAGGATGCCACCATCATCGACACCGCCTTGCGCGAGGCGCGAGAGGAGATTGGCCTGCCGGAAGCGCAAGTGCGCGTGGTTGGAACCGTCCCGTTTCATGAGACGGTGACCTCATTCCAGGTGATCCCTGTGGTGGGGTTGATAGAGGGTGATTTCACCCCTGTCGCAGAGCCCGGTGAAGTGGAAGAGGTGTTTCATGTCCCGCTCTCCCATGTGTTCAACCCTGAGAATTTCGTTGTTCAGTCGCGCCGATGGCGGGGGATGCAACGACGTTACTACACGGTGCCCTATGGCCCCTATTACATCTGGGGTGCCACAGCGCGTATTTTGCGGGCGCTGACAGACGGGTGGCACGGATCATGAAGGTCACAGGCGATTGGATCGAAGCACCGACATCTCAGGCGGTTTTGAAGGTTCTGACCGATGCGGGGCATGCGGCCTATTTTGTTGGAGGTTGCGTGCGCAACGGTCTCTTGGATCATCCGGTGTCAGATATCGACATTTCCACCGATGCGCTGCCGGAGCAGGTGATTAAACTCGCTGAGCGCGCAGGGTATCGCGCCATTCCAACCGGTATAGATCATGGGACAATTACGGTTGTGGTTGAGGATGTCCCACATGAGGTGACGACCTTTCGCAAGGATGTCGCCACGGATGGTCGCCACGCGACAGTCGCCTTTTCCAAAGACATCCTCGACGATGCCCGTCGTCGCGATTTCACGATGAACGCGCTTTACGCGGATGCGGATGGCACGGTGATGGATCCCTTGGGCGGGGTCGAGGATCTGCGCGCCCAACGTGTCCGGTTTATTGAGGATGCGCCCACCCGGATCAAAGAGGATTATCTGCGTATCCTTCGGTTTTTTCGGTTCCATGCGTGGTTTGGGAAGGCCCAAGATGGTTTGGATGCCGAAGGTTTGGCCGCCTGTGCCGCGTTGTCCGACGGTATTGCTCAGCTTTCGAAGGAGCGTATCGGCACCGAAATGACCAAGCTTTTGTCCGCACCTGACCCAGCCCCGGCCGTGGCCGCGATGCGCAGTGCCGGTGTGTTGGCGCAGGTTTTGCCCGGCGCCGATGACCGGATGCTTGCGCCCTTGGTGCATTTGGAGGGCGGCACGTCCCCAAGCTTTCTGCGACGTCTCGCCGTTTTGGGCGGGCAGGCGGTGACGGAAAACCTGCGCCTGTCCAAAGCCGATGCCCAAACTCTGGAGGTTTTGCGGCGCGAGATGGGCGAGATGACCACCTCCAAAGAGGTGGGGTATCGTCATGGCTCTGGTCTTGGAATGGACATTCTTTTGCTGCGCAGTGCCCTTTCGAACCGCCCCGTCAGTGACCAGGAGCGCGACGACCTTCGGGTTGGTGATGGCGCTGTTTTCCCGGTTTCGTCCAGCGATCTGATGCCCGAATTTGAGGGGCCCGCCCTTGGCCAAAAACTGAAAAACCTGGAACAGGCCTGGATCGCATCGGGCTTTACGCTGACGAAATCTGACCTTCTGTCATAATCGCTTCATTTGACTTTTTGGTGGGATTGAGCGACAAGCGCGCATCCATTCAGTAGGGGGAATACACGATGTATCGCGGGATCTGGCTTACTTAAGCGCTTTGGCCGTCTGAGCCTTCATGACCCGCGCGCCGAAAGTCGCGTGACTTTTTGCATATTCGCATCAGGATTTCCCCAATGTTCAAATTCTTTGAAAACCTTGTCGACCCCTATGTCGCCTATGAAGATACGGATACGC
>JBCCDT010000046.1:0-26908 GCA_039030635.1 Pseudomonadota bacterium
GCCCAAACCTTCGGTCACTTTCACACCCAGCTGAATGCGCGCCTTGGCATCTGACTGTGCCAGCGCCTGCGCATCCGTGTTGGCCACGACGAAATCCACGCCTTCCAGCTGTTTTTCGATCATGTTGTTGACCGCATTGCCGCCTGCGCCACCGACCCCAAAGACGGTGATACGGGGTTTCAGTTCTTCCTGACCGGGCATGGTGAGGTTCAAAGTCATGTGCTCTTCCGCCTGTCGCTTGCCCGTGAGACTCGGGCTTATTTCGCCTAAATTTTTACAATACTACCGCCGGAGCGACGTTCCGTCACCCCAAAACATAAGAAATCACACCAAATATGGCCTTTTTTTTATCCACATTCGCGAGATTTCGCCGATACACCCGCATCTAGGGGTCACCAATTGTCCTTGAACCATTTCACCGCCCGTCGCAGGGATCGCGCCGGGTAGCGATCGGTCGGGATTTCAAAGTCCCACCATTCATCCTGAGGATTCGCCGCGAACAGACACATGCCCACAGCGGAGGCAAAGCTTGGCCCCGTCGCCGCTTGCGGCAACCCGTGTACGCGCAGCGGACGGCCCAATCGCACCTGTTGACCAAGGATCCGGCTCGCCAACCCATCAAGCCCAGGGATCTGGCTCGCCCCACCCGTCAGCACGATCTGCTGACTGGGCAGGCAGTTGAACCCGGCCCCGTCGAGCGTGGTTTTCACCTCTTCCAAAATCTCTTCGACCCTAGGCCGCATGATGCCGATCACCTCGGCCCGGCTGACATTGCGCCGGTCATGTTCCCAATCACCCGTCTCGCCGCCGATCTCGATCATCTCGCGGTCATCCATGCCGGTGGCCACCACGCCGCCGTAGAATGTCTTGATCCGTTCAGCCACGGATTTGGGCACTTGCAGCCCCATGGAGATGTCAGACGTCACGTGATCCCCGCCCATGCGCACGCTGTCGGTGTAGATCATGTGCTTTTTCATGAAAATCGACACGCCGGTGCTGCCACCGCCCATGTCAATGCAGGCCGCGCCCAGCTCTTGCTCATCTTCCACCAGCGCGGAAATCCCGGACACATAGGCGCTTGAGGCCAGCCCCGCGAGCTCCAGATCACAGCGCTTCACACAATGGGCCAGGTTCTGCACGGCCACGGCATCCACCGTCACCATGTGCATGTCAGTCGCCAGCGTCTGCCCGATCTGCCCGCGCGGATCGCCGAGGCCAGAGCGATGATCGAGCGCAAAATTCACCGGCTGCGCATGGAGCACCTCGCGTCCACCGTCAAAGCCCGCGCCATAATCCGGTACATCACAGGCCGAGAGCACCCGGCTCACATCCTGCTCGGTCACCATCGGGCTTTCCAGCTCCACCTGCCCTGCCAAACCATAGGACCGCGGCAAGGCCCCGGAAAAACACGCGATCACATGATCCACCCGGATCTGCGCCATCTTCTGCGCGGCCTTAAGGGCCGTGCGAATGGCGCGCTCGGTTTCCTGCATCGCGGAAATTTCGCCAAAGCGCACGCCGCGCGACCGCGTTGTCGCCGCGCCAATCACCCGAAACCCGGCCTGACCGGCCAGTGCGCCCACACCGTCATAATCGCTCAGCCGCTCTGTCCCATCAAAGCGCAGCACCAGACAGGCAATCTTGGACGTGCCCACATCCAGCACGGCCACAACGCCCCGTTGGATCGCGGCCTTGCGCATGTTCCGCATCGCTCTTTGGCTGTCATATAGCTCAATCATTCTTGTTTTATCCCTGTCATGGACTGCCTCACTCGCCACCACGTCTGTGCTGCGGGTTCATTCATGCGCACGGTCGGGCGCCCGGCCAATCGCATGTCGACGACCGTCAAATCCCGCGCGAGCATATCCTGCGTTTGGTTGAGCACCAAAACCCGCTCCAATGCGCGCACCGCGCCCTCTTCGGGCAGCAAAATGCGCTGGTCCTTGTCCAGCACGAGGTCCCAACGGCGTTCCCCCATGCGCACAAGGCCCAAAACCCGCGCGCCCAAGGGCGCGGCGGCCTCCAGGATCGCCATGGCCCCGGGCACATCCGCATCCGCGCCCTCTCCGGCAATCACCGGCAGGTCGGCACGATCTGCGCGCGCCTCAAGCTCGGCCACGGAAAACCCCTCTGCGTCCACCAGGGTCAGCTCATCCCAGGTCCGCCACACGGCCACGGGCACGCGCTCGGACACGGTCACAACCATGGTGCCGCCTTTGCGGATGCGCACATCGGCGGCCCGCACCGCAGGCAAGCCGCTAATCATCTCGTGGACATGCGCGATATCGATGTCAAAGGAACTGGTCGGAAAATCGAAAGGGAAGATTTCGCGAATGTCTTCCTCGACGCTTTCGCTGGCGCCTTCAATCGCCAAAAGCTCCACCATGAACTCGGGGCGCGTCTCGATCTGATGTCGCATATCCGCCACCGCCAGCACAATTCTTTCCTGGCGTTCCTCGTTGCCGAAATACGCCGTGACCATGCCAAAGGCGAAACAAAACGGCACGCCCACGCGCAAAAGCAGCCGGAAAAACGGTGTCAGCATCAGCCGCTGGAACCGATAGGACCAGCGCGACGGCGCCGGATCGCAAGGCTTTGTCACCTGTTGCATGACGCATCCTCCACCAACCAGCGGCAAAGCGCGGGGAAATCCATGCCCACGGCGGCCGCCTGTTCGGGCGAGAGCGACGTGGGCGTCATACCGGGTTGCGTGTTCGTCTCAAGCAGCACAAGCCCGTCCAGGCCCCGCGCCTCATCCCAGCGGAAATCAGTGCGCGACAAACCGCGACAGCCCAAAATGTCATGGGCCGTCAGCGCGTAATCCAGACAGGCCTGAAACACCGGGCCCGGCACCACGGCCGGCACCACATGGCGCGACCCGCCTTCGGCATATTTCGCGTGATAATCATACCAGGTGTCGGTCAGGATATCCGTGACCGTCAGCGCCCGGTCGCCCAGCACAGAGGTGGTCAATTCCCGCCCCGGCACAAATTGCTCCACCATCACCTGATCGGGCATGTCGTCCGACAGCATGGGCGGACCATTGGCCGCCTCCTGCACCAGATAGACACCCACGGATGACCCTTCGCTATTGGGTTTGACCACATAGGGAGGCGCCATGACATGTTCGCGCCGCACCTGATCCACATCCGCAATAATGCTGTCCGCCACCGGCAGACCGGCCTGCACATAGGCCGCCTTCGTCGCCTGCTTGTCCATTGCCAAGGCCGAGGACAAAACCCCGGAATGGGTATAGGGGATGCCCATCCATTCCAGCATGCCCTGAACACAGCCATCCTCACCCCACCGACCATGAAGCGCGTTGAACACAACATCCGGGCTCAGCGCCACGAGCCGCGCGCAAAGATCGCGCCCCGCCTCAATCTCGGTCACGCGAAACCCGGCCTGGCGCAAGGCCTCCGCGCATTCACGACCAGAGGACAGAGACACCTCGTGCTCTGCCGAAAGACCGCCCATAATGACCGCCACATGTTGGGGATGCCCGCCCGACTGTCCCACGCTCTGCCTCAACTTCCCGAGCCTTTGCGACCCGTTGTTACGCGCACCCATCTTGGTGCTTAGATATGCCCTAAATTGACCTGAAGGGCTGCTCGTATGTTACGGCTGGTTTTGTTTGATGTTCTGCTCAGCCTACGGGGCCGGTTCGCCGACCCTCATAATCTCCCAGTGTAACTCTATTCCGCTGTTTTGAAAAACCCTTTTTCGCACCTCCTCGCCCAAATTTTCGAGGTCGGCTGCGGTGGCATCACCGGTGTTGATCATGAAATTGGAATGCTTTTCGCTCATTTGCGCCCCGCCCACGCGCGCGCCGCGCAGCCCAGCGTCGTCAATCACCTTCCAGGCTTTGAGGTCATGCACGTCATCGGCCTGCCCTGTCGACGAAAATCCCGCCGGGTTGCGAAAGGTCGAGCCCGCGCTGCGGTCTTGCGTGGGTTGCGTTTCATCGCGGCGTTTGAGCTGCGCCTCCATCCGCGCATGCAACGTCTCAGGGTCGCCCTTGGGCGCCTCAAACGTCGCCTCAAAAAGGACAGACCCCTCCGGCAGATCGGATTGCCGATACTGAAAATTCAGGTCATCTTTGGTCAGCGTCACAACCTCCCCCGCGCGGGTGACAGCCCGGGCAGAGACAAACACATCCGCCGTGTAGGTGCCATAACAGCCCGCATTCATCCGCACCGCGCCCCCGATAGAGCCCGGGATCGTGCGCAAAAATGTCAGATCAAGCCCGGCATCCGCAGCCTGTCGGGCCACCTGCGCATCCAGCGCCGCTGCGCCTGCGGTGATACGCGTGCCGTTGATCTCAACACGGTTGAACCCGCGCGCCAGCCGGATCACCACCGCGCGCAGCCCGCCATCGCGTACAATCAGGTTGCTGCCCACACCCATCGGAAAGACGTCAATATCCGCGGGCAGGTCTTTGAGAAAACCCGCCAGATCCTCCAGATCCGCGGGCATGAAAAACCAATCCGCAGGCCCGCCCACGCGCATCCAGGTGAGCGATGCGAGGTCTCGGTTCTGCGAAAGCTTGCCTCTGGGCGTGGGTAGGATTGTCATGGGTCCCTGCTACGGCAGCGGCGGATACAACACAAGTCAGCGCTTTCGTTAGACCGTGGCGTGGCGATCTACGTTTTGTTCAGCAGCGCTTTATCACGCAGTCCCGCCGTCTGATTGAGCGACGTCCTAAGTTTGCCATTTCGCCAGGCCCCGGGACGGCCCCCCTCTCGGCGATTGCTCTCAATCGCCTGCCGGTCAGCGAACGAAAGCGCGGCGGGCTAACGCCCTTGATTCCGCGCAACGCCCCTTTGGACCAAGCCTCACCCCATTCCAAAACGCCCGCGCATCCAGCGGCTGAGGTAAATCACCGGCCAGCGCAGCAGGCTCATCCCCGCCAAAAGCACCGCCAAGCCCAACCAAGGCCCGTTTTGATAGGTCACGTAGCCCAGGATCGGGATGCCAAAGGCGATCAGCACATAGGCGCGCCGCCAGTGATTGTCGCGACTGGGCAGCATGGCCAGAACATTGGCCGACAGCGCCCACAAACAGGCCAGCATCAAGGAAAGGTTCATTTCGGGATCTCCGGGTTTTGACCCATCGCGCGACGCGCCATGTAGATCAGGGGATTTCGGAACATCGACAGGAACGCGAAAAGCGCGACCACGCCGAGAAACGAGCCATAGTGCAGCGCCATCGCGCCAATCAGCACGGGTGCGGCCAGCATCAGCATGACGCCCGGCACATATTGCCGCCGCATGGGCAGCATCGCGACCGCAGCTGAGGCCAAAACCCAAACGCAACAGATCACAATCAAGATCACGCGCACTCTCCTTTAAGACCCAAACGGGATCCATTTTCTTCCAAGAAAATGCGCCAGAAAATTGGAATTTTCTGGGTCAGATTTCTGCAAAAATCTGCGGCCCCACCGATCACGCAGCGCCCTTTCCAGCCAGCCGTTCAGGCAGCGCATTGGCCCAGGCGCTGATCGTGCCCGCGCCCAGACAGACCACCATGTCGCCGGGTTTGGCCACCTCGCGCACCAGCTCATAAAGCCCTGCCTCATCGTCAATGCCATGCGCCTCGCGGTGACCATGCCGGATCAGCCCGGCCACCAGATCATCGCGGCTGGCCCCCGGGATCGGGTCTTCGCCTGCGGCGAACACCTCAGCAATGCCCACCACGTCGGCATCGTTGAAACAGCCACAGAACTCATCAAAAAGGCTGGAAAGCCGCGTGTAGCGATGCGGTTGGTGCACCGCGATGACACGGCCCTCACAGGCATGGCGCGCGGCCTTCAGCACGGCGGCTATTTCCACCGGGTGGTGGCCGTAATCATCAATGATCGTGACACCGTCCACCTCGCCTACACGGGTAAAGCGTCGGTTCACTCCGCCAAAGCCCGCCAAAGCCTCACGAATTTCCGCCCCGCGCATGCCCAGATGCCGCGCCACCGCCACGGCCGACAGCGCGTTAGAAACGTTGTGATCGCCCGGCATCGGCAGGCTGCAGCCTTCGATCACCACGCCATCGGCCTGCAACGCAATGTCAAAATGCGCCACCCCGCCCTGATAGTGCAGGTTCACCGCCCGCACATCCGCCTGCGCGTTGAAGCCAAATGTCACGACCCGGCGATCCGTCAGCCGCCCCACCAGCGCCTGCACCTCTGGGTGATCGGTGCAGCAAACGGCGAGGCCGTAGAACGGAATATTGCCGACAAAATCGTCAAACCCTTTGCGCAGCGCATCAAAATCGCCCCAATGCTCCATATGCTCGGGGTCGATATTGGTCACAATCGCCACGGTCGCGGGCAATCGGTTGAACGTGCCGTCGCTTTCATCGGCCTCGACCACCATCCATTCGCCATCCCCCACCCGTGCGTTGGAGCCATAGGCGTGAATGATCCCGCCATTGATCACCGTGGGGTCAAATTTGCCATGATCCAAAAGCGCGGCCACCATCGTCGTGGTCGTCGTTTTGCCATGGGTGCCCGCCACCGCAATGTTGGATTTCAGCCGCATCAGTTCGGCCAGCATTTCCGCCCGGCGCACCACAGGCAGGCCCAGGCGCCGCGCCTCAACCAGCTCCGCATTGTCAGGCTTGATGGCCGATGAGATCACCACCACCTCCGCCGTCTCCATATTCTCCGCCCGCTGCCCTTCAAAGATCAGCGCGCCCATGGCCTCCAGACGCTCTGTGATCTTGGACGCTTTGAGGTCAGAGCCCTGCACCACATAGCCATGGTTGAGCAGCACCTCCGCAATCCCCGACATGCCAATGCCACCGATGCCGATGAAATGAATGGGCCCCACATCGCCCGGCAGTTTGGTGGCAGCACTCATGACACTTGTCCTTTCAAAACCATCGCCTCAACCATATCCGCCAAAACCTGCGGCGCATCCGGTTTGGCCACGCTGAGCGCGGCCTCGGCCATCTTCATCGCCGCATCCGGCTGACCCAAAATTTGCGCCACAGTCTCGCACAATCGCTCTGCGGTCAGGGCGCTTTCCGGCATCACAACCGCCGCCTCGGCCTCGGCCAGAGAGCGTGCATTGGCGGTCTGATGATCGGCCGTCGCATGGGGAAAGGGGATCAGGATAGAGGGCCGCCCCACAACGGAGATATCGGCGACAGAAGACGCGCCCGCCCGGCTGATCACCAGCTGCGCCTCGCTCAAACGCCGCGGCACATCGCGGAAAAACGGCTGCACCTCGGCGGCAATGCCATGACGGGCGTAAAATTCTTTGACGCGCTCCATATCCTCGTCCCGCGCCTGATGGCTCACGCGCAAGTTCGACAGAATGTGAGACGGCAATTGCGACAGCGCCTCCGGCACCAGATCCGACAGCGCCCGCGCCCCTTGTGAGCCGCCAATCACCAAAACCGACATCGGGTAATCGCCCGGCGGGATATACGCGGCCTCGGCCCGCTCCAGCACCGCCGCGCGCACAGGATTTCCCACATGCACGCCTTTGGCGCCTGTCGGCAAATCCGTGGGCCACGTGCCACAGGCCACGCGATCGACCCGCGTGGCAAAGACCTGATTGACCTTGCCCAACACGCCATTTTGTTCATGGATCATCCGCGGCAGGCGCAAGGCCCAGGCCGCCGACAACGCCGGAATGGTCGGATATCCGCCAAAGCCCACCACCGCATCCGGCTTCTCGCGCCGCATCCGCAACACCGCGCCCAGAACGCCGCCCAGAATGTGAAAGGGTGCGACAACCTTATTGACCAACCCACCGCGCGCAAAAGTGGCGGAGGCCACCTGCTCCACCTGCACGGAATGGGGAAAGCCGCCGCAATAGCGCGCCCCGCGCGCATCCGTCGACAGCTTCACCCGCCAGCCCCGCCGCAGCATCACCTCCGCCAGCGACTGCGCGGGAAACATATGCCCGCCCGTGCCGCCCGCCGCGATGATGAGAAGCGGCTGATCACTCACCGGCTGGACCCCCGCAACAGATCCCGGATTTCCCCCTGCGGGCGTTTGCGCGTGAACGCAAAAAGCATGCCCACCAAAATCCCGCCCGCGATCAAAGAAGATCCGCCATAACTGACAAAGGGCAAGGTCATCCCCTTGGCGGGCAGCAACCGCACCGCAACGCCCATGTTGATCATCGCCTGCACAGCGAAAACCGACAAAAGGCCCACGCCCGCCAGCCGCACGAAACTGTCCCGCTCTCGCATCAACCGCGACAGCGACCGCACCACGATCGTGGCATAAAGCGCGATGATGCAAAGCACGAGCACAAGACCGTATTCCTCCGCCGCCACCGCGATGATGAAATCCGTATGGGCATCGGGCAGTGACCATTTCACCTCACCCTCGCCCACACCCACGCCAAAAAATCCGCCTTCACGGATCGCATTGGTGGCAAAACCCAGCTGCGTATTGGGGTCCACATCCGGGCTCAGAAACCCGTCAATGCGGCGCGCGAAATGCTCTGAATTGGAATAGGCAAAACTGCCCACACCGACCACGGCCACAGCCATCAACACCAACAGCAGCATCGGCGCCCCGGCCACGAAATACATCACGCCCCAGGAAAACAGCACCAGACAGGCCTGCCCAAAATCGGGCTGCAGCGCCAAAAGCGCGACAATCGTGACAACCAAAAGGAAAGACCAGGATTTGCCCGGCGGGCCATTGATCTCTTGGCTTGCCGCCATCAACCATGCCGCCACGACGACAAAAACCGGCTTGAGAAACTCTGAGGGCTGCAGCGAGGCAAAGCCCAGCGAATACCACCGCACCGCCCCTTTGCCGAAATCCGTGCCAAAAAACGGCAACAGCGCCAAAGCGGCAAAGGCCGCGATAAAGCCCAACACGGCCAGCCGCCGCACCAATTGCGGGCTCATCATCGACACGATGAACATCGCCGTGAGCGCCATGCCCCCGAAAATCGCCTGCCGCTCCACATAGTGGAACGGATCAAACCCGTTCTTTTCCGCCAAAGGGGGTGAGGCCGCCAGCCCCAGCAATATCCCGATGCAAAACAGGATCAAAACGCAGGTCATCGACCATTTGTCGATCGTGCGCCACCATTTTGGTAAGACTGGCTCGCCATCCCTCGCCGGGACCGCGCCATACACCATCTCTGTCATGTCAACCGCCGCTCTGCCTTTTGGGTGCCCCTCTTTGTCGGGGGCTATCCCATCAGTTTAGCAGATGCCGCCGCACGAGGGAAGCATTTCCATGGCGCAAAACGCTAGATCATGGGCTCAGGCGGCGCGCGTCCCCCGGATGGGGTAGGCATTGGCCCGCACGAAGTCGAGGCCAAAAGCCAGCATCTCCAGATCCGGCCGCGCGAAAGGCGCGTTTGAGACGTCAATGATCTGCAATTGACCCTCTGCATTGATCACAAAAACACCCGGCTCCGGGAACGGCCGGTCGGTTTCCTGCGCGCTGCGCGGGGTAGAGACGAAAAGGCCCAGCGCGTGCATCTGCGCCTCAGTCAGATCATACCCCACCGGCACGCTCAGCCCGGTCTCATCCACCATGGCCTGCGCCTTGTCCTCAGGGTCACCCGAGACCGCCACGATATCGACGCCAAGGGCGTAAAACTTGTCTTTGACCGCCTCCAGCTGGGCCAGATATTTTTTGCACAAGGGGCAGTGCAGCCCGCGATAGACCACGACCATCTGCCAATCATGGCCCCCACCCGGCGCGCCCAGCACCATCTCACCCCCGCCCAATTGGGCCACGGTCTGTTTCGGAAATGTCTCACCGGCGTGAAGCGTCTGCATGGGTCGGGTCCTTTTTTGAAGTGCATGTGAACGTCACATGCGCCCGCCCTGGCCCCTGAACAACCTTTTCACGCCAAAGTGACGGCCCGGCTGTTTCTTCTGGCTGAAAATATCCCCGCCGGAGGCATGGATCTCACGCCAGACCGGCATTCACGCAGGCCATGAAGTCCTCGCCGCGCTGCTCAAAATTGTCATATTGATCAAAACTCGCAGCCCCCGGTGCCAACAGCACAGTCTCACCATCCTCGGCCTCCGCCATCGCGCGCGCCACAGCCTGGGCCATGGTGGTGCACACCTCCGCCTCCACATCGCCCAGCTGCATCGCAAACGCCGCCGCCTCACGGCCAATCACATAGGCTTTGCTCACATGACGTAGGCCGGGCTTCAGCCCGGCAACCCCGCCTTCCTTTTCCAGCCCGCCACAAATCCAGCGAACCCGGTCAAAGGCCATCAGCGCCTTCAACGCGGCATCCACATTCGTGGCCTTGCTGTCATTGACATACGTCACCCCGCCCGCCTGGGCGACAATCTGGCTGCGATGCGGCAGGCCGAGGAACGTATGAAACGCATCCTCAATGAGCCGCGGCGCCACGCCAAGGGCGCGACAGGCCGCATAGGCCGCGCACGCGTTTTGATGGTTATGCGCCCCCGGCAATCCGGTCACCTTGCGCAGATCAATCGACGCCGCCTGCCGCCCTTTGCGGGTCTCGCTCAGAAAGCCTTTGCGCGCGAACACGTTCCAGCCCGGCCCGGTCAGTTTGCTCCCCGAGGACACGCGCAGGACGCGGTCATCGCTTGCCCCTTCGGACAATTGCCCCGCCAAAAACACGCCTTCGGGCTCATCCACGCCGATCACGGCCCGATCCGGCCCGCCTTCGGCAAAGAGCCGGCGCTTGGCCGCGAAATACCCGCCAAAGCCGCCATGCCGGTCCAGATGATCCGGCGTGAGATTGGTGAACACCGCCACATCCGGCGTCAGCGCCCGCGCCAGCTCGGTCTGGTAAGAGCTCAGCTCCAACACCACCACCGCGCCATCGCCGGGCGGATCAATGTCCAACACGCCGCGCCCGATATTGCCCGCAAGCTGCACGGGCTTGCCCGCACACTCCAGGATATGATGGATCAGCGCCGAGGTCGTGGATTTGCCATTGCTGCCAGTGACCGCGATCACTTTGGGCGGGCTGTCAAACTGCGCCCAATCCTCACCGGCCAAAGAGCGGAAAAACAGCCCGATGTCATTGTCCACCGGCACGCCTGCTGCCATCGCCGCGGCCACCACCGCGTTGGGCTTCGGGTAAAGATGGGCAATCCCCGGGGACACGATCAACCGCGCCACATCCTCAAACGCGCCCTGTTTGCGCAGATCGCGCAGCTCCAGATCCTCGGCCTCAGCCGCCGCGCGCGCCACCGGGTTATCATCCCAACACAGCGCGTCTGCACTCCCTGCGCGCAAAGCACGCGCCGCCGAGAGGCCAGAGCGCCCAAGCCCCAGCACCGCCACGCGCTGCCCCTGGCATCCACGCACCGCGATCATGGCGCGCCCGCGCCCGCCAAGCGCTGCAAAATCTCCATCGCCCGCGCCCGCATCTCCCACGGCACAAACGCATGATCGTGATGAAACGCCGCCACCATGTTGCACGGGATTTCCGCCTCGGCCAGCGCGCCCGCCACAGCCGCGGTCAGCCCCACCCCGTCCAACGCGGAATGCACCGTGAGCGTGATTTGCGCCATGGGTTGACCCAGATCGTACCCCCGTGCGCGCGCATCCTCATCCGACAGGATCAAAGACCGCCCTTCGCTTTCCTCAAACACAGCCAAAGCCCCGGCAGGATCGGCCTCAGCCCCCGTGCAGAAATGCCAAATCGTCTCGCTCAGCTGCGGCGCCATGCCCGCGATCATGGCCGCGCGATCCTTGACCGGCGTACCCATCACCCCGCACCCTCATGGCGGCCCGTCACGTAGATCTGCGACGAAAAAGAGATATCCAGCGTAAACAGGCACGGCTCCGGAATGCAGGCCTTGATCGCCGCCTCCAAATCCGCACTCAACGCCGCAATAAACGCCGCATCGCGGTGCGGCTTGGCCAGCAAAGAAATCCGCGCAATGAAATGCGTGTGGTGGAACACATCCGCCGGATAGGCCCGGCCCTTGCATTCGCCCGAGCCTGCATCATGGGCCTGCAAAACCTCTTCGATCCGCGCCAGCGTCTGCGCCGGATCCAGGCTCAGATCGGCCGAATAGCACAGCTCGGCATGGGGCATGTCTACCTCACCTTCAGGGTCGCAAGCCCGATCATGGCAAGGATCAGCGCGATGATCCAGAACCGGATCACGATGGTGGGCTCCGCCCAGCCCTTCTTTTCGTAATGGTGATGAATGGGCGCCATCAGGAACACGCGGTTGCCCGTCGCCTTGAAATAGGCCACCTGGATGATCACGCTCAGCGCCTCAACCACGAAAATGCCGCCGATGATGCCCAGCACCAATTCATGCTTGGTGGCCACCGCAATCGCACCCAAAGCGCCCCCCAGGGCCAGCGAGCCCGTATCACCCATGAACACCGCCGCAGGTGGCGCGTTATACCACAGGAAGCCCAAGCCACCGCCCACAAGCCCCGCCACAAAGACAAGGATTTCGCCCGTGCCCGGCACGTAATGCACCTCTAAGTACTCGGTGAAATCGACCCGGCCCACAGCATAAGCAATGATGCCAAGGGCCGTGCCCGCAATCATCACCGGCATGATCGCCAACCCGTCAAGCCCATCGGTCAGGTTCACCGCATTGGCCGCGCCCACGATGACAAACATCGCAAAGGGGATGAAAAAGAGCCCCATATTCCACAGCGCGTCTTTGAAAAACGGAAACGCCATGCGGAATTGCAGCGCGTCAGGATGCACGGAAGAGGCCCAGAACCCCGCGATGCCCGCAATAATGAAGCCCAGCAAAAGCCGGACCTTGCCCGACACGCCAGAGGTGTTCTGCTTGGACACTTTCGCATAGTCGTCAGCAAACCCAATCAGGCCAAAGGCCAGCGTCACAAACAGCACGATCCACACGAACGGGTTGTCCAGCCGTGCCCATAACAGCGTCGATGTCACCAACGCCCCCACGATCAGCAAGCCCCCCATCGTGGGCGTGCCGGTTTTGGCAAAATGCGTCTCCGGCCCGTCATCGCGAATGGGTTGGCCTTTGCCCTGCTTGCGGCGCAGCACATTGATCAGCGGTTTGCCAAAGATGAACCCGAACAACAGCGCGGTCAGAAACGCGCCCCCGGCGCGAAAGGTGATATAGCGGAAAAGATTGTAAAAATCGCCGCCGTCAGACCATATGGTCAGCCAATATAGCATACCGTTCTCACGCCTCGTTCGTCATGTCCCGGGGTTCTCCGCCCCGGCTTGCTCTCGTTTTGCTGCGTCGCGCGCAGCACTGTCCGGCAGGCGCCAGCCCAGATCACGGATCCCGGTCACAATGCGCGCCATCGCCATGGATAGCGACCCCTTGACCAGAATGGTATCCCCCGCCTGCACAAGATCGCGCAGGTGCGGTGCCATGGCCTCACTTGTATCTGTGTGCATACCCTGTTTGTCCGCCGGCAGCGCATCATGGAGCGCCTGCATCAGCGGCCCGACGGTGTGCACCCGGTCAATCTTCTCCATCGCCGGGTGATCCACCATGCCCGCATGCATCGCCTGCTCGGTCGGGCCCAGCTCTTTCATATCGCCCACGAACGCCACGCGCCGCCCGCCTGGGCGCGCCTCGGCCAGCACGTCAAAGGCCGCCCCAAGCGAGGTGGGATTGGCATTATAGGCATCATCAATCAGCGTCAGCGCCGCCTCAGGCCGGTCGGGATCCAGCTCAATCCGTTCCACCGCGCCGCGCCCGCCGACGGGTTTCCAACTCGACAGCGCCATCGCCGACATCGCCAGATCCGCGCCAAGCGCCTTGGCCGACGCCAGCGCGCCCAGCCCGTTCATCGCAAAATGCTGCCCGGCAGAGGCGAGTTTAAACAGAAACGACCCCTCTGCCGTCTCCGCCTTGGCCACGCTCACGCCCTCAGACACAGTGACGGAGACCAGCCGGTAATCCCGCCCTGCCTCACCAAAACCGATCTCTTTGGCCGCCACCGCCTGCGCCGCGGCACATAAAATCGGCTGCGTCGCGATATCGTCATTGATCACGGCCACGCCGCCCGGCTCCAACCCCTCAAAGATCGCCGCCTTCTCACGCGCGATCCCGTCAATGCCGTCCTCAAACGCTTCCATATGCACCTCGGCCACCGTGGTGATCATCGCCACATGAGGCCGCGCCATGCGCGACAAGGGGCCGATCTCGCCTGGGTGGTTCATGCCGATCTCAATCACCGCAAATTCCGTGTCCGCCGGCATCCGCGCCAGCGTCAGCGGCACGCCCCAATGGTTGTTGTAGCTGGCAACAGACGCGTGCGTCCGGCCTTGCGCGGCCAGCACATCGCGTAGCATTTCCTTGGTGGATGTCTTGCCCACCGACCCGGTGATCCCCACCACCCGCGCATGCGTCCTGGCACGCCCCGCGTGACCAAGCGCTTCCAGCCCCGCTTGCACATCCTCGACAATCAACAGAGGCGCATCCTCAGGCACACCCTCTGGAACCCGCGACACAAGCGCCGCCGCCGCGCCCTTCTCAAGCGCTTGTGCCACAAATTCATGGGCATCCCGTGCCACAGTCAGCGCGACAAACAGATCGCCGGGCTCCAGCGTGCGCGTATCAATCGACACGCCACTTGCGGCCCACTCACAGGTGGCCCGCCCGCCCGTGGCCTGCGCGGCCTCAGCAGAGGTCCACAAGCTCATAGGATATCCCCATCAAGCGCGGAGACGGCCACGCTCGCCTGTTCGGCATCGTCAAAGGGAAACACGTCATCGCCCACGATCTGACCGGTCTCATGCCCCTTGCCCGCGATGAGCAACGCATCCCCCGCGCCCAGCGCATCCACACCGCGCAAAATCGCCTCCGCCCGGTCGCCCACTTCGGTGGCCTCAGGGCAACCCTCCAACACCGCCGCGCGAATAAGCGCGGGATCTTCACTGCGCGGGTTGTCATCGGTGACAATCACCTGATCGGCATGCTCAGACGCCGCCTGCCCCATCATGGGCCGCTTGCCCGGATCCCGATCCCCGCCCGCGCCGACAATGCAGATGATCCGCCCCATCACGTGAGGCCTGAGCGCGCGCAGCGCCGTCGACACCGCATCGGGCGTGTGCGAGTAATCCACAAAGACCGACGCCCCGTTGGACCGCCGCGCCGCCAGCTCCATACGGCCCCGCACAGTGCGCATCGACGACAAGGTCGAAAAAACCTGATCGGGGTCGGCGCCTGCACCAATGCAAAGCCCTGCCGCCAATAGCACATTTTCCGCTTGAAACCCGCCGATCAGCTGCAATTCCGCCTGCGCCACGCGGCCCCGCCAATCAAAGCGCAGGACCTGACCCGTGGGTGAGAAACTGCGCGCCACGATATGCAAATCCGCCCCGTCCGTGCGCCCCACGGTCAGCACCTCTTGGCCCCGCGCGCGCGCCATCGCAACCATATCATGACCGCGATCATCGTCGATATTGATCACGGCCACGCCATCTTCGGGCAACACCCGCGCAAAGAGCCCCGCCTTGGCGTTGAAATAGGCCTCAAACGTGTCGTGATAATCCAGATGATCCTGGCTGAAATTCGAAAACCCCGCCGCCGCCAACCGCACCCCGTCCAGGCGCCGCTGTTCCAACCCGTGCGAGGACGCCTCCATCGCCGCATGGCTCACCAAATGCGCATCCGCCTCAGACAAAAGCCGGTGGAGCGTAATAGGTTCCGGCGTCGTATGGGCGCAAGGCGCGGTATAGGCCCCTTCCACGCCGGTGGTGCCAATATTGATGGCGTCAAAACCCATCTTCTCCCAAATCTGGCGGGTGAAACTGGCCACGGAGGTCTTGCCATTGGTGCCCGTCACCGCGACCACCGTTTCCGGCTGCGCGCCAAACCACAGCGCACTGGCAAAGGCCAGCGTCTGACGGGCATCCTCGGCAATGATCAGCGCGGCGTCAGAGATCTCCAGCTCTTGGGCGGCAATGCGCGCGCCCTCAGCATCGGTCAAAATCGCGCTCGCCCCCATCCGCAACGCGTAAGAGATGAACTCGGCCCCATGCATGTTGGACCCGGGAAGGGCTGCAAACAAGAACCCGGGTTTCACCTCCCGGCTGTCCACCGCAAGTCCTGCAATCTGGGCTTTTTTCCCGCCAAGGGCCGTGAGGCCCAGCTGATCAAGAGATTTAACCTGGCTCACAGCGCCCCACCCGTTTGACCCCTTTCGTCAGGCCTACTCTGCCTGATGCGACACGGTTGTTATACCAGTGGGGGCTGCGGGTTCAATCACGGGTCTCAGCCCCATAAGCGGGGCCACGCGGCGAATGATCTCAGCGGCCACAGGCACAGCCGTCCACCCGGCGGTGCGGCGCGGCTCATCGCCCGAATTCTCGGATGGTTCATCCAGCGTGACCACCAGCACATATTGCGGATCATGGGCGGGGAAGACACTGGCAAAAGTCGCGATCACCTTATCCTCATAATACCCGCCACCATGGGTGCGCGGTTTATCCGCCGTTCCGGTCTTGCCGCCCACCGCATAGCCCGGCACCTCACCCAGCGATGCTGTGCCCTCGGTCACCACCTCGCGCAGCATCCGAAGCGACATCGCCGCCGCCTCTTGGGAAATCACCTGCTCCCCGCGTTGATTGCGCGGCTGGCGCAAAAGCGTCGGCTCGACTTTGTAACCGCCATTGGCCAGCGTCGCGTAGCCGGCGGCCAGATGCAGCGGCGAGGACGACAGCCCGTGACCATAAGAGATCGTCATCAGCGACAGCTCCGACCATTTCTTCGGCGTCAGCGGCTTTGCATTCGGCCCCTCGATCAGCTCAATCGACGTGGGCTCCAACAGGCCAAGCCGGCCCAGGAATTCCTTCTGACGTTTGACCCCGATCATCTGCGCCACCCGCGCCGTGCCAATGTTGGAGGATTTCACAATCACCTTCGTCGCCGTCAGCTCCGGGCCATAATTGTGAAAATCCCGGATCTTGAACTTGCCCCAGCGCAGCGGCCCTTTGGTGTTGATCAGCGTCGATGGGTTCACCAACCCAATGTCCAGCGCCTGCGCCATGGTGAAAATCTTGAAGGTGGATCCCAGCTCATAAAGCCCCTGCACCGCCCGGTTGAAAATCGGGCTGTCAGAGGGCAATCCGCGCGCCGGAGGTAAGGGCCGGTCATTGGGGTCAAAATCCGGCAGGCTCGCCATCGCGATCAGCTCGCCGGTTTCCACATCCATCAGCACGGCCGCCGCGCCACGCGCATTCATAATGGTCATGCCACCATGAAGCACCCGCTCCACCGCCGCTTGCACCGACAGATCTATCGAGAGCGTCAGCGGCTCATGCCCCCGCGCCGGATCGCGCAGGCGGGCATCAAATTGCTTTTCCACGCCTGCAACACCGATCACCTCGGCAGAATTCACACCTTCCTCACCAAAGCTCGCCCCGCCCAGAATATGCGCGGCCAGCGCGCCATTGGGATAAAGCCGCATCTCGCGCGGACCAAAAAGCAGCCCCGGCTCACCGATGTCATGCACCGCCTGCTTCTGCTCCGGACTGATTTTCTTTTTGATCCACAAGAACTTACGTTTGCCCGTGAAATCCTTCACCAACCGCTCCCGATCCAGATCCGGGAAGATCTTCACAAGCGCATCCGCCGCCCGCTCCGGCTCAATCATCTGCTGGGGCTGGGCGTAAAGGCTATGGGTCTCAAAATTCGTGGCCAGAATGCGCCCTTTGCGATCCACAATATCGGCCCGCTGCGCGAGGATCTGCGCGCCGGCCACACTGGCCGTAGGTTCGGCGGGTTCCGAATTGGCCAACGTCCCCATCCGCGCGCCAATCGTGGCAAAGGCAAAGAGGAAAAACAGCCCCAGCACCAACAGCCGCCCTTCGGCCCGCTTGCGGGATTTGTCGCGCATTTCCTCGTGCCGCGCGCGGATGTTTTCGCGCTCAATTGTGTCGGGGTTCTCGCCCAGGTCACGGGCCTGCAGGATACGCGCCAAGGGGCGCAGCGGTGTGCGGATCATGGGAAATGCCCTCCTTCGCTGCGCAGCTCAATCGCGTCCATCACGTCAATTGCGTCCTCGATGATCAGGATATCCTCAACCGGCATCGCCACCTCGCCCACGCGGCCAAACTGATGCGGGCGGATCTCCAAGAGGCCCAGCGTGTCGAAATTGATCTCTGCCAGATCGCGCAACCGGTCGGGTCGGTTGAGATAGGCCCATTCCGCGCGCAGCACCCGCAGCCGGGACCGCGCATCCGAGATCTGCTGTTGCAGGCTTTCGGCCCGCGCCTGCGCCTCTTGGGTCTTGTAATTCTCATGATAGGCCCAGAACGCCATGGAAATGACGACCGCAACGGTGAGCGCGTAAAAAATCGAACGCATTACAATGACACTCCATTCCCGACCAGAGCCGCGCCTTTGTCAGGCCCCGGCGTGGCGATCAAACCTCTGTTCAAAGGCACTTTATCCTGCGGTCCCGCCGACCGTCTGAGAGACGCCCTGCATTGGCCAATTCGCCATGCCCTGGGGGGAGCCTGACGAAGGCGCGGCGGCCCAAGGGCCTTGATCCCGCGCCAGCTCATACCAAACCTCTTTTCAATTCCGGCATGCCCAGCCCGCGCCGATCCACAGGCTCCGCTGCCGCATCCGTGCGCACCGCAATACGCAACTTTGCCGACCGCGCGCGCGGATTGGCCGCCACTTCCTCGGGCGTCGGCGAAATCGCCTTGCGGGATTTCAACGTAAACTGCGGCGCGCGCGCGGCCTCTTGCGGCCCATGGCGGCTACCACCCCCGCCCGCATCCGCCTTGGCCTGCAAAAACCGTTTCACAATCCGATCCTCGACCGAATGAAACGTCACCACCGCCAGTTGCCCACCAGGGCGCAACACGCGTTCCGCGGCCTCCAGCCCATCGACCAGCTCGGCATATTCCTCATTCACCGCAATCCGCAGCGCCTGAAAACTGCGCGTCGCCGGATGCGCCTGCCCGGGCTTTGAACGCGGCAAGCATGACGACACAATATCGGCCAGCTCCAACGTCGTCGCGACAGGCCGCGCTTTCACAATCGCCCGTGCAATCCGCCGGCTCGCCCGCTCTTCACCGAAAAGATAAAGGATATCCGCCAGCGCCTCCTCAGAGGCCTCATTCACGATATCCGCCGCAGACCGCCCCGATTGCCCCATCCGCATATCGAGCGGACCGTCCTTTTGAAACGAAAAGCCGCGCTCAGCCTGATCGAGCTGCATCGAAGACACACCCAGATCGAGCACCACCCCGTCCGCCGCCTCAACATGCTCATCCATTTGAGAAAACCGCGCCTGCACAACGCGCAGCGCGTCATAGGTCGCACCCCACTCCCCCGCCATCGCGATGGCCAACGGATCACGATCAATCCCCACAACCTCATCCGCACCGGCCTCTAACAGCCCGCGCGTGTAACCGCCCGCCCCCAACGTGCCATCGACCCAAAGGCCGTTCACAGGGGCAACCGCCTCAAGAATTGCATTGAGAAGAACGGGAACATGCGGTGTCTCGATTGCGGCAGCAGCGGACATCCCTCATTCCCCTCCTGGAGGTGCATCAAGGAACACCAGCGGATCCACATCATCGGGCAGTTCATCAAGCCACGCTTCCGTGCGCGCCTCTTCCACAGCCTCATAGGTCTCCGGCTTCCAAATCTGGAACGTATCGCCAGCCGCAAGGAACATCGCCTCCCCCGGCACCGTCAGCCCGATCTTTTCGCGCAGCTTTTGCGGCAGCACGATCCGGCCCGTCTCATCCACATTGGTATGCAGCGATTGCGCGGAGAACAGCCGCTCCAACATCGCCCGTTCGCGTGACCCGCGCGGCATGTTCGCGATCTTCTCATCCACCTCATCGATCGCCTTGACCGTATAACATTCCAGATATTTGCGGCGATGATCGCCATAGACGATGACCAGCTCCGGGTTCAAACCGTCCGTCCAGCTGGGATCATTGGCCTCAAGCACACGGCGAAAATGGGCCGGGATAGACACCCTGCCCTTTGCATCCACCTTGTGGAGCCCTTCACCTCTGAACCTGCGAACCACTGTCCTCTGGCCCTCTCGTTCACGTCCCCCGATCAAAATCGGTCCTTAGAAAACGAAACGGCGGATTGAACTGCTGCCACTGTCCAATCCGCCGCCCTCGTCCCGCTATGCGGGTGTCCAGCTGCGCGCGCCACCTGGGGGGATGTCTGCTCGCCCGCGCGCCGGATCTCTTCGTTCGATGAAAGCGGGTGCCTGTATGAAACCTGACTTGGGATTTGTCGTTGGGGTCTTTTTGTTCGCCCCTTTTGATCCCGTCCTCATCGTGTAGAAAGGTATTACATGGGAATTTATGGTAATCAATAAGTTTTTACGGGAATTGCCACAGCATCTTGTTTCTGTGACCGCCAAAAATCAACATGATGTGCCAATTATCCCCAAATGGACACCTTACCTAGCGATATACGGGCAATTAAACACAATATATAGACAATGCGCGGCTCATCCATCCGTTCCCGCAAAATCCCATAATTTTTGCGATTTTGGTCGATCTACCAGATTTTCAGCGCTTTGACAGCCCGAATACCCCGGGAAATTCGCCCAATTCCCATGCCACTCAGGGGTGATTCGTCCTCGGTGTCATGAATTCCCATAGCCTGTTTGGAATGACCCAGCCCTTAACGGTCCGGGTGCGGCTATGTCCGCTCCACGTCGCGCAAACGCGGGCCATGGACAGGCGCGCGCACGACCACCGCCGCGGCAACACCCGCGAGCGCACCAAAAAGATGCGCCTCCCAGGAAATGCCGTCCTGACCCGGCACCACGCCCCATAGGATCGACCCATAGACAACCGCGATCAAAAGCGATGTGGCCAAGGTCACCACAGACCGGTCCACCAGCCCCCGCGCCACGAGAAAGCCAAACCACCCGAACACAAGACCAGAAGCCCCCACATGAATGGCGTGGCTGCCCAGCAGCCAGACCAACACCCCGCCCAAAACCACGATGATCCCGTTGACAAGGATCAGCGCGCGCGTCGCCGTCAGCGCCAAAAGCGCCCCCATAAGCAAGAGCGGCGGCGTGTTGGCCACCAGATGCGGATAACTGACATGCAAAAACGGCATGCCCAGAACCCCATCAAGCCCGACAATATGTCTGGGGATCAGCCCGAACCCCACGTTCAGCTCATACCCCACTGCGGCATTGATCATCTGGATCAGCCAAAGCGCCCCGACAAACCCCGCAAGGATCATCAGCCGTCGCACCACGGTGCGCGTATCTTTGGGACCAAACATCGGCTGAACTCTACGCGCAAGCCGCCGCCCGCAACAATCCCTCACGCGGCAAGACCACTCTGACATCCGCCCTGACATCTCGCTTGCACACCAAGCCGCCAAACCGCACCTCGGGGATCAGGCCCACCCCTGCCCTCGACCGGGCGACGCGACTAAGGGATCAGACGGCGAACCCCGCGCCCGCCTTGCGATAGGCCTCTCGCGGCGGGGCAAACACATCCAGCACCCGCGCACCATCCCGGCCCGCGCGAAAGCCATGCTCCACCCCACCGGGCGTGCGCCAGAAATCACCGGGGCCCACCGGCACGTCAACGCCATCCTGAATGCGCGTGCCACTGCCCTCCAGCAAGACACCCCATTGCTCCTCTGGATGGGCATGGATCGACCCTTCGCTGCCGGGCTCAAAGCTCACGATGGAAAACATCGCATGTTCGCCCGGAAACACGCGTGTCTCGATGCCCTCGGCCAAGCTGCGCGCGATGCCCTCGCTCAGATCCGCGAAATTGAAAAATGTGTCAGGTCTGTCCATGCTGTCCTCTGTCGCTGTGCCGCTTGGCTTTTGCCTAAGGGCTGATCTCAAAAATTTCCAACGTCGTTTCGCCCGCGCGGATACGGTCACGGATCGCGGTTTCACGCGCGGCAACCGCGGCCACTTGGGTCAGGACCGTGGCGGCGGCCTCCTGCGGGATCACCACGACACCATCGTCATCGCCCACAATAATATCGCCGGGTGTGATCTGAACCCCGCCCAGCACAACCGCAATGTCCGTGTCCCCCGCGGCGGTTTTCGCCGTGGCCTCCGGGTGAAAGCCGCGGCAAAACACCTGAAATCCAAGGGCTGCGATGTCGGCGCTGTCCCGGATGGTGCAATCGAGCACGGCCCCCGCCATGCCTTTCGCCAAACAGCCTTCCGCCAAAAGATCACCAAACGGCCCGAACCGGTCGGAGCCACCGCCATCGACAACCCCGATCTCGCCCTGCGCCGCCTGATGCACCGCGCGGTGAATGGCCCCGTTCTGACCCGGCGTGATCCGCACTGTGCGCGCCCGCCCGGCCACCGCCTTGCCGGGGATCAGCGGCTTGATCCAAGGCGCAAGCGCCCGGACAGAGGCATCGGCATTGCACAGATTGCCCGTTGGATAGGCTGCGAAATCTGACGGGGTCATGGGGTCGGATCATGCCTTTCAAGAAACGCCGCCATCGCTGTCCAAAGCGCAGGCGGATTGGAATACATCGGAAAATGGCCCGAATGCGGGATCTCGATCACCTCAACCCCGGCAGTGGGCAAATCCCCCAGATACGACAGATGCCGGTTCTGCTCCCCGTAAAGAAACGCCTTGGGGCACGGCAGACCCGTGAACATCTCCATCAAAGGCGCCCTGTCCGACAGCGCCACCATGGACGTAAAGATCGGCGCATAGGTCGTGTCGCGCACCTTAACGGGCAAAGCCGCCGCATAAAGCGCGGAGCCATATTCCGCCCGGTGGCGCACCCTCTCGATGAAGCCTTTGGCAAACGCCGCGGGCGTGTCGCCCGGATGCTCAAGGATTTGACGCGACAAAAAGCAATCCTCCGGCGCCACATTGCCCTCAATATCCACGAAACTCAGGATCCGGTCCGCATGCCCATGGGCCAAGAGCAACCCGGTCAGCCCGCCCATGGAATGCCCCGACAGGTGAAAGCGCACCACCCCCAGCGCCTCACAAGCCGCCAGCGCCACCTCCACCAAAAACGGGATGGACAGGGCGTCCGGCGTGCTGACCTCCGAGGCACCACACCCGGGCGCGTCCCAGACCAGCAGGCCCCGATCCTGAAACTCAGGGCGCATCGACAGATCGGCGTAATCTTCCTTGGTGGAGCCGAACCCGTGCAAACAAACCAACGGCGGACGCGCGCCGGGTTTGCGCAAATACGCCAACCGGACCGAGGCCCCAGCGACCGTTAAATCAAGGGTGCCAGCGTCCATGGCGGATCCTCAAGCGTTGCCTCACGTCCCATTTCCCAAATTTATAGACGATTCGTCGGCACTTTGATACAATCAAAGAATGATCGACAGCAAAGACAAAGAAATCCTATCGCTCCTTCTGGGCGACGCCTCCCTGTCCAAGGCAGATATCGCACGGCGCGTGGGCCTCGCCCCGTCGGCGATTTCCGACCGTGTGCGCCGGTTGGAAGCAGACGGCGTGATTCAAGGCTACGAAGTGCGGCTCAACCCCCATGCGCTTGGCAAATCGCTTCTGGCTTTTGTCTTCGTCACAGACGCCAAGCCCAGCCTGGGGTTCGATACAGCCGCGGCGCTCTCGGGCGTGACCGGTCTCGAAGAGCTTCACAAAATCGCAGGCGATGATTGCTACCTGCTCAAGATACGCGCCTCCGGCACCGATGAACTCAATGAGATCATTGAGACGCAAATCAATCCGGTGCAATCGGTCACACGGGTGCGCACCACCATCGTGCTGAACGCGGTCGCGGAGCGTCCATGCATGTCAGGTCATGCGATCTGACTGAAAACGCACCCCCACCATGAGAAAAGCCCCCCGGCATCAAAACACCGAGGGGCCTTTGAAAGCCGTTAAAAGATCGCGACCTGTCTTTAGGCGTTCACATCCACCAAAACGCGGCCTTTGACCTGCCCTTTCAGGATGTCACGGCCCAGCCCCGGCAGATCCGACAGCACAGCCGGTTGGATCATCGCCTCAAGCTTGTCCATCGGCAGATCCGACGCGATCCGCTGCCACGCGCGCACCCGGTTGTCATAAGGCTGCATCACAGAGTCGATGCCCAACAGGTTCACACCGCGCAAGAGGAACGGGATCACCGTCGCCGGAAGGCCCGCACCCCCGGCAAGGCCCACCGCCGCCACCGAGGCCCCATAGTTCATCTGCCCCAACACCCGCGCCAGCATGTCACCGCCCACCGCATCGACACAGCCCGCCCAGGTCTCCGCTTCCAGCGGGCGCTTCACCGTCTCGTTGATCTCTTCGCGGGCCACAATCTGAGTGGCGCCAAGGGATTTGAGGTAATCCGCCGTCTCCGGCCGCCCGGTCACCCCGGCCACCTCATAGCCCAGGCCCGCCAGGATCGCCGTGGCGACAGAGCCCACGCCCCCCGCGGCGCCGGTGACCAAGACCGGCCCTTGCCCCGGCGCCAGCCCGTGATCTTCCAGCGCCATCACCGCCAGCATCGCGGTGAACCCCGCCGTGCCCACGGCCATCGCCGCGCGCGTGTCCAGCCCCTCGGGCAGCGGCACCAGCCAATCGGCTTTGACGCGCGCTTTCTGCGCATAGCCGCCCCAATGCACCTCGCCCACGCGCCACCCGGTCAGCACGACCTTGTCACCGGGTTTGTAGCGGTCATCGTCAGAGCTTTCGACAGTTCCGGCGAAATCAATCCCCGGCACATGGGGGTATTTGCGCACCAACCCGCCGCCCGGACCGATGCACAAACCGTCCTTGTAGTTCACCGTGGAATACTCCACCGCGACAGTCACATCCCCTTCGGGCAGATCATCGACACTGATCTCCGTCACGCCCGCAGACGTCTTCCCGCTTTCTTCATCCTTCTCAACCACCAAAGCGTTGAACATCTCACAGACTCCTTTTTAAGGCCAAATCTCAGGCTTCTTTCTTGTCATAAATACCTAAATCCCGGCCCTCACAGCCAGAACTTCGATTGCACCATCGCGCCGCGCGGCCCCTCAGGCGTTTCCACCCTTAGTTCCGTCCCCGGCGTCCAATAGGGAATTCGGATCATCCCGATGGCCACGCTCGTGTTGAAATCCGGGCTCCAGGCGGCCGAACTCACGCGGCCCACCACCTCACCGTCACAACGCACCGGCCACCAACGATCGCAGGGCGGCACCGGTCCACCATCAATCGCCAGCGCGCGAATTTCCTGCACCGGGCCTTCCTTGGCCACCCTGAGCAGCGCATCCCGGCCAATGCAGCCCACCGCACTCTGGGTGTTGCAGAACTTGCCCAACCCGCACTCATGGGGCGTGTTGTCATCGGTCATGTCATTGCCATAGCTCAGCAATCCGCCCTCAATCCGCTCAATCAGGTTGGGACAGCCCGCATAGACATCCAGATCCTTGCCCGCCTCCATCAGCGCATTCCACAAAGGCATGCCGATATCCGCCCCTTCGACATAGATCTCAAACCCGCCCTGCTTGGAATAGCCCGACCGCGCAACCACCAGTTGGCGGCCCTGAAAATCCAACAGGTCATAGCGGAAAAACCGAATGTCGCGCACCGCATCGCCAAAGACCCGCGCCATCAGCTCCTCGGCCTTGGGCCCCTGCACCGCCAAAGGCGACACATCCGGCTCATCCACCAGCACATCGAGCCGCCAACCATAGGCCACGCCCTTGACCCAATAAAGCAGGTCACTGTCCGCAATCGAAATCCACCACCGATCCTCGGCCAGCTTCACCGCCACCGGATCGTTCAGCATACCGCCTGTCTCATCGACAATGGGCACGTAAAAACACTGGCCCGGCGTCATCCCGCGCAGGTCGCGCGGCGTCAGCATCTGCATGAGCCGCCCGGCATCGGGCCCGCGCATCTCCACCTGCCGCTCGACCGACACATCCCAGACCTGCACCGCCGTTTTGAGGTGGTGATAATCCTCCTCAGGCGACCGAAACACCGTCGGCAGCAGCATCCGGTTATACACCGTATAGGCCTTGACGCCCGCCGCCTCGACCCCGTCGCTAAAGGGCGTGCGCCGCAACCGGCGCGACAGCGACAACGCGGGCGCCATCAGGGGGCCTCCGGAAGAAAAAAGAGATCGGACGTATTGCCCGTCAAACCTGCACTGGTCATCATCGTGTGTACTTGCCCTCTGTGATGGGTGGCGTGATTGAACATATGGGTGATGCAAAAGGCGCGCGGTTTGACCATGTCGCGCCCTGCGGCCCCCGAATACCAGGCCACATCGCCTGATAATTCCTCTTGTGTGATCGTGCTGGCCCAGGCGGCCATGCGCCTGTCCATCTCGGCGCGCGCCTCTTTCCAGGCGGCGTAGTCCGCGCAAATAAACGGGCTCTCCGGGATGCCGCCCTCTGGCGCATCAAAGCTGTCATCAAACCGGCTCATCCAAATCCGATCGGCCCACAGAACATGGTTCAGCGTGCCGAGGATCGACCCGAAAAACCCGCCGCGATCGGCCACGACCTCTGCCTCCGGCACCGGGTCAAGCGCGACCGTCAGCTGGCGATGCTGCCAGGCATTGTAGCGCGTCATCATCGCGCAATAGGCGGGCGTGATCATCGCAGGCCACCCGTGCTACTTGGGACCGCTCCAATCGATCGGACAGATCTCGGCGGATTTGCCGCCAAAATCCCAGATCCGACCGAAATCGCGTACTTTGGATTTGGTGCCGCGCGCGGCGATGATATCGGGGCCCATCCAGTATTTGGAATTGGTGATCATGACCGGGTGATCCGGGTCGCCCCCATCGATCATCTCAATCTCGCCCTGGATCTTGCGCCCGATATAAAGCCCGCGCTTCTTGCCCTCGCGCACAATCTCCACCTTCTCGCGCTCTGCGCCCACGATGTCGCTCACCAACATGGTGAAAAGCCCGGTGGTGCCCCCTGCCTGGCCAGAGAAAATCTGCAAAATGCCGTTATAGGCTTTGCCGCTGGCACGCTCATCCACATAAGCCGCCACTTTCCAGCCGCCCTCGGCCATGCGCCCAGGGATATCGACCATCAGGCCCACGTTCAGCCC
>JBCCDT010000047.1:0-26600 GCA_039030635.1 Pseudomonadota bacterium
CCCGTCGGTCCCGTGGCAAGAGCCGCACACTGTGTTTGAGCACCAAGGACGGCCCCACACAATTGAGCGCGAACTGATTCAGCATCGCTTGCGCGTTCAACTCCCTGAGGGATTTTTCCGGCGTCGCGCCATGGATCTCGAGCGCGCCAGTGGCCACGAAAATCAGATCATACGGGCCCGTCAGCGGCTCCAGCTCTGCGCGGACAGATGCTTCATCCGTGACATCAAGACCATGCTCTGACCGAGACAGGCCCGTCACAGCCACACCGCGCGCGGTGAGCGCCTGCATGAGGGCCGTGCCAATGCCGCCAGAGGCACCAATGATAAGTGCGTTTTCCATGGCCCTCAGCTAGCAGGCGGGCGGCGCGGATCAAGGCGCAACCCCGGGTTCGGCGCCCACATTTTCTTCGAAGAAAATGCGCAGAAAATTCGAATTTTCTGCCGCGCTGATCGGCGTTAGAGCATCAGCTGGTAGGAACTGGGCACATAGCGGAAACCGCTGCCTTCCACCCCCACATAGCCCACACCGGGCCAAGGCATGTGATAGCCGGTAAAGGCGAGCTTATCTGTCGCGATCATATCCAGCAGACGACGGCGGGTCTTGGCCGCGGCCTCTTTGTCCATGTCAAAGACCACGTGCCAATCGGGCTGACCCAGGGACCAGACGTAGTGATTGGCAAAATCAGCCGCGATGACAAGCTGCTGGCCATCGGATTCGATCATATGCACCATGTGCCCCGGCGTGTGCCCAAAGGCCGCCATGGCGGTGTGGCCGGAAAAGCCGGACTGGCCATCCTCCATCATCGCAAACTGATCGGCCAGCGGGCGCACCTTGCCTTCAAACCCTTCGTTTTCGGCCTTGGCCCAGTGATCAAACTCCACGCGCCCGGTGGCATAGGCGGCATTGGGGAACGTGGCCCCACCATCGCCCATCAGACCATTGATATGGTCGCCATGCATATGGGTGATCACCACGAGGTCGATTTGATCCGCGGTATATCCTGCATCCTCCAGCGCCGCGGTGATCGCCGCGCCGTTCAGCCCGGTGTCAAAAAGCACCAGTTTTTCGCCGGTGTTCACGACGACCGGATTAAAAAAGAACTGCACCTTGTCGGCGGGGATATTGGCCGCCTCAGACGCCGCCGCAAACTCCGCCTCGGACGCGTTGAGCCCAAAAATAGATTGCGGTGCCTCGCGCGACGCGGTCCCGGCCAGCAGCATTGTCACCTCAAAGGAGCCCAGTTTGAACCGCCGGTGCAAGGGCGTGCTCACCCCCAGCATCGGGGCTGACGCCCAGCTTGGGGCCGCTGCGGCAATGGGCAAGGCGGCGGCAGATCCGATCAGAGCGCGTCGTGTAAGGGGGGTGGGCTTGAGCATGACATATCCTCCTGTCTATACGATAAACCTAGCGCGCGCCCGTGACAGGCCTAGCCCTCTCGCACTATTGTGAGGCAAGGGGGACGACCATGGCAGACAACAAAACCCAAGCCACATCCCAAAACCCCGCGGCCTTCATCGCGACGATCGAACACGCGCGCCGCCGTGCGGATGCGGAGACATTGCTGCCGTTTTTCCAAGAGGTGACAGGCTTTGAGCCGGTGATGTGGGGCGATGCCATCATCGGTTACGGGCGCTATCACTACAGATACGACAGCGGGCGCGAAGGGGATTTTCTGGCCTGCGGGTTTTCACCGCGCAAGGCGTCCATGTCGCTCTATATCATGCCGGGCTATCAGGATTACTCTGAGACGTTGGCCCATCTGGGGCCGCATAAGTTGGGCAAGGCGTGTCTCTATATCACCCGGCTGGACCGGATCGACATGGATGCGCTAGCGGGTCTTATCCGCATGGGGCTTGAGGATTTGGCCAAGACATATCCGGTGTTCCCAAAATAGCGCGACTATAAAGGTTTGCGCGCTGACACCCGCACCCCGCCGACCAGACCATCGGCAAAATACCCCGCCATTTTCTCATAGAACACCCCCAAGGCGGCATAGCCATCCTCACCATGCTTGGCGGCATAGGCCGCGCGCGAGGCGCGAAAAGCGACGAGCCGCTCCGCTGTAAATGCAGCCCAATCTTGCGTCATGTCGGTCAGCGTCACGGCCTCGAACCCGGCCTCAATCAGGCTGTCTTCATAGTCGGCGCGCGTGACCAGTGAGTTGGGAAACAGATGGCGGGCAAAATCCTCTTCGTCCTCGGGCGCCTCGATCAGGTACAGGTCTTCGGCAAACAACATGCCACCGGGTTTCAACACACTGTGGATCTTGGCCTGATACCGTGGCCGGTCAGGAATGTGGAACAGGGCCAACCAACTGACCGCGTGATCAAACCCGGCCTCCGGCAGCGGCACGTCGAGAAAATCCGCGTTCACGTGATCCACCCGGTCCCTCAAGCCTGCGCGCGCGGTCAGGTCTTGGGCCACACTGTGGTAGTCGGCCTGCAACTCCACGGCGGTCAGGTTCGCACCACTGGTCTGGGCCAAGTACCGCGCGCAGCCGCCCCAGCCGGAACCCACCTCCAGCACCGCCTGCCCCTGCCCCAGCCCGCAGGTGGCAATCGCGGCATCCAGCGCATCCGTGCCGTGATAATGCAGTTGATCAAACTGGTTGAGCACCTCAACGGGCACCGCCGCACCGGGCGAATAGCCCAGCGCGTCAAGCTCCGCATAGATCCGCTCGGCGCGCGGATAAAGCTGCATGGATTTGATTTGGTCTGACATGTTCGCCCCCGATGTCGCTCGGGTAGCCTACAACCAAAACCGCCTGACGCAACGCGCTAGGTCACGCTTTCGCGCAACTTGCGCACAAGCCACCAGACCATGAGCACGACAGGGATCGTGACCGCTGCGGTCAGCACGCCTTCGGAGACGCCCAATGGCTCCGACAGCGGATAAAGCAGATATCCCGCAAGCGAGACCGCGTAATAGCTGATCGCCACCACCGACAGCCCCTCCACCGTGCGCTGCAACCGCAATTGCAACGCGGCGCGCTTGTCCATGCTCTCAAGCAATGCCTGGTTCTGGGCGCTGCGCTCCACGTCAACGCGGGTCCGCAAAAGCTCACCCGCGCGCCGGGCGCGTTCGACCATGGCATCAAGCCGCTCTTTCGCCGCGGTCACCGTGCGCATCGCAGGATCATAGCGTCGCATCATGAACTCTGAAAATGTCTGACGCGCGCCGAACCGCTCTTCTCGCAGCACCTCAATGCGCTGTGCTACAATATGACGGTAGGCGGCTGTGGCCCCAAAGCGGAACGATGACGTGGCGTTGAGCGCTTCCATCTCTGCGGTGATGTCCAGAAGCTCGCTCAGCGTGTCTTCGGCCTGATCCTCGCGGGCGCTAAGCCCGCCAATGATCTTGCTGAGGCGATCCTCCATCGCGCCCATATCAGACTCCATCGCGCGGACGCGTGAGAACCCAAGCATGGACATGGCCTTGTAGGTTTCAATCTCACACAGACGCTGCATCACCCGCCCCGCACGGCGCGAGCCGATATCAGCGTCCACGGAAATCAGAAATCGCTGATGCCCGGCAGGGTCGATGCGAAAATCGCCGGCGATGATGGCGCTGTCTTCGACCACGCGCGCGACCGCCACGGATTCTGAGACGAACCAATCCGCGATGTTTTTCTCCAGCTCACTTTCGTCCGTGCGCGGCTGCACCCGCAAGAGCGCCGAGGTGATGCGCGACCCAGGCGCGTTTTCAAGCCAGTCTTCAGGGAACACCTCAAAATCGGCCGGGTCAAACGGACGCCCGCCATTGGCCTTGGCAATCGCCGAGTAGGTCACAAATTCTGCATGGCTTTCCCAGGTCAGGAAGTGCCGCCCCACTTGGCCGGAGTAATGCGTGGCCCCGGGCTGCGGATGCACCGCACCATGGCGATCCAACAGGTCCACCAGATGCGCCATATCGAGCGCACGATCCCGCGCCGCCGCATTCTCATTCTTCTTGAGCACGAGATAGGCAATCGTGGCGGGCGCCTGCAGCTTGGGAAACGGCCGGGCGTGCAGCTCATTGGCCAGCTGGTAGCGCAGCGGGTGATCTTCGATTGGGGCCATGAACCATCCTTTGGTTTGCTTATGTGGGAGCTAAGCCGGAATTTGAAAGGACAAACCTTTAAATTTCATACGCTTATGAGAATACCTCTGCATACCGCGCCCAAGCCGCACAAGAATGCATCATTTGCTGTACCCGAGGTGCCTTGACAAAAGCCCATATGAGACAGATATGTCTCATATGAGACAAAGCAGTAAAACCCAACACGAGATCCTGAACGCCGCGTTCGAGGTGTTTGGGCGCAATGCCTCCGCCCCCTTGTCGGATGTGGCCCATGCGGCGGGGGTCGGTCGCGCCACGCTGCATCGCTATTTTGCAGGCCGCGACGACCTGATGGCCGCGCTGGCCAAAGCGGCGATGGCAGATCTCAACGCGGCTGTTGACGCCGCCTTGCACGGCGCCGAGAGCTACCTCGATGGGTTGCGGCGGGCCATGGCGGCGTCGATCCCCCTGGCCAACCGGCAGCTTTTCCTGGCGCAAGAGGCCGTGGACCGCGACCCAGAGGTTGCCGCCGCCTATGCCGCCAGCACAGCCGAACTGCTTGACGCCATCGGGCAGGCCAAGGCGGAGGGCAGCCTGCCCGGCGCAGTGCCCACAGCCTGGGTCGCGCGGGTCTATGACGGGTTGGTCTATGCCGCGTGGGAGGCCGTCGTGGCGCAAGAGCTGACGCCCACGCAAGCCACTGATCTGGCCTGGGCCACTTTCCTCAACGGCATGAAAGGAGCACCCCCATGACACCCACATCCCTTGACGCCCTGACCGCGCAAATCGACGAGGTGTTTTTCCTCATCGGCGCGGCGATCCTGGCGATTGAACTGGTGGAGGCCGCGATCAAAGGCAATCTGCGCGGCAAAACCCTGTGGGAAATGGTCGTCAGTGCCTCGACGCAGATCCCCTATCTTGCGGTACAGGTGCTGTTTCTGACCGGGGCCTACAGCCTCTACTGGATCATCGCCTACGCCCTGCCCTGGCAAATCCCGATCACGCTGGGCACGCTGCTAATCGTGCTGATCCTGGCGGATGTCACGTACTATTGGGAACATCGCATCGCCCATGAGGTGCGGCTTTTGTGGACGCAACACGCGGTGCATCATTCCTCACGCGACATGAACATCATCACCGGCATTCGCTTTGGCCCGCTTGAGGGGCTGTGGTCGCTGATCATCCATATCCCGCTGGCGCTGATGGGCTTTGCCCCGGAGGCGATCATCTTTGGCACGATCACGGTGCTGGCCTATCAAACCTGGCTGCACACCGAATTGATCGGCAAGCTGGGGCCGCTGGAATGGGTGCTCAACACGCCGTCGCATCACCGGGTGCATCATGGCGCGGATGAAAAATATCTCGATAAAAACTACGCAGGCATTCTGATCATCTGGGACCGCATGTTTGGCACCTTCCAGGTCGAGGAAGAGCGCCCGCGCTATGGGCTGAAACGGGATTTCAACAGTCAGAACCCGGTGGTGGTGTGGTTTTCAGAAATCCCGGGGCTGGTGGCCGACATGCGCCGTGCACGCAGTTGGGCGGACGCGTGGCGCTATCTCTGGCGGCGGCCCGGATGGCGGCCAAATGAACATCCCCCCGCCGAATAAAAAAAGACCCCGGTTTTGGCCGGGGTCTTTTCGTCGTTAAAGGTCGCGTTACTCCACCAGGGGGAGCAGTTTGCTAACCGAATCCTTGGCATCGCCATAAAACATCCGCGTGTTCTCTTTGAAGAAGAGCGGGTTTTCGATGCCGGAATACCCGGTGCCCTGCCCGCGTTTGGACACGAACACCTGCTTGGCTTTCCAGACCTCCAGCACCGGCATCCCGGCGATGGGAGAGTTCGGATCATCCTGTGCGGCCGGGTTCACGATGTCGTTGGAGCCGATCACGATGACAACATCCGTGTCCGGGAAGTCATCATTGATCTCATCCATCTCCAGCACGATGTCATACGGCACTTTGGCTTCGGCCAAGAGTACGTTCATGTGCCCGGGCAGACGGCCCGCGACGGGGTGAATGGCAAAGCGGACATTTTTGCCTTTGGCGCGCATCTTGTTGGTCAGCTCACTGACCGCCTGCTGCGCCTGGGCCACCGCCATGCCGTAGCCGGGTACGATGACAACGGAGGAGGCCTCATTCAGCGCCGCCGCAACACCACCTTCGTCAATCGCGACCTGTTCGCCTTCCACGGCCATCTGTTCCCCCTGCGCGCCACCGAAGCCGCCAAGGATCACGCTGACAAATGACCGGTTCATCGCCTTGCACATGATGTAGCTGAGGATCGCACCAGACGAGCCAACAAGCGCACCCACCACGATCAAAAGGTCATTGCCGAGCGAGAAGCCAATCGCCGCCGCCGCCCAGCCGGAATAACTGTTGAGCATGGACACCACGACAGGCATGTCCGCACCGCCGATGCCCATGATCAGGTGATACCCGATGAAAAGCGCCAGAAGCGTCAGCAGAACCAGGGTCCAGCTGCCGGATCCGCCCAAATACATGAAGGCGAGGACCAGCGAGAGACCAGCCGCGGCCGCATTGAGCAGATGCCCACCCGGAAGCTGCTTGGCCGAGGTATCCACCTTGCCTGCCAGTTTGCCATAGGCAATCACCGAGCCGGTGAACGTCACCGCACCGATCCAGATGCCCAGCACCAGTTCGACCTTCAGAATGGTGATCTCAACGCTCGATTTCTTGGCAATCAACTGACCAAAAGATGACAGCTGGTCATAGACCTCTTTGGGCAGGCCAACCGCTGTGAAACTGTCGCCAATCGTGGCCCCCAGCGTCAGATCATTGACCGCGAAAAGCGCGCTCATCTGGTTGATCATGATATCGGCGTTAAAGCCCACAAACACCGCCGCAAGACCCACGAGCGAGTGCATGATAGCGACCAATTCTGGCATCTGCGTCATCTGCACGCGCGTGGCCAGCTGGTAGCCGATCATCGCGCCCAGCCCGATCAGCATAATCGTGAGGAACCAATAGGTCTGACCCGGGCCAATCAGCGTGGCCACAACCGCGATGGCCATGCCCACAATGCCGTACCAGACCGCGCGCTTGGCGCTTTCCTGGCCACTTAAGCCGCCCAGGGAGAAGATGAATAGAATGGCCGCAACAACGTAGGCCGCCGTGGTAAATCCGAAATCCATGGCTTTTCCCCCTTACGACTTCTGGAACATGGCGAGCATGCGCCGGGTGACGAGGAAGCCACCAAAGATATTGATCGCCGCCATGAACACCGCCAAAGCGGCAAGGATGGTGATCAGGATCGAACTGGATCCGATCTGTATGACCGCGCCCAGAATGATGATCGACGAAATGGCGTTGGTGACGGCCATGAGCGGTGTGTGCAGGCTGTGCGACACGTTCCAGATCACCTGGAAGCCCACAAAGACCGACAGCACGAACACGATGAAATGCTGCATAAAGCTCGCCGGGGCGACAAGGCCCACAGCCAGCAGCAAGATGCCACCGATGCCCAGCAAAGAGACCTGATTGATCGTCTGCTTTTTGAACGCGGCCATCTCTGCGGCGCGCTTTTCTTCCGGTGTCAGCTCTTTGGGCGGCTCCGGCTTTTTGGCCTGCTGCGCAATGGCGTTCACCTTGGGCGGGGGCGGTGGATAGGTCACCTCTCCGCTATGGGTCACGGTGGAGCCGCGGATCACGTCATCTTCCATGTCATGAACCGGCGTGCCGTCTTTTTCCGGCGTCAGGTCGGTCATCATGTGACGGATGTTGGTGGCATAAAGCGTGGAGCTTTGCGAGGCCATGCGGCTGGGGAAATCGGTGTAGCCGATGATCGTGACACCGTTCTCGGAGACGACCTTTTCGTCCATCACGGTCAGGTCACAGTTGCCACCGCGCTCGGCTGCAAGGTCAATGATCACCGAGCCGGGCTTCATCATCTCGACCATGTCCTTGGTCCAAAGCTTCGGCGCGGGGCGGCCCGGGATCAGGGCCGTGGTGATGACAATGTCGATATCCGGGGCCATCTCACGGAATTTTTCAAGCTGTTTTGCCTGAAATTCTGGGCTGGACGGCGAGGCATAACCGCCGGTCAATGCACCATCGGTCTGTGTTTCTTCAAAATCGAGGAAGACGAACTCCGCGCCCATGGACTCGATCTGCTCGGCCACTTCGGGACGCACGTCAAAGGCGTAGGTGATCGCCCCGAGCGACGTCGACGTGCCAATCGCGGCCAGACCGGCCACACCCGCACCCACGACGAGCACTTTGGCAGGCGGCACCTTACCCGCGGCGGTCACCTGACCGGTGAAGAAGCGGCCAAAATTGTTGCCCGCCTCGATCACCGCGCGATAGCCCGCGATATTGGCCATGGAGCTCAGCGCATCCATCTTCTGGGCGCGGCTGATCCGGGGGACCATTTCCATCGCTACGACGGTCGCGCCTTTCTTGGCGGCCGTCTCAAGGCCCTTTTCGTTCTCGGCCGGGTTGAAGAAGGAAATCAGCGTCTGACCATCGCGCAGGCGCTTCACCTCGGTGTCGGTGGGCACGCGGACCTTGGCCACGATATCGCAGTTCTTCCACAGCGTCGCCGATGACTTGAGCACGGACACGCCCGCGTCCTTGTAATCTTTGTCGCTGAAACCGGCGGCCAAGCCTGCGCCCGATTCGATGACACAGTCATAGCCAAGCTTTTGCAGCTGGAGCGCCGAGTCAGGCGTCATCGCCACCCGGTTTTCACCCTCCAGCACCTCTTTCGGTGTTCCGATCTTCAAGTCGTCATCCCCCGTCTTCTCTATTTTGGGCGTTTGGACGCGGATGAGACACCGCGCCGCAGCCCTGAGGTAGTGCGAACGGTGCCTATGTCACAATCATTCACGGATGTGAATGCTGACTTTCCAGAAGTTTCACAGCCAACGGCGTGTCTGCGTCCGATAGCGTAAAAATGCATCACCAAAAGCCCGCTCCAGACGCATCTCTTCGGCGCGAATGAAGCGAAAATCTATGATCCAAATCAAAATTGGAATCAGTATCAGGCTCAAAACCGCGTCCCAGCGCAGGATGAGCCCGGCCAGGATGACGGCATCTGCGAGGTAAATCGGGTTCCGCGTCAGGCGAAAAATGCCCGATGTGATCAGCGCGCTGGCCTCCATATGCGGAATGGGCGTGGTGCGGTAGCGGGCAAACTCCCAAATGGCCAGCGCCACAAGTAACAGCCCAAGCGCCACAAACCCCGTGCCCACCGGCACCGCCCAGGCCGCGCCAAAGCTGAGCCCCATGGGCAGACGCTGCACCTGAAGCCAGGCGAGAGCTGCACAAGCCAAAAGCCACATGGGTGGGATATCAAGCCATTTGAGCATGGTCCCATCATGACGCGCCGCGCACCGCCTGTCACGTCACGCCCGCTTCAACGACCAGGGTGACCCGTGTCCCGGGCTTGACCCGGGACCTCTGCCACGCGAGGGTCGAGGTCCCGGGTCAAGCCCGGGACGGGTTTTTGCGGAGGACATCACATGCTCAACGGCTCTCATGCGCTGGTCACCGGAGGCGGCACCGGGATTGGCTTGGCGATTGCGCGTGCCCTGGCCGACAATGGCGCGACGGTGACGGTCACCGGTCGGCGCAAGGACGTGCTGGAGGACGCGGCGGGCGACCGGCTGCATCCGGTGGTGATGGATGTCACCGATGAGGCCTCCGTCGAAGACGGCGTGGCCACAGCCGTCAAAGCGCGCGGACCGATCCAGATCTGCGTGCCCAATGCCGGTGTCGCCGAAGGCCGGTCCCTGACCAAAACCGACACAGAGTTCTGGCGCTGGATCCTGACCACCAACCTCGATGGCGCGTTCTGGACCGTCCGCGCCTGCCTGCCCTCGATGCAGGACACCAATTGGGGCCGTGTCATTGCAGTCTCGTCCATTGCCGGTCTGCGCGGTCTGCGCGGCGCCCCGGCCTATTCGGCCTCCAAGCACGGGCTCATCGGGATGATGCGGTCGCTCAGTGAGGATTACATGGGCGCGCCCTACACTTTCAACGCGCTCTGCCCGGCCTATGTGCGCACCGACATCGTGACCCGCAACCAAGAGGCCATCCAGACCCGCGCAGGTGTCAGCGCGGATGAGGCGCTAGACATGATGATCCGCGCCAACCGCCACCGCCGCCTGATCGAACCCGAAGAGGTGGCCGCCGCAGCCCTTTGGCTCTGCGCACCGGGATCTGAAAGCATCAACGGACAGACCATCGAAATCGCAGGTGGCCAGTGCTGACAATTTTGATCCCTCAAGGCCTTATATCAGAGAAAAATTCACCTTCATGACGATCTATATCTGCGGCGGATCCAACAGCGTGCTGCACAATGGCTGGACCGCTGATTTCCGCACGCTCAACGCCCATCACGACCTCAAAAACATCTCCATTGGTGCCACCAGCGGCCTCACCGGACATTACCGAGCGGTGTTTTGCGAGGATATGCAGGCCGGTGACGTGCTCATTTGGGAATACAATCTCAACGACGCGGGCCAAGTGCAGCGCCCCGATAGCAGTTCTGCGTTTGTGCTGCGCTACCTTGAGATGTTGCTCGCCCATTGTGCGGAGCGTGGCATCCGCGTCCTCCCGTTGATCTTTGTGAACGAAGATATGGAGGCGCGGCCCGATCACCATCCGCACACCCAGGCTGTGATGGCGCTTTTCTCCCATTGGGGCCTGACCTGCATCGACATCCAAGCGCGGTTCCGATCCCATCTTGGCACCGATCAGATCCCGGGCGAATTCTTCTCCAAGGTCAATCACTACCGGCCGGGCACATCCATCATTGCCTTCATCGCCAACTGCGTGACCGAAGCCTTGGACCATTGCACCGTCCCCGTTGCATCCCAAAGGCAGCTGTCCGATCCCAGCTGTCGTCTGGAATTTGTCACGGATTTCAACGCAGAGAGTGAGGTCTGCGGCACACAGCTTTTCTCTGCCCCCGCGTGGACACCATCGGACAATTTGCGCTGCACCTTTGATCACGATGGGCGCTTTGTCGCGGCGGTTCTGATGGGCACAGCGCTCGGCGGTGTCATTTCCATCCGGACCGAGAATTGGTCGCTCAACCTGTCGGGCGTCCTGGCCCGTGTCGCCGCCGTGCGACCGCGCCTGTCGCCGTCCTTTTATGACCTCACGCAGTTTCCGCCCCTCACGTTTGAACGCGGTGAGACGTTGCATGTGGGCTGGGGCACGGCTCAAGAAAATTTGATCAGCGGCTCAACCAATATGCGCGAGGCCACGACCGAGGAAGTCGCAGGCAGAGAGGCCAGGGTCTATGGCTTTCTGACCGAAGCGCTTATGTAGGGCCAAATTGACGTTGCGTCATGGCTCTGGCATGGGCCACGCCAAGACCAAAGCTGAACACAAGGATATCGCACCATGAGCGCAGACCTCGAACCAGACTTGTCAGACCGCCTGAACGCGCTGGAAGCCAAGGTGAACAGCAAACCCAATTGGGCTTTCCCCACCACCACGGTCCTCGCGGTGTTGCCGGTGGGGTTTGGCCTCTACCAATTCCACCTGTCCAATGAGTTCAAAAAGGAAGACAATCAAACCCGGGCTTTGCTGACAGCGTTGCAAGGGGAAACACCTTCTGACATCTGCGGCAATCTCAGCCTGTTGGTCGAAGGCGGGCTTTTGACCGATGAACGGCTTGTGGCCACCGAATCCCTGATCTCTCAGATCACGGCACAGGACGGGCTCATCCTCGATGGCGGCGTGTCCGAATTTGACTGCTTGCCCCGCATCGATACCGAAGATGACGAGAGCACGACCGCATCCGCGAGCACTGAGGTGTCTTTGGCCGATCGCTTGGCAGCGCCGACCGCGTGCTTTTACGACACAGTAGAACTTGAGGTGCTGCCCGAACATGATCCCGATTTGATCGGGCGCATCGCCTCATATCTGGAAGGTCAGAATGTGCTGTTTGCGGCCATGCAGGTGGACGCGACCGAGTGGGAAATCAACAATTACTCAGGCAATATCTGGTATTATTCCATTGAGTCCCGTCGATGCGCCGTGTCCCTCTCACGCGGGTTGGAGCCGCTGGGCATCAAACTGAGCCCACGGTATTTCACCCGCGATGGCCTGCCCGATGGCCTGCCCATTCGGATTTGGCCCAGCGTTTAGGTCCGCGCCGCGCACCAAACCCCCTGTGCACGGCGTGACTCGCGCCTTTATGTCAGCTCTCGCAGGCCAGGGGCGCCCGGTTGGTGAAGCGCCAGGATTTGCGCCGGCCGGGATTGCGGCGAATGGCCTCCATCTGGCGTGACAGCTGAGGGGCAACGCCGAACCGTTTGAGCCGCGTCTTGGCCTGCGACAGTGCATTGATCATGGCGGCGTCATCCATGCCATCGACCTGACCGGCCCGGACCCTGGCCGCCGACAGATGTTGCACACACCGATAGGCCATCGCGCCTCCCGGCACGAAGCACAACGGTTCAAAGCAGTCTTTGAATTTCTCCATCTGCACGGCGATCCACGGCTCACGCCAGTGCAATTCATCCTGTTGAATGATGACCGACACGCCCGGGATCAGATGCGGAAAGAAGATATCGGCCATCTGGTCCATCGTGGCCGAGGTCTTGGAGGCATCCAGCGTCATGAGCGCGATAGGCCCATCCGTCCAGGTTTCATTCTCGATCCGGCACTTGCGAAACTCGATCCGGCGCGACCAGGGCGCCAGAAGCCGTTTCGACAGCGGCAGGATGTCGGCACCCTCAAACGCGTCGACCCCCTTGGCATAAAGCTGTCGCGTCTTGGCCTTCTCAGAGGCGCTGAATTGATCAAAGGCAAACACCTGTGCCGCGCCACCACCGGCGCGGTTGCCCTCGGCAAGATAGGCGGTGGACCCGCCCGCAAAACTGCCGAGATCCACGATATGCCCCTCAGCCCCCGCAAGGTGCCGCGCCATCCAGAAGTAAAGCCGCGTTTCTTCGTCATTGAGCATGCTGGGCACATGGGTGGCGTGGCCAAGATCGCGCGCAGACAGGTCGCGCCAGGGTTTATTGTGCAGGTCGAAGGCGTTCATGGGCTCGCGGATGGTCTAGGACAGGCTGTGGCGCCGCACCAAACCATGCATCGGTTATCAAGGCCCTAAGGCGGGAGACCCGGACCGCCGCAGATTTTTGGAAAATTTTCACGAACCGGGCTCTGCCGCTGCGGTCAGGATATGAGTATTTGAGGCAAGATGAAGCGGACGGGATCCGCGCCCTTTCTGGACAAATGCACCCCACTGTGACAATGCGCGGTCAAGATCGGAGTAGTCCCATGACCACCACACGTTTTGCCCCTTCACCCACGGGGTATCTGCATGTCGGCAACCTGCGCACCGCGTTGATGAACTATCTCATTGCGCGAAAGTCAGGTGGCACGTTCATCCTGCGCATTGATGACACGGACCCGGAGCGATCCAAGCAGGACTATGTCGACGCGATCCAGCGCGATCTGGAATGGCTAGGCCTGACCTGGGACCGGATGGAACGGCAATCTGAGCGGCTTGATCGCTATGCCGAGGCCGCCGACGCGCTGCGCGACAAGGCGCGGTTTTATGAGGCGTTTGAGACGCCGGTGGAGCTGGACCTCAAGCGCAAGAAACAGCTCAATATGGGCCGCCCGCCCGTCTATGACCGGGCCGCACTTGCGCTGTCGGAGGAGGACAAAGCCGGCCTGCGCGCAGGGCGCGGCGATGGGGTGTGGCGGTTCAAGCTCGATCACGCGCGTATTGAGTGGACCGACGGCATTCTGGGCGACATTTCCATTGATGCCGCCTCCGTCTCTGATCCGGTGCTCATTCGCGGCGACGGCCAGGTGCTTTATACGCTGGCTTCGGTCGTGGACGACACCGAGATGGGCGTGACCCATGTGGTGCGCGGCTCGGACCACGTGACCAACACGGCGACGCAAATCCAGATCATTGAGGCCTTGGGCGGCACTGTGCCTTCCTTTGCGCATCACTCGCTCTTGACCGGACCGCAGGGGGAATCTCTGTCGAAACGGCTGGGATCCTTGTCTCTGCGCGATTTCCGCGAACAAGGCATTGAGCCGATGGCGCTTCTGTCGCTTTTGGCGCGGCTCGGATCGTCCGATCCGGTGGAGCTGCGCGGCTCGCTGGAAGACTTGGCGGAGCATTTCGATCCGGCCCGGTTCGGATCGGCCCCCACCAAGTTCGATCAGGCGGATCTTTTGCCGCTCACCGCGCGGGTGCTGCATGAGCGTCCTTTTGAGGATGTGGCGGACGAGATCGCCAATTTGGGCGTGCCGAGTGACATGGCGCCCGCATTCTGGGAGGTTATGCGCGCCAATGTCACGACCATGGCCGACCTGGCCCCCTGGTGGGAGATTTGTCGCGACGGGGCGGACCCGGTGATCGCCGAAGAAGACGCGGATTTTGTGCGTGAGGCGATGGGATTGTTGCCGGACGCGCCCTATTCCAAGGACACGTGGAGCACATGGACCAGCGCGGTCAAGGACGCGACAGGGCGCAAGGGCAAAGGCCTTTTCATGCCGCTGCGTTTGGCGGTCACTGGCCAGGCAAGAGGGCCCGATATGGGTGATTTGATGCCGCTCTTGCAGATGGTGCGGGCGCGAAATCTTTAAAAGATTTCGGTCGCATTCTTTTAAAGAATGCGCGCGCCGACCTCGACCAGCATTTCATCCACCAGGCCCTGCTCGTATGGGCTGAGCACTTGATGGCGTGGATAGATCGGCGCGGCGCGGTCATCGCGCACGGGCGCGTCCCAACCTTGGGTAGTCAGGAAAAACCCGCGCGCACCGGCCTCTCCAAACACCTGCAGATAGCCCTGCGCCACCACGTCGATATAGCTCAGCAGAACAGGACAGGTTTGATCGGGCTGACCGTGTTTGCCCTCGGGGATGGAATAGACCACCACCTCGGGTGCCGCGCTCAAATCATGATGCACTTGATGGCTGGCCGTCACGCGATCATAGGCGCGCTCTCTTACATCCAGATCCGTCCAGCCAGAGGACGGAACCGCCGCCATAAGGCCTTCGATTTCTGACGCGTCATCGGGCACCACCGTCAGATAGGCCACCGGGCGCAAATCCGTGTGGCGCCAGACCCGCGTCCAGCCATCCAACCGCGCCGGGCGGGCATCGGCATAGTCATGCGTGTTGCGATTGACCAGGCTGCCATAGCCGAAAAAATACGCATCCGTAAGGTTTTGATGTGCCATAATATCCTGCAACTTTCCCCAATGGCCTTCACCGCCTCGTGACGCCTGTGCGTAACAAGTCTCTTGCGAGAACTTATTCTGTATACTACCGTCTACCGCAATCAAGTCGGGAGAACTGACCAGATCGCGTCAGTGCCGAAGGAGCAACCGCCCCGGAAACTCTCAGGCTCAGGGACCGACTTGAGGACAACAACTCTGGAGAGACCTCGCCCAGCGAGGCGCCGAAGGGATAGCGATCTCAGGCGAAAGGACAGAGGGGGCATCGGCCGCGTGGCAACGCGCGGACACGGTGCCGGTGACATCCCACAACAGGGCCACCCGGCGGGACAGAACGGGAGAGCTTTGCGATGGGCGATCTTTTGAACACGCCGCTGCACGCCCTGCACCAAGAGCTGGGCGGCAAAATGGTGCCTTTCGCAGGCTATGCCATGCCGGTGCAATACGGGCTGGGCGTGATGAAGGAACACCTGCACACGCGCGCCAAGGCCGGGCTCTTTGACGTCAGCCACATGGGTCAGATTACCCTGCGCCATGATGACGGTTACATGGCTGTGGCGGACGCGATGGAGCGGCTGATGCCGGTGAACTTGCTGGACCTGCGCGAAGGGCGGCAGCGCTACGGGTTTTTCACCAATGCGGCGGGCGGGATTCTCGATGATCTGATGACCGCGCGGCGCGGCGATGAGATGTTTGTCGTGGTCAACGCAGCTTGCAAAGCGGACGACATCGCGCATATGCGCGCGGGGCTCACCGGCGTGGACGTGGAAGAGCATCACGACCGCGCGCTTCTGGCTTTGCAAGGGCCCGCCTCTGAGGCCGTGCTGGCGCCCATCGTGCCGGGGGTTGAGGCGATGCGCTTCATGGATGTGGGTATTTTCCCGACCCGCTTTGGCGATCTGTGGGTGTCCCGGTCGGGCTATACCGGCGAGGACGGCTATGAAATTTCCGTTCTGGAGGAGCAGGCAGAGCCGCTGGCCCGCGCGTTGCTCACCCATGAGGACGTGGAGCCCATTGGCTTGGGCGCGCGGGACAGTCTGCGCCTTGAGGCCGGTCTTTGCCTTTATGGCAACGATATTGACACCACGACCAGCCCGGTGGAGGCGCGGTTGAGCTGGGCCATTGGCAACATTCGCCGCCACGGGGGCGCGCGTGAGGGACAGTTCCCCGGCGCGGCGCGCATTCTGGATGAGCTCGATCACGGCCCCGACCGCCTGCGTGTCGGGCTGCGGCCCGAAGGGCGTGCGCCGATGCGGGCGGGCACCGCGCTTTTTGCCGATGAAACGAGCGACACGCCAGTGGGTCATGTCACCTCAGGGGCGTTTGGCCCGACGATCGAGGCGCCGATCTCCATGGGCTATATCGCCCGCGCCCAGAGCGACCATGACACACAAGTTTTCGGCGATGTGCGCGGCAAACGCCTGCCCGCGCGTGTCACCGCCCTGCCCTTTACGCCCGCAGGGTTCAAACGTTAACCATCAGGAGGGACACCGATGAAATTCACCGAAGAGCATGAATGGCTGCGCGAAGAGGGCGAGGCCGTGACCGTGGGCATCACCCAACACGCCGCAGATGAGCTGGGCGATATCGTCTTTATCGAACTGCCCGAGGTGGGCGCGACCGTCAGCAAGGACGACGAGATCGTCGTGATCGAAAGCGTCAAAGCCGCCTCTGACATCCTGGCGCCCGTGGATGGCGAGATTGTGGAGGTGAACGCGGCCATCGTGGACGAGCCCGGCAAGGTAAATGAGGACCCCCAAGGCGAGGCCTGGTTTTTCAAAGTGAAGCCCAGTGATCCGGCTCAGATGAGCGACATGATGGATGAGGCCGCCTATCAGGCCTTCATCGCGTGACCTGAATGGTTGTCAGACGCATTGTTCCCAACCTTAAAACGTCCGATTCGACAGGCTGCGCTGAATTTACCGGCGGGTCTTTGGCCTGGACGTGCTGATAGACATGGATTGGATCGTGACGATGGGGGAGCGCGACACCACGTCGCCGCTCCAACTCAGCCTCGCCCGGGAGGGGGGATCGGGAACGGATGTCCCCGATCTGTCCATCGAGGTTGATGATCTCGACGCCACGCTCGCCCGCGCCGAGGCCGCCGGTCATGCGATCGAATACGGCCCAGTGGAGGAACCCTGGGGCGTGCGACGCTTCTATATACGCGACCCCTCGGGGGCGCTGCTGAATGTTCTGACCCACCAAAGCACCTGATGACTTCAATAATGGAGGCCCGTGATGCCCTTTGAGCCCACCGATTACCTGCCCTACGACTTTGCCAATCGCCGCCATATCGGCCCCTCGCCCGAAGAGATGGCGGCAATGCTGAATGAGCTGGGGGTGGAAAGCCTTGATCAGTTGATTGAGGAAACGGTGCCCGCCGCCATCCGGCAAAAAGAACCGCTGGATTTCGGGAAGGCCAAGTCGGAACGGGAACTGATGCATCACATGCGGGTGACGGCGGCCAAGAACCGCGTGTTGGTGAGCATGATCGGGCAAGGCTATCACGGCACGGTCACCCCGCCAGCGATCCAGCGCAACATCTTGGAGAACCCGGCCTGGTACACCTCTTACACGCCCTACCAGCCCGAGATCAGCCAGGGGCGGTTGGAGGCGCTGTTGAACTTCCAGACCATGGTGAGTGATCTGACCGGGCTGGAGGTGGCCAATGCCTCACTTTTGGATGAGGCCACGGCCTGCGCCGAGGCGATGACCATGGCGCAGCGGGTGTCGAAATCGAAAGCCACCAAGTTTTTCGTAGATCGCGATTGCCACCCGCAGAACATCGCCGTGATGCAGACCCGCGCCGCGCCCTTGGGGATTGAGGTGGTGGTCGGCAATCCGGACAAGATGGACGCCTCCGAAGTGTTCGGCGCGATTTTTCAATATCCCGGCACCTATGGTCATGTGCAGGATTTCACCGCGCATATCTCCGCGCTGCATGAACAGAGCGCGGTGGGCATTGTCGCCGCGGACCCTTTGGCGCTGACACTTCTGAAGGAGCCCGGCGCGATGGGGGCGGATATCGCCGTGGGCTCCACCCAGCGCTTTGGCGTGCCCATGGGCTATGGCGGGCCGCATGCCGCCTACATGGCCTGCAAGGACGCGATGAAACGGGCGATGCCAGGGCGGATTGTGGGCGTCAGCATCGACAGCCATGGCAACCGGGCTTACCGGCTGAGCTTGCAGACGCGCGAGCAGCATATTCGGCGCGAGAAAGCGACCTCGAACGTCTGCACGGCGCAGGCGCTTTTGGCTGTGATGGCGTCGATGTATGCGGTGTTTCACGGGCCAAAAGGCCTCAAGGCCATTGCACAGCGCATTCACCGCAAGACGGTGCGGCTGGCACGCGGGCTGGAGGAGGCAGGCTTCAAGGTCGATCCGGGCAGTTTCTTTGACACGATCACGGTGGATGTGGGGCCGCTGCAGGCGGCGGTCCTGAAATCAGCCGTGGATGAGGGCATCAACCTGCGCCGCGTGGGTGAGCGCCGCGTGGGCATCACGGTCGATGAAGCGATCCGGCCCAAGAACATCGAGGCCGTGTGGCGCGCCTTTGGCCTGACCAAAACCGATTGCGAGTTCACGCCCGAATACCGCATCCCGGACGGCATGCATCGCCGGACAGACTACCTGACCCACCCGATTTTCCACATGAACCGGGCCGAGACCGAGATGATGCGCTACATGCGGCGGCTGGCGGATCGGGATCTGGCGCTCGACCGCGCGATGATCCCGCTTGGGTCCTGCACGATGAAGCTCAATTCCGCGGCCGAGATGATGCCGGTGAGCTGGCGCGAGTTTTCCCGCCTGCATCCCTTTTGTCCAGCCGATCAGGCGGCAGGCTATCACGAGCTGATCGCAGAGCTGAACGCGCGGCTCTGCACGATCACGGGTTATGACGCGATTTCAATGCAGCCCAATTCGGGCGCGCAAGGCGAATATGCCGGGCTTTTGACCATCGCCGCCTATCACCGTGCCAATGGTGAGGGGCATCGCAATGTCTGCCTGATCCCAATGAACGCCCATGGCACCAATCCGGCGAGCGCGCAGATGGTGGGCTGGCAGGTGGTGCCAGTGAAATCAGCGGAGAATGGCGACATCGATCTTGATGATTTCCGCGCCAAGGCGGAAGCGCATTCGGGAAACCTCGCAGGCTGCATGATCACCTACCCCTCCACCCACGGCGTGTTTGAAGAACATGTGCAAGACATCTGCCAGATCACCCATGACCATGGCGGGCAGGTCTATATCGACGGGGCCAACCTGAATGCGATGGTCGGGCTCGCGCGGCCCGGCGATGTGGGCGGGGATGTGAGCCACCTCAACCTGCACAAGACCTTTTGCATCCCCCATGGCGGCGGCGGCCCGGGCATGGGACCCATTGGCGTAAAAGCGCATCTGGCCCCGCATCTGCCAGGGCACCCGGAAACAGGCGGCGGTCAAGGCCCGGTCTCTGCCGCGCCCTTCGGCTCGCCGTCGATCTTGCCGATCTCTTACGCCTACACGCTGCTCATGGGCGGGGACGGCCTGACCCAGGCGACGCGGGTTGCAATCCTCAATGCCAACTACATCGCCAAGCGGCTCGAGGGCGCCTATGACGTGCTCTATCGCGGCAGCCATGGCCGGGTGGCCCATGAATGCATCCTCGACACCCGGCCTTTCATGGAAAGCGCCCATGTGAGTGTGGATGACATCGCCAAGCGGCTCATCGACAACGGCTTTCACGCCCCCACGATGAGCTGGCCCGTGGCGGGCACGCTCATGATTGAACCCACGGAATCTGAGACCAAGGCAGAGCTTGACCGGTTCTGCGACGCCATGCTCGCCATCCGGGCGGAGATCCGGGAGGTCGAAGAAGGCCGCATGGACCCGGATAACAACCCACTCAAAAACGCACCGCACACGATGGAGGATCTGGTGCGCGATTGGGACCGGCCCTATAGCCGCGATCAGGCGTGTTTCCCGCCGGGTGCCTTCCGGGTTGATAAATACTGGCCGCCGGTGAACCGCGTCGACAATGCCTATGGCGACAGGCACCTGGTGTGCACCTGCCCGCCCATGGAGGCGTATGCCGATGCCGCCGAATAACGTCAGGCTTGCGCGGGGCCGCATCCTGATTTACCGGCCGATCAGCCCAGCAAGGACGCCCGCCATGCCCACGCCAGAACGTTTCGTGTTCTACCTTGTCGAGGATTTCGCCCATATCGCGTTTTCCTGCGCGGTGGAGCCGCTGCGCCTGGCCAATCGCGAGGCGGACGAGACGCTTTATGAGTGGAGCTTTGCCTCGGAAAATGGCGAAACGGCGGTATGCTCGGCGGGCACGGTGCTCAATGTGCATTCCAGTTTTGACGCCCACGGGCGTGCCGACCGGGTCTTTGTCCTCGCCGGTTCGCGTATGCGGCACCATATGACCAAGCCACTCTTTGCCGCGCTGCGCCGCGAACGCTCTCACGGCACGCAAATCGGCGCGCTTTGCTCAGGCGCGTATATCCTGGCCTATGCGGGCATGCTGGATGGCGCGCGGGCCGCGATCCACTGGCACTACCATGATCTCTTCACCGAAGAGTTCCCAGAGGTCGAACTGGTGCCCAATGTGTTTGTCGCCGATCAACAAATCATCACCGCCTCGGGGGGCACGGCGACGGCGGATTTGATGTTGCACCTGATTGGTCAAACCCATGGGGCTGCGCTGGCCAATCGTGTGGCCGATCAGATGGTGTACAACACGGTCCGCGAAAGCAGCGCGAACCAGACGGTGTCGGTTCAGTCGCGGTTGGGCATCCGAAACCCGCGTCTTACCCAGGCGATCCATTGCATGTCCGAAAACATCGAAGAGCCGATGGCCACGGGCGATGTGGCAGATGAGGTGGGCATCTCCACCCGCCAGCTGGAGCGGCTCTTTCGGCGGCACATGGAATGTTCGCCATCGAAATACTACCTCGACCTGCGGCTGCAAAAGGCGCGCAACCTGCTTTTGCAAAGCGAACGTTCCGTGACTGAGATTGCGATGGCCACGGGCTTTCGCTCCACCACGCATTTCGCCAAGGTCTATCGCAAAAGCTTCGGCGTCTCCCCCAATGCGCAGCGCGCGCGGCTGACTTGAATTCTTTGCCTCCGGCGGAGGTATTTACGACAAGAAAGAAGCCGGGCGGGGTGGGCTTCTTTCTTGTTTCAAATACCTCGGGGAGTCGCGGAACGCGACGGGGCAGCGCCCCTGTGTCAGTCCGCGCTGCGTAAGACCCGCGCGGGTTTGGCCGACATCGGCCCGAGCGCAAAGCCAAGACCCGCCAAAAGAGAGATCAGCGCACCACCGAAGACGACGCCGATGGCCGGGCCCCACGCGACCTCAAAACTGGTCTCCATGATGTAGCGGCTCACCGCCCAGGCCCCGCCGACACCTGCGGCTAAGGCCACCGAGCCCGCCGCCGCACCAAGCAGACCGGCGCGCAAGGTCAGACCGGCCAGGATCCGCGCCCGCGTGGCCCCCAGCGTTTTCAGGATCGCCGCCTCATAGCTACGCGACCGCTGATCGGCCGCCGCCGCCCCGATCAGAACCAGAAAGCCGGTCAGCAGCGTGATCGCCGCACCCCAGGCCGTGGCCGAGGCAAGACCCGCCAAAAGCCCGCTGAACTGCTCAATGGCGTCGCGCACCCGCACAGCCGTGACATTGGGATAGGCCCGCGTCACATCGTTGAAAATCGCCGCCTCGGAGGCCTGATCGGAATAGACGGTCGCCAGAAACGTATGCGGTGCACCCGCGAGGGCTGCCTCGTTCATGACCAGAATGAACCCCATCCCGGCGGTTGAGAAATCCACCTCACGAAACGAACTGACCCGCGCGGTCACATCCCGGCCCAGGATGTTCACGGTGAGCATATCGCCCAGCTTCAGCCCCATCTCCGCGCCCTCTTCGGCGGAAAAACTCACCAGCGGCTCACCGGCATAGTCTTCATCCCACCAGCTCCCCTCCGTCAGGGTTTCGCGGTCCGGCTTGGCCGCCGCATAGGTCACGCCGCGATCGCCCTCCAGCACCCAGTGATTGCCGGCCACTTCAGCGGCGGGCCTATCATTGATGCGCGTGATGATCCCGCGCAGCATGGGGGCCTGATCAATCCGCGTCACGCCCGCGTCACCGTCGAGCCGTTCCATAAAGCCCGGCATCTGATCTTTCTGAATATCGACAAAGAAAAAGGACGGCGCCACATCCGGCAGGTCCCGCTCAATGGCCCCACGCAGGTTTTGGTCAATCTGTCCCACGGCCGCCAGAACCGACAGGCCCAGCCCCAGCGACAGGACCACAGGGCCCGCCGTGCTGCCTGGCCCGCCAATCGCCGCCAAGGCCCAGCTCAGCGCAGGCCGCCCGCGCGTGCGAGGCCGCAAAACGGCCGAGAGGGCGCGAATGGCAAAGGCCGCCAGCGACAAGAGCATGAGCGCCCCCAGGATCCCGCCCGCAGTCCACAAGGTCAGCCACAGCGTGCCGGAAAAATACGTGGCTGCGATGAGCAAAGCGAAGAGCAGCACCGCTGTCCAGGCCAGAAATATCGGCGCAGGCAGCGCGCGGGCCTGCCCCAACGCATCGCGGTAAAGTGCCGCCGCCCGCACATCCCGCGCCCGCGCCAGCGGCCAGAGCGTGAACAACAGCACCGTGAGAGCCGAATACAGCGCCGCCTCTACCATGGGGCGCGCATAGACTGTGAACACCGCAGGCACCGGCAGGCGCGCCTCAATGATCGGGGCCAAGGCAATCGGCAGGCCCACGCCCAGCGCCAGCCCCAAGGCAATGCCCAGCACGGCCAACGCGCCGACTTGCAGAAAATAGGTCAGAAAGATCACCCGCTGACTGGCCCCAAGCGTGCGCAGCGTGGCAATCACGTCGGTTTTGCCCGATAGGTACCCGCGCAGCGCCGCCGAAATACCAACCCCGCCGACCGCCAGACCGCTGAGGCCCACCAGAACCAGAAACGCGCCCAGCCGATCCACAAACTGCGCCGCCCCCGGTGCCCCGTTGCGGGCATCTGACCATCTCAACCCGCTGTCGCCCAGGGCCGCCTCCGCCTCCGCCTGGGTCGCGACCAGATCGGCACCGTCGGGCAGATCAAGCCGGTAGCGCGTGGCAAAGAGCGTGCCAGGCGCCAACAGGCCGGACTGGCTCAGGGCCTGCGTCGCCACGATCGTTCGCGGGCCCAGGGCAAAGCCCGCGGTGACATTGTCGGGTTCCGCCACCAGCTCGGCCATCACGCGAAAATCCTGCGTGCCCAGGCGCAACGTGTCTCCCACGGTCAGCTCAAGCCGGTTCAAGAGGAGCGGATGCACAACCGCACCCGGCATCCCATCCGCTCCGGCCAAGGCGCTGTCCAACGGCATGGCTGGGTCAAGCACGACCTCTCCCACCAAAGGATAGGCCGCATCCACCGCCTTGACCTGGGTCAGGCCGCGCCTGTCCTCGCCTGCGGTGGCCATGGACCTGAAATCCACGATCTCTGATGTGCTGACGGCGGCACTGTCGATCCAGGCGCGCTCCTCCTCGGTGGCAAAGCGGTAGGTCAGTTCAATTTCGGCATCCCCGCCGAGCAGCCGCGCGCCCTCTTGCGAGAGGCCCGCCGTGATGCTTTCCCGTACGGTGCCTACCGCCGCGATGGCCGCCACGCCCAGGATCACACAGCCCAGAAACACCCGGAACCCGCGCAAGCCCCCGCGCAATTCGCGCGCGGCAAAACGCGCTGCCACGCGCAGGCTCATGCGGCAGCCTCGGGGGAGGTGTCCGTGGTGGCGATGCGCCCATCGGTGAGCGTGATCACCCGGTCGCATTGTGCGGCGAGATCCGGGGCATGGGTGACCATGACAAGAGTGGAATTGTGGCGCTCCCGCAGGCCAAAGAGCAACTCGATGATCGCCGAGCCGTTCACGGAATCCAGATTGCCAGTGGGTTCATCAGCCAGCAAGATATCCGGCCTTGGCGCCGCGGCCCGTGCCAAGGCGACGCGCTGTTGTTCGCCACCTGACATCTGCGACGGGTAGTGCCCAATTCGGTCTTTCAGGCCCACCGCTGTCAGCTCCGCCTCGGCCCGGTCATAGGCATCCGCCACGCCTGCCAGTTCCAGCGGGGTCGCCACGTTTTCAATCGCCGTCATTGTCGGGATCAGGTGAAAGCTTTGAAAAACCACGCCAAAATGGTCGCGCCTGAGCCGCGCCAGCGCGTCCTCCGACATCGTCGTCAGGTCCTGGCCCAGCGCCATCACCTTGCCGGATGTGGCCTGTTCCAGCCCCCCCATCAGCATCAGCAGCGAAGATTTGCCAGAGCCCGATGGCCCCACCAGCCCGACCGTTTCCTGCCCATGGACATCCAAAGAGATCGCATCAAGTATCGACACGGGCCCCGCGTTGCCATCGAGCGACAAAGAGGCGGCTTGCAAGGATAGAACAGGATCGGACATGGGAAGCTCTCGCGTTGCGCATGTGACATATGGGGTGGCCGCGCGGACGGGCAAGGCTCTGACCCGGATCGGCGCGATGCTGGCGCTCCTTTCTGCGCCACTGATGGCCGAAGAGGTGACCGTTCTGGCTCTGGGCGACAGCCTGACCCAAGGGTTCGGGTTGCCGCTAGAGGATGGTCTGGTCCCGCAACTACAGCGCTGGTTGGATAGTCAGGGCGTCGCGGCAACACTGATCAACGCGGGCGTGTCCGGCGACACCACAGCCGGCGGCGCCGCCCGCGTGGGGTGGAGCCTGACACCAGAGGTAGATGCGATGATCGTTACCTTGGGGGGCAATGACATGCTGCGCGGGCTCGACCCGGTGCAGGCGCGCAGCAATATTGAAACGATCCTGCAAGTGGCCGAGGCGCAGGAGATCGACGTGCTTCTGGTCGGGATGCAGGCCCCTGGCAACTACGGCCCGGAGTACAAAGAGGCGTTCGACAGTCTTTACCCGGACCTGGCCCAAGCCTATGAAACGCTCTTTTTCGAAAGCTTTTTCAGCGGGTTAGGATCGGACGATCCAGCTGAGCTGCAGCAGTTCTTTCAGCCCGACGGCATTCACCCCAACGCGGAAGGCGTGTCCAAGATCGTGACCGCCTTGGGCCCATCCGTCCGCGCTTTGGTAGAAGAGAGTGGCTCGTCGGACTGACAGCCTGCCCTGCCCCCCTCAATGACCGCATCGCGCCCATGTTGACCTTTGCCGTGACGCCTCGCGCGGGATCAAGGCCGTTAGGCCGCCGCGCATCGCCGTCCCGCGGCCCGACAATGCGCCGCTCTGCGACGGAATGTCTGAACGATAGCTTTGTCCAAATAGCAGCCATCTAACGTATTTCCAGACGATACCCGCGCGACGAAGAGGTGGGGTGAGCCCATTGTGACCGACATGGTTGTCGAATAGTTTCTTGGCATGAAACAAGATCACGCTGCATCCATCTATGAGTTGATTGCGGGGGGTAAAGAACTCTTGGATTGGTTCGGAAAAGTTCCGAGCTTTCATGATGCCGAGATCGTAGATTTGTTCCTCAGTCGTACAGGTGCATCAACACTTCGAATTCACGCATGGAACATGACAAACATACTCAAAGGGCGGTATTTTGTCTTAGAAAAACACGCGGTTGTGGAGTTTTCGATTGCACGAATTCTCTATCTCGAACTTGACGGATTCAACCATCAAAACGTCATTGACGGGCTGAAACTTTCTCGTGTGGACAGTACGAAATACGGAGAAGACCACGACGTTTTTGAGTTGCTAATAGAGCCGTCATTCGGGATGGCTGGCGTGTTTCATGCAATTGACATCTCAGTCAGCTTTAAGCCCGGAAAACCCGAATTTAAGCCCGGAAAACCCGAATAGGTGCATTTATTGAACGGCAGGAAAATCCGCGTTGCTGCCGTTCTGTGTAATCTAGACCGATGCATGCGCGGCGAACGGCTTGTCAGCGCCCATTGCGACCCTCGTTTTGGCACCCCGCGCGGGATCAAGGCCGTAAGGCCGCCGCGCATCGTCGGGCCGCCTCCACGGCACGGCGATCTTGCTGCACCAGGCGCACAGCTCAGATCTTGCGTGGATGTGGCCGGGATAAAGCGCGGCTATTCTAAGGTCGGATCGCCATACCGCGGCCCGACGATGCGCGGCTCTTTTGTTCGCAGGCAGAACAGCAGAAGATTTCGCAAGACCGCGTTTCAAACGCATGGTTGCATCTCACAACAGCGGGCACATGATCGCGCAAAATGCCTGCGCACCCTCAGATCGCGGGAATGTCGAACCCGTTCGGCGCGAGTTCAAACCGGTCAAATTCAAAGCCAGGAGACACGGTGCAGCCCACCAAACTGTAGGCCCCCGTACACTCCGCCCGCTGCCACCACCCCGGCGGGATGATCACCTGAGGGCGTGCA
>JBCCDT010000048.1:0-26408 GCA_039030635.1 Pseudomonadota bacterium
GAGCGCGGGTTTTGCAAATGCTGCGGGTCGAGCCTGTTTTACCGGGTGACCGCACCGGGGCCAAACCAAGGGGAACTGCATCTGGGCTTTGGCACGCTGGATGATCAATCGGGCATGCAGTTGGAAGAAGAGATCTTTATTGATCGCAAGCCCGAAGGCTACAGCTTTGCCGAGGAGACAGCGAAAATGACGTCGGACCAGATGTTTGTGCTCTTTGCGGAGGCCGGCGAGACTGGAGCATAGCGACGGACGAGCCCTACCCCTTCGGCATCATCGAAAGCCGGATCAGCGTGCGCTCCAACACCGCCATCGGTGGTGCTGTCTGACCCGCAGAGCGCAATTGCAAATCCGTATCCGTGATCATGGTGAGTGCCTCTTCGAGCCGCACAGCCCCCCAATTCTGCGCCTGACGCTGCATGCGGTCACGGCGCGGACCAAAGACCGGTGGGCGCAGGCTGGCCATGCCCTTGGCAACACCGCCGGGATCCGAGGCCGCCGTGTAAAGCGCTCGGAAATGGCGCGAGGCCGCCATGCAGAGGCCCACAGGCTGCACGCCTTGGGCGCGCAGGCGTTTCATCACAGGGCCGACCTCTCCGGGACGGGCCTCGGCCACGATGTGGAGGATGTCGTCAAGCTCTGCCTCAACCGAGGCCGGTGCGCAAAGCGCGATCTCTTCAGAGGACAGCGGCGCGCTGTCGCCCAGTTTATAGAGCGCGATCTTCTCAATCGTCTGGCGGAAATCACCGGGATCAAGGGTTCGGGCGAGCGCATCGAGATCGTGCATCGCATCACCGCTGATCTGCCCCAGACCGGCGGTTTTCAACGCCGCCTCAATCTCGGCCCGTGAGGGGGGATCATCGTAGATCGCGGCCACATAGGCGCCCTTGTGCGCCTCGAAAAGCTTGCGCAGTTTGGAGGTGGGTTTGAGCGTACCGGCCGTGACCACCAGCACCGCGTCACTAGGTTGCCAGTCTTCCAGCGCGGCAGACACGGCCTCCACCACGCCATCATTGGCCTCTTCCAGAAACGCCACGCGCTGGCCCGGGAAGAACCCTTGCGCTTTCATCGCGGCATCCAGCATCGCGGGGTCCTTGCGCAGCTCGGCCCCCGACAGACGGGTGAGGCGCATTTCCTCTTCTCCCTTGGGGCCCAAAAGTGCTGCGATCACCTCTTGCCGTCTGAGCGCCACGCGCATGGCATCCGCGCCATAGATCAAAAGCCCGGGGCGACCGGGATCGGGTTTGGCGAAATAGGCGGGGGCGTCCCTTGGGGAAAGCTTCATACCGGGCGCATCACGCGGGCAGGTTGCCCGCCTCGGCGGTGAGCCGGGTGATGATTTGGTCGGTCATGATCAGCATCAGCCGCTCTTCGGCGTCTTGCTTGGCGGCTTGCGCGGATACCGTGGTGTCTTCGGCTGAATAGCTGGTGAAATGCTCCACCTTGCCCGAGGTCAGCACCTTTTCGGTGCTCATGTCGCGCAGAGCATAGGTGACCGAGCCCAGCACGTTGTAGCGCGTGATGATGTTGTTCGACGAGATTGCGATGCCGCGCTCATACATCGCCACCGAATAAGACAGGCCGTAGCGCGCGGGCGCGGCAGGCCCGAGCCGTTCTTCGAACCGGCGCACGAGCACGTAATCAGCGCGGTCGCCCGGATCATCCAGCGTGATCGAGTTCTGCAGTTTCGTAGCAGCCCCCCCAGGCCCAAAGGCAGGCGTGAAGCCGCATCCGGCGGTCAGCGCCAGGCTGGAGAGCAAAAAGAGGCGGCGATCAAACGACAACATTCACGATCCGACCGGGGACAACGATGATCTTTTTGGGCGTGGCCCCATCCAGCGCCCTGATGACAGCATCCTCTGCGAGCGCCACTTTTTCAACCTCTGCTTTGTCCATATCCTTGGGCACGCTGATTTCAGCGCGGCGTTTGCCGTTGATCTGGATGGGCATGGTCACTGTGTCGTCGACCAGCATCGCCTCATCGGCCACAGGCCAGGGGGCGGTGGCCACCAGCCCGTCATGGCCCAGCATTTCCCACAGCTCCTCGCTCAGATGCGGGGTCATGGGGGCCATGAGCTGGACCAATGTGCTGGCGGCCTCACGTTTGGCAGCAGAGCCCGCCTTGGCGCGCGAGAGCGTGTTGGAAAAGGCATAAAGCTTGGCAATCGCGGCGTTAAATCCAAAGCTTTCTACGCCCGTGGTCACGTCATGGATGGTCTTGTGCATCTCTTTGAGGAGCGCGTCGTCCGCCTCTGGCGAGGCAGTCTCCGATCCCGCGCAGATGTCAGAGACGATGCGGTGCACGCGGGTGAGGTGCTTGTGGGCGGCCTCGGCCCCGGCGGCGGTCCATTCCACGTCACGCTCAGGCGGGCTGTCCGACAGGACAAACCAGCGGGCGGTGTCGGCGCCGAATTGCTGAATGATATTGACCGGGTCGACCACGTTATTTTTGGATTTCGACATCTTGGCCGAGGGGATCACCTTCACCCGTTCTTGCGTTTCACGCACGGTGACCTCACCGCCCTTTTCCTCCACCTCTTCGGGGTAGTGATAGATCGGGCGGCCGCCTTCGGCCTTTCGGTCCGCGTTTTCATAGATCGCGTGGGTCACCATGCCTTGGGTGAAGAGCGCGTTGAACGGCTCCACCGCGGATTTCGGCAAATGCCCGGTGATGTTCATCGCGCGGGCATAAAAGCGCGAGTAGAGGAGGTGCAAAATCGCGTGCTCCACCCCCCCGATATACTGATCGACATTCATCCAATAGGCGGCCTCATCGGCATCTGTGGGCGTGTCGGCGCGGGGCGCTGTGAAGCGGGCGTAATACCAGGAGCTGTCGACGAACGTGTCCATCGTGTCGGTTTCGCGCACGCCGCTTTCGCCACATTTGGGGCATTCGCATTGCCGCCAGGCATCGTGCCGATCAAGCGGGTTGCCCGGCTGATCAAAGCTGACATTTTCGGGCAGCTTGATGGGCAGGTTCTCTTTTTTCTCCGGCACCACGCCGCAGGTTTCGCAATGCACCACGGGGATGGGGCAGCCCCAATAGCGCTGTCGGGAAAGGCCCCAATCGCGCAGGCGGTATTTGATCTGACCGGTGCCGAGGTCGTTGGCTTCAAACCAGTCGATGGTGGCGTCAATCGCCTCTTGGCTGGTCACGTCCTTGATGCCTGCGAAATGGTCGATGAAGACCACGGGTTCGGTTTTGGGCGGCACGAGGGCATCATTTTCGACCTCGACGGCCTCGCCCGGCATGTAGAAGGCGTTGCGCACCTCAAGGTCGTATTTGCGCGCGAAGTCGAGATCACGTTGGTCATGGGCCGGGCAGCCGAAGACCGCGCCGGTGCCGTAATCCATCAACACGAAGTTGCCGACCCAAACGGGCAGTTCCTTGTCCGGCTCCACCGGGTGGCGCACGGTGATGCCAGTATCGATGCCCTTCTTCTCGGCCTTTTCCATCGCGGCCTCGGTCGTGTCCATCTTGCGGGTCTCGGCAATGAACGCGGCGAGATCGGCGTTGTCCTCGGCCAGTGCGCGGCTGACCGGATGTTCGGGTGAGATCGCAATAAAGCTCGCCCCGCGCATCGTGTCAGGCCGGGTGGAGTAACAGACGATCGGATCGCCGCCATCGGTGCGCTGAAACGGGATCTCAATCCCGCGGGATTTGCCGATCCAGTTTTCCTGCATCAGGCGCACTTTGGCGGGCCAATCATCGAGGCCATCCAGCGCCTCAAGCAACTCTTCGGAGAAATCCGAGATCTTGAAAAACCACTGCGTCAGCTCGCGTTTTTCCACATCCGCGCCAGAGCGCCAGCCCTTGCCGTCGATCACCTGTTCATTGGCCAGCACGGTCATGTCGACTGGGTCCCAGTTCACCACCGCGTTCTTGCGGTAGATCAGCCCGGCGTCGAGCATGTCGATGAACATGGCCTGTTGGTGGCGGTAATATTCGGGATGGCAGGTCGCAATCTCGCGCGTCCAATCGAGCGAAAACCCAAGCGGTTTGAGCTGTGCCTTCATGTCCGCGATGTTTTGATAGGTCCATTCGCCGGGGTGAATGCCCTTGTCCATCGCGGCATTCTCAGCCGCCAGACCGAACGCATCCCAGCCCATGGGATGCAGCACATTGTGCCCCGTGGCCAGCCGGTGCCGCGCGATCACATCGCCCAGCGTGTAGTTGCGCACATGGCCCATGTGAATGCGGCCCGAGGGGTAGGGAAACATCTCAAGCACGTAGTATTTCGGCTTGTCCGCAGAGGCCTGCGCCCGAAACACCTGAGCCTCGTCCCAGGCGGCTTGCCATTTCGCTTCGATGTCTGCGGCTGAGTAGCGCGTCATATCTGCCTAAGCCTTAGAAAATTTAAATCCAGCGAGTGATAGAAACGTTATCACCCGGGGTCCAGCACGAAAGGTGACAAATACGCACTCTTGCCCCGGTTATGCGGCCCGATTTACATGGTAGCCACGAAAGACAGGCGAATATGAAGATCCTTTTCATCCACCAGAATTTTCCCGGGCAGTACAAGCACCTGGCGCGGAGCTTGGCCGCGCAAGGGCATGACTGTGTTGCGCTGACCTTGCGGGTGAAGGAGGCCACGACGTGGAACGGGGTCAGGATGATCCCCTATAGCCTGCCCAACCGCGCGGGTCAGAACACGCATCCTTGGGTTCTGGATTTCGACACCAAGGTGACGCGGGCGCATGCCTGTTTTTCCGCCGCCCGCGATTTGAAGGCGCAAGGTTTTGAGCCGGATCTGATCCTGGCCCATCCGGGCTGGGGCGAGCCGATGTTTCTCAAGGATGTCTGGCCCAAGGCGCGGATGGGGATTTATTGCGAGCTGTATCACCTGTCGGAGTATCCCCATGCCGGGTTCGACCCCGAATTTGACCTTGGCGATAACCTTGAGGCCGCGCTGCGCATTCGCATGAAGAACCTGCACAACCATCTGCATTTCGATGTGGCCGATGCGGGCATCAGCCCGACCGCGTTTCAAGCGGATACCTTTCCCGCGCCGTTTCGGGACCAGATCACCGTGTGCCATGACGGGATCAACACGCAGGCCTCGCGCCCCGATCCGACCGTGACGCTGCATTTGCAAAAGCATGGGGCGCTGAGCCGGGACGACGAGATCATCACCTTCGTGAACCGCAATCTGGAGCCCTATCGCGGCTATCACATCTTTATGCGCGCCCTGCCCCGTCTATTGCGCGAACGGCCCAAGGCCACGGTGCTGGTCGTGGGCGGCAATGATGTCAGCTATGGCGCGCGGCCGCCCAAAGGACAGACCTGGAAACAGATCTTCATCGATGAGGTGCGCGGCCAGATCACGGATGACGATTGGGACAGGGTGCGGTTTCTCGACCGCATTCCCCACGACCAGTTCACCAAGCTGCTTCAGATCAGCCGGGTGCATGTCTACCTGACCTATCCGTTTGTCCTGAGCTGGAGCTTGATGGAGGCGATGAGCTGTGGCGCGGCGATTGTGGCCAGCGACACGGAGCCCGTGCGCGAAGTGATCACAGACGGAGTGACCGGCGAGCTGGTGGATTTCTTTGACGTGGACGGGCTTGTGGATCGTATTGGCGCCGTTCTTGACGATCCAGACCGCCGCGCCGCGTTGGGAGAGGCCGCCCGCGCGGAGATGGTGGCGCGCTACGACCTGCAGAAAATCTGCCTGCCGCGTCAGATTGATTGGGTGAAGGGGTTGGCGGCGTTTTAGCGGCAATGTCAGGCCAAGTGGCTGCGCCCACGCGGTGCGATCGACCCTGAGCCGCGGATGCACGGGTGCGCGCGCGTCAGCCTCACCAGACATGCGCAAACTCAGGGCACGCATGGGGTGGCGGGTTGGACGCGGGAGGCAGGTCTTGCCGCTGCGCTGCTAGAACTTTCCGTTGGTATGCACCATGTCAGAGGGCACATTTGCCATTACATCCCAATGCTCCACGATCTTGCCATCGTCCACTCGGAACAGATCAAAATAGGCCGTGGGGGTCGTGCTCCGCAGCAGCCCTTCGGAGGCGAGAAACACGAAATTGCCCTCTGCCACGACCAGATGGGTTTTCGAGTATGGGGCCGGATGCCCTTCTGAGATCTGGGTTCTCAGGTTTGAGGCCAGGTTTTGATAGCCATCGGCGATGTTTGGGTTGTGTTGGGTATAGGTCTCGCGTGAGACAAACTCCGTTATGCGGTCAACGTCATAGTTTGCCAAAATGGCGTCCACGAAGGTTTCAACCAGCGCCTTGTTATCCGCTGTCTGCTCAAGATGACGAATGCCCGTGTTGCCGTCGGTCATGGAATGGCCAGAGGTCGACGTCTGCGGCATCTCGCGGAGGTTGTCCCAATGCTCAGCGATCCTGCCGTTTTCAACCCGGTACACATCAAAAGCCACCAAGGTTTCGCCCCCAAGAGCCTGCGCATTGAAATATGTAGCGTGCACAACGACCAGGTTCCCTTCGGCGATCACGCGATGACGTTCAACCCGTATGCCGCTGTCTCGCAAAACCGGGATGAGGTTCAAGATCGCCTGGGCGCCTGTGGGGATGGATGGGTTGTGTTGGATGAGGTCGGGGGCGAGAAGATTTTCTGCCGCCTCAACATCAAACCGCACAAAGATCGCGTCAATTGCGGCGAGAACGACGTCACGTGGTGTCACTGGGGTTTCCCTTCTGCACGGCAATCTGTGTGTCAAATGATCCGTCAGTGCTTGGTATCTCAAATGGAGAGGGGGTACCATCAAACACGGGCGTGTTGGGGCCGCGCTTGCCACAAAAGCGGACGTGGGCCTTGGCGAAAACCAGTCGTTCGCCGCGTCAATATCGCACAAAATTGCGTCCGACGTCGGGTGTGAGGGCGAAGCTGTCGTTCAGACATTCCGTTGCAGAGCCGCGCATCGTTGGGCCGCGGTATGGCGATCTGTGCTTTGAACAGCAGCGCTTTATCCCGTCAAAATCCGCAAAAGATCCAAGCGATGCGCCTAGATCGACGAAATCGCCGTGCCGTGGGGGCGGCTCGACGATGCGCGGCGGCCCTAAGGGGCCTTGATTCCGCGCAGGACGGATTGCCGAAGGTCACGCAATGGGCTCTGAGCGGGCTTGAGACGGGGCGGCATCGTCAAACTCGTGCCGGATGTTTGACAAGCGGCGTTTCATGCTGTTCGCTGAGCGCGCGCCAACGGCTGCTGTCCTACGTTGGAGACGGGTGATCCCGTCAATGGCAGTGGATAGGAAGAAACGAGGCGGAGGGAAGCCCGCCTCAGATAGTGGATACTGCAGGGTGCTTTAAAGCTCATCGTCGGGCGCAAGCTCCAAAACCTCACTGGTGACATTGTCCACGACCAGCAGGGTATCAAAACGCGTCATCGTGACGTCTGAACCGTAGAGGTCCTTGATCCTCTGAATGTATTCTTCGCCATGTCATTTCTCGGCAGCTTGCATGGTTTTCCAAATGTAGACGCCGCCACCCAAAGACTGCGCTTCGTCAAAAAAGGAGTGCTTTCGCACGAGGTCGGCGTTTCGGGACCATGCAGGGGCGGTCTGTCGATACTTATCCATCGTATCAGCGCGCGAAATACCCTTGGGCAAGTCGAATGTGACAATTTCCGTAATCATGGCTGGTTTCTCCTATTTGACACGCTGTGGTGTTCTGATGGGTCGCCTGACGGCAGGGCAGCGACCACTATGGCTTGATCTGGGTGAGGCAGTTGACGCCCGCCTCGCCGTAGCCCGTCATCCGTGCAGGATTTGACGCCAGCAAGAGCAGGTTCTTCGGCAGTGGTACACTGAAAGTCTAGAGAAACATCCGCACGAAGGTGGGTGAGTTTGCCGGTTGTGCGCCGCCCTTTCGCAAACCGGGCCGATTTTCTTGCCATTCGCGAGTGATGCCCGCCCGGTCGATAAAGCGGGGTTCAAACATCGGCGCACCTGGTCGATGCCGCCGCGACCGACCTGCCACTATGGCGTTGATAGATCACCACGGAGCCGATGATTGCCAACGCGGCCCCGAATGTGACCGCCGTCAGCCGATCTTCGAACCAGACAGCCCCGATAAGGGCTGCAAAAACAATCGAGGCGTAGTTTGCAAATGAAACATAGGTGGCCCCGTGGTCGCGCGTAATCCTCAGATACACAACGAGCGCCAGACCTTCACCCAGCGCGATCATCAGCATCGCCGGGACATTCAGGGCGACCAGCGGCCATGCATCCGTTGCACCAGACACCGCGCCGCCCAAAAGGGCCGCTGCGGACACGATGAGCGCCTGTGCCTGTGCCACGTTGACCGGGCCGGCATGGGTTGGCCACCGTGACGCGATGAAGACCGTGTTCAGGGCGTATAGCAGCGGCACACCAAATGCCGCCAGAACCCAAGATGCGCCGACCTCTACAGAATGCGTATCGCGCGAGATATCCCACAGGATTGTGACCGCGCCGGCAAAGCCCAGACTGATCGCCATCGCGGGCGCCGGGTGCAATCTCTCCTGCCCGATGAATGCTGACACACCAAAGGTAAAGAGGGGCATTGTCGCGATGATAACCACGAACACGAAAACAGGCAGATGCGGGCCAACAGCGGCCTCCAGTGCAAACGGAGCAAGAAAGCCGAGCAATCCGCTGAGGCCGTAAAACCCAAGTGTGGGCCGATCAACGGGTGGCCAGTCACGGCGCATCACGGCGAAACCGGAGAAAAACATCGCGATACCAAGGGCCGAAAACATCACGATCACGTAAACCGGGATACCCGACAAACCGGCAGCTTTGAGTGCAGATAAGCGCAGGCTCCAAAGCAAGCCCAGAAAAACAAGCAGCGCGGTTTTCAGAAATTGGCTGTCATTGATGGGCTTGGACGTCATGTTTGTTATGCCTTCGACTTTCTTGGGAACCACCGCCGCCCAAGCGTTCGTTCCTCGGCTGTTTCAGCTTTGCGGCGCACGATGGATGCGCGGCGGGCGAATAGCGCCAGAAACACGCCAAACCCGACAAGAGCGCAGGCGATGATTTTCCATCCATCGACCGCCTCACCAAGAAAAGCAGCGCCCATGACCAACGTGACGATTGGAATAAGCGCGGTCAAAGCCGCCCCTGCGGAGGCGCCCAGATATTCGGTTGATTTCGTGAAGGCGAAGACCGCCAAAGCCCCTGTCAGAGCGCCTTGGTAGATCGCTTGAGCGGCTATGTCGCGCGCCGGGGCCTGCAATATCTGCCCGCCGGACAGGACGACATACACCGGCAGGAATGACAGAGCGGATCCAACGGCAACAATGGCCGTTGCGTGAAGGGCCGGAACATTGGTTTTGCGCACAATGATGACATAGCTCGCCCACATCGCGCCGGTGGTTGCGAACACAAGATGTCCGATAGAGGCCTGTCGGAATGCCAATAGATCCGTGAAAAGCGCGGTCCCGGCCAGGACGGCCAGTATGCCGGCAACTTTGGCCGGACGCATCGTCTCTCCCAAAACGATCCAACCAAGGATGCCCACGAATACAGCCATAAGTCCCGGATTGATCGCCCCGGCATCTGACGCAGGCGCGTACTCAAAACCGAAGGACAGCACCATGATATAGGGTGCCCCATTGCAGGTGATGAGAGCCACAACACCCAGCACCCCAAGCTTTTCCAGCGCCCACCCGCGCCGCCAGATGACACCGCTCAACAAGAAGGACGCGACGCCGAAACGAAGCGCCGCAAGGTCGAAAGGCGTGAGAGACGTCTTGACGCCAAGCCGCAACATGATGAGGGAACCGGACAATATTGCGACCGCAATCGCGCCCCAAAACAGGCCCGACATAAGGGTTTTCGTTGATGCAGTCATGTCTGTTCTCCTCGCTTGAGGAGAGGTTAGCCCTGTTCAATGCATTAGAAAAACGATACTAACTGGATTTATGAATGAGGTATTCTCACCGATAGAGCCGGATGGCAACGACGATGTAGGATCAGAACCGATGCGGACGATCAGCCTCGACATGGCGCGGACGTTTGCAGCAATCTGTGACACGGGGAGCTTCCGTTTGGCCGCAAGCCGCGTCAATCGCTCACCATCGGCTGTCAGTTTGCAGGTCGGAAAACTCGAAGAACTCCTGCAATGTGAGCTGCTCCTCAGAGACGCCCGCAAGGTCACGTTGACAGATGCGGGCGAGCAGTTTTTAGGGTCTGCGCGTAGGCTTCTGAGCCTGAATGACGAAACGCTTTCGAAGTTTCGCGGATCGACCCTTTCTGGGCATCTGCGGCTCGCTGCTCCGCATGATTTGGGAATGAGCACGATCCCTGCGCTTTTGAAACGATTTGCCGTGACACACCCGAACATCTGTGTCGATGTCAGATTGGATGCCTGCGACGATGCCCAGGCTCTTTTTGCATCCGGGGACGCGCAGGTCGTATTTTTCAGTGAGCAGAGCTCAAAGATACAAACCGCACGCAAGCTTTACACGGAAGACTTGTGCTGGTTGCAGGCGGCGAATGGTGTGGCGGCGCAGAACACGCCTTTGCCAATCGCTGTATCCGAAAAGGGGTGTTCGTGGCGGGATGCGGCGCTTGCTGCGTTGGATCAAGAAGGACTCCCGTACCGGGTTGCCTATTCAAGCGACACCTCCGCCGGTCAACTCGCCGCTGTTCGCGCTGATTTGGCCGTCGCAGCTTTGCCAAAAACCATCGTGGGGAAAGATGTGTCCCTTGTTTCCCCAAAGCGTGGTTTGCCTGCGATCGGACGTGTGACGATGTTCATGGCGCATGACGAGAGCGAGAATGCGGCCGCTTTTTCGGCGCATGTGTATGCGCATCTGGCCGAGTTTCCGCATCCCTAGTCTTACGTCGACATCAGCAGCATGGGTTTGGAACACTCCATTGCATTCGAACGTACCTTGCGGCCTGACGTCTGCGCACTCTTGCGGGCCGGGCATGAGTTGATGGATGTGCGGACGCCTGATGGTGCGCGACAGGAATTTTCGACGGACGCTGTTTGGCGCAACCTGACGCGACACAAATTTTTGCCAAAAGTCAGTTTGGTTTTGGCACGTCTTTGGGACGTGGTTCAAATCCAGACATTCGTGAATTCGGTAACGTGGGCGCATTTAAGACGCAAAGAGACTTTGGTCAGCGCAAATGCCTTCAAAGCTTTAGTAGGGCCGTTCCCCGAAAATCGCGCTGCCGACGCGGATATGGGTGGCGCCGAAGGCCACGGCCTTTTCGAAGTCGCCGCTCATGCCCATGGACAAACCGCTCAAACCGTTGCGTTCGGCGATTTTGGCCAGGAGTGCGAAATGCAGGGCGGCTTCTTCTTCGACGGGGGGGATGCACATCACGCCTTTGATCGGCAGGTCCAGTGCGCGGGCCTCTGCGATGAAGGCGTCGGCCTCCCCCGGCCAGATGCCGGCTTTTTGCGCCTCTTCGCCAGTGTTGACCTGCACAAACAGATCGGGGCAATGGCCCAATTCCTGGGCCAGGCGGGCGAATGTGTTGGCCAATTTGGGCCGGTCCAACGAATGGATCACCTGGCACAGCTCCATCGCCTGGCGCGCCTTGTTGGTTTGCAACGGGCCCACAAGATGCAGCGCGACCTCACCGAACTGGTCGCGAAACGCCGGCCATTTGCCTGCCGCCTCCTGCACGCGGTTCTCGCCAAAGACGCGGTGGCCTTGCTCCAGCACGTCCGCCACCCTCTCATTGGGTTGTTTCTTGGAAATGGCGATCAACTCTACGCTGCCAGCCTCGCGCCCGGCCTCAGTTTCGGCGCGGCGTACGCGCTCTGTGATGTCTGCCAAGGCCATGGGACCCCCTGATGAAATCGCGATTAGCTGTGCGTGCTCAATGCCATAGCGGCATGCCCGTGTAAATTAATCCGCGCGACTGTGAAAGCGAGGATCACTCGGCATTCACCCGCGCGTGCATGCCAATGGCCTTGCCCACACCCGCGCGCTTGGATAGTAGGGAATACGGAAACAATAGCGGGCCGCTTGAGTTATGATGTTACCCTCCGTGAAAACCGCCGTGATTGCGGCGACATGCGCAGCCCTTGTGGCTGGCTGCTCTGGCGAGCGGAAATTGCGCAAGGAAGCCTTGGAAGTGCCGACCGGGCGCGAATCCAAATCCGCCGTGGACGATGGATCGAGCCTTTTTGACATTTTCCGCGATGGCGGCACGAAGGTGAAGGTGAACCGCTATTTGTGGACCGCCTCGTTGCAGGTCCTTGATTTTCTGCCGGTGGAAAGCGCGGATCCGTTCACAGGCGTGATTTCCACGGGCTTTGGTCGCCCGCCCGGCGGAGGGCAGGTCTATCGCGCGACGATCCTGATCAGTGACCCGGCGCTTGATGCGCGATCCCTGAACGTAGCGTTGCAGACCCGCGGGGGCGCGGCTGTTTCAACGGCCACGCAGCGCGCGGTCGAAGATGCGATCCTGACGCGCGCGCGGCAGCTTCGGGTGCAATCCAAAGGGTTCTGAGGCGTTACGGGCCATGTTACGGGCCATGTCACAACCTATGTCACGGGCCATGTCACGACCTATGGCCTGACGCATCAAACCGCAGCTTTGTTTCAGTTGGATGCCAGCACGGACCGGCCCATCGGACCTTCGTGGCTGATGATGCCCGCGTAGCGCGGGTTGGCCATGATTTGGTGCAGATCCACCTCTTGCCCATCAAGATAGGCCGTCCGGCTGACCAGACGCACACCGTGGCTGTAATCGGCATAACCTGCCCCATGGACCGTGCTGAGCGGTTGAATGGGCGAGCCATTGCGGCGGTGCCAGCCATAGATCGCCACGCGCCCCCGGTTCGAGGCCAGCCGCGTGGTCAACACCACATCCTTTTTATGGCCTGAGATCAGGTTGCCATGGGTCGCGCCCGCGTTGCGGCGCTGCGCCTCAACGGTGTCATTGTGGCGCATGAAATAGGCGGTTGAGGTCATTTGCGGGCCCGGTGTCATCGGGCTGGGTGTGAGCCGCACCTGCGCCTGACGGTAAATCGCATCGACCATGCGCGGCGTGGGCAGCACCATGTTGAAGGATTTGGCCACGCGGCTGGCCCCGCTGAGGCCCAGCGGCACACGCACGAAATCACGGTCACTGCCCAGCGCGAGGTAATCGGGCGTCACGCACAGCGTGATATTGGCCTGTCGCCCGTCCGAGGTGGTCCCCCGCAGTGTCACAGGCACGAGGTTGCGCTGAAAACTGGGCATATTGCCCTTGAGCAGTTCGGCCACCACGATCTGATCGCGCTTCACACCGTCAATGCTTTGGGCGGAGGCCAGAACTGAGGAGGCACCAGAGGCGCCGCCGCGTCTGCGTGGCATCTCACGCGCCAGACGTTTGGGGCAGCGCGCAGAGGGTGCCGCAATGCGGGGTGTTTCAGGGACAATGTCGGCCTGCGGGTCGGTCAAGCTTTCGGGCAAAGTATCGGGGGCAGACAGGCTGGCCAGGCGCACGGCATCGTCAATCGCGGCGTTGCGCGCCAGATCCTCTGGTCGCAAACGCGGCCGCGCAGAGACGCCAAGCCCGGCCACGACGGCCTCTGCCTCATCCTCAGGCGTCGTGTCATCTTCCGCCACGTCCGGCACCTCGGGCAAAGACAGGCCGGGGCGATCAGGCGGGGTCACCGCGGGCGAACCCAGAAAAATGCGCGAGAGCGGCGAGAAGAGACCATCCTCTAACAAGGTGCCTGTCGGGTTGAGGCGGGCCATGCGCGGGGCCTCAGGCGTGGTGTTGTCCAGGCGGTCAATCGTGCTGAGACGCGGCACATCGTCGACGCCTTGATCCGTGGGCAAGGGCAGCGTGTCGGTGATATCGGTGCTGGCCACGGGGATATTGAACAAGGTATCGCGAAACGCGTAGGCCCCACCGGCGATGGTTGTCATACCCAAAAGGTAGACGCCGATGATCATCGCGCCCTGATTGCCCCGCAGGTTGGCGCGGAGGTTTGTAGGAAACGTCACACGGAACGTGCCGCGATCATTGCCCCCAGACCGGGCGACCAATTTATGTACGGACATGCGTGTCAGGCGTGTGTCCCTCGTCTTGCCTGTCATATTCAGACCTGCTCATACTTTTGTTCAGCGTTGAACAGGCCATCTAGACCCCATTGATTAACCCGGCAATAACCGCGTTTTCGTTGCGCAATATATCGCCACCATAGACGGCGAAGCCTTGCCTGTTGAGTCTTTGTTGCACGCAACGTCATATTCGCGCCAATCTTGCTCATGGCGCTTGGGCATGCAGAGGCGTGCACGCGCGCGCGACTCGCGGAATGTTGACCAGACGCAGACACATTGTGCGGCAAACGAGCAGTGGATTTTTGTCCAAAGGGCTGGCAGGTTGAGCGCATCGGATTGGGACCATCGCGCCAAGGATGCGCGGTATACGGGGAAAAGGACATTATCGATGCATCAACGCGTGAAGGCTGTAGCGTATGGGGTGGCATGTGCCGCGATGATGAGCATGGGGCAAAGCGCGCAGGCACAAATGCCCGGCGCGCTGGAGGAATGCCTCAAGCTGGCCGGAACACCCACGGCCGAAGCGCCCGTGAGCCGCGACGCCGGATCGGCCACTTTCTCTGCGTTGGCCAAGGCGCGCCCGCATTGTGAAGCCGCGCTGATCGGACCGGAGCAGGATCCGCAGGTTCTGTTCCATATGGCCGTGATCATGCAGCGCGAAGGGTTTCACACCTATGCCTTGCGCGCCTTCAACATGGCGGCCTCAGCCGGAGTGACCCCGGCCTATACCAAGGTTGGCGACTACTACAATTTCGGCATTGGCGGCATTCGCGAGAACCACCGCCGCGCGGTTGAAAACTATGCCAAGGCCGCGGAGGCGGGGGATCTGCCGGCCAAGGCAACATTGGCGATCATGCATCAGATCGGGCGCGGGGTGCCGCAGGATTTTGACAAGATGTTTGCGCTGCTCGAAGAAACCGCTGATGCAGGCTACCATTTTTCTCAGCTGCGTCTGGCCGAGCTTTACATGAGCCCGGATGCCGTCTCACCGGCGCTGGCCGAAAAGCTGGACCTGCCTGATCCGGTCAAGGCCACGGAATTCTACGAACTGGCCGCCGCGCAAGGCAATTCCACAGCGCGTACGGAACTGGACAAGTTTGCCGATGGCGAGGGCCTCTTTGATGATCCGACGGTGCGGTTGAAGCTGATCAATCGCGGCGTGGAAAAGGGCGAGGCCTCCGCGATCAACACGCTGGGGTTCATGCATGAGCGCGGTGACGGTGTCGAGTATGACCCCCAACGCGCCGCACAGCTTTACATTCAGGCGCTGGAGGCCGGGCTGCCAATCCAGGAGATGCGCGGTTTGGTCAATGGCCGCTTTGCGCGGTGGGATCGGGAAACCGCGCTGGAATTCCAGGTGATTTTGCAAAACCGCGGGCTTTACCTTGGGTTCCTCGACGCGGTTGTGGGACCGGGCACGATGGCCGCCGCCGCCCAAGTGGCGCAACAGGCCCAAGGTCAGTGAGACAGGCGATCACAAGGACCCACCTGTCCCGGGCTTGACCCGGGACCTCGCCCAGCGAAAACAAGATGCCCCGGGTCAAGCCCGGGGCGCGTGTCGCAATTGAAAGTCGGCTGATGCCCTAACGGCGGCGGTCGCGGCGCGAGCTCATCGGTTGGAACGCCACGCCCACATGCGCCTCGCAATAGGGTTTGCCCGCCTGAACCGGCAGACCGCAGAACCAGAAATCATCTGTCGCAGGGTCGCCCACGGGCCATTTGCAGGTCCGCTCGGTCAGTTCCATCAGGCTGAGCCGTTTGGCCTTCTTTTCCACTTCGCTCACCTTGGCCAGCGCCGCGGGATCGATCTCATTGGTCGAGGGCTGCGGCGGCAAGGGCTGACCGGCAGGAATGATTTGCTTGACCCGGCTCACCGGCGCGGCGGGTGCCTCGGGTGCGGCCTCTTTCGGGGCAGGCTTGGGGGCCGCTTTGGGTGCTGCTTTGGCCTTGGGGGCTGGTTTGGCCTTGGCTTTGGCGCCACCATCGGAGGATGTGCCACCACCGCCATTGCGATTGGAGAGCCCCAAACGGTGCACCTTGCCAATCACGGCGTTGCGGGTCACACCGCCCAATTCCTTGGCGATCTGGCTGGCCGATTGACCCTCGCCCCACATCTTTTTCAGCTTTTCTACGCGCTCGTCGCTCCAGGACATGGCCTACCTCTTGGCATCCCGCGCAGCTTTTGACATGCGCGCTTTGGGTTTCATCCGTGAAGGGTCTATTCTAATCACTGCAGCGTGAGTTACAAGCCACGCTGACCCGACAGAACCTGAACTAGGACATATGAGCATCTACACCCCTCCGAAACCGTTTCAACAGGGCACGCGCCGGTTTGGTCGCATCAACTGGCTGGGCCTGTGGACCTTGTGTTTGCGGGAAATTCAGCGGTTCTTGTCGGTGTGGACACAGACGCTGCTTGCGCCATTGGTCACGGCGGGGCTCTTCATCCTGATTTTCTCCATCGCCATCGGGCCGCGGCGGGGGGATGTAATGGGCGTGGATTTCACCACCTTCATCGCGCCGGGCATCTTGATGATGACAGTGATCCAGAACTGTTTTGCCAACGCGTCCTCCTCAATCATCGTCTCAAAGGTACAGGGCAATATAGTCGACACGTTGATGCCACCTCTGAGTGCTGCGGAACTGGTCATCGGGTATCTGGTGGGCGCGGTGGCGCGCGGCATTTGCGTGGCCGCGGCGATTGCGCTGGGTCTGTGGCTGACGCTTGGGATTGTGCCGGCGCATCCGGTTCTGGCGCTGGGGTTTGTCATCCTGGGGGCGACACTGATGGGCGGTTTGGGCCTGGTCGCAGGGATCTATGCCAACAAGTTTGACCAGACGGCGGCGATCACCAATTTCATCGTCACCCCGCTCGCGTTCCTGTCGGGCACGTTTTACTCGGTCGAGGCGTTGCCGGATGTGCTTTATGATATAACCCATTGGAACCCTATTTTTTACCTCATCGACGGGGTGCGGTTTGGCGTGATCGGTGTCTCGGACAGCCCGCCTGCGCTGGGCTTTGCCATCGGGTTGGGCAGTGTCGCGGTGGTGGCGGGGATTGCCTGGGTGATGTTTGCCAAAGGGTATCGCCTGAAACCCTGAGCCTGCGGCACCGGCGCGCCGTTGCAACCCCTGTTTTTCTTGCTATAGCTGCGCGCACTCAGCCAACCAGAGTCTCATGACCCGCACTGTTCTCTTTCTTCTCTTTGGCCTGGCCGGCATCGCCGTGCTGATCAGTCTGGGCGTGTGGCAGATGCAGCGCCTGGCGTGGAAAGAGGGCGTTCTGGCCGAGATCAACACCCGCATTGCCGCCCCACCTGTGGCGCTGCCCGAGACAGCGGACCCCGAGGTTGATAAATACCTCCCCGTTGAGATGACCGGCCAATTCGGTGCGGGCGTCCTGCGCGTGTTGGTGAGCCAAAAGCGGGTTGGCGCGGGCTATCGCCTGATCACCCCGTTTGAGGTGGAGGGACGCACCGTTTTGGTCGATCGCGGCTTTGTCCGTGTGGGCGCAGAGATGCCCCCTGCCCCGGCGGGTCAGGTCACGGTCACGGGCAATTTGCATTGGCCCGATGATCGTAACAGTTCGACCCCCGACAACGATGTGGACGGCAACACGTGGTTTGCCCGCGACATTGACCAGATGTCGGATGTGTTCGGGGCGGAGCCTCTCTTGGTCGTGGCGCGCGATTTGTCGCAATCAGGCGGCAGCGTGACGCCCTTGCCCGTGGACACAAGCGCCATTCCGAACGATCACTTGCAATATGCCGTCACATGGTTCGGCCTTGCCACCGTCTGGGCCGTGATGATGGGCTATTTTCTCTTCCGCTTGCGCAAGCCCGCACAAGGACACGCATGATGAACTATATCTCCACCCGTGGTCAGGCCCCTGTACTGACGTTTGAACAGGCCATGCTGACCGGTTTGGCGCGCGATGGCGGTTTGTACCTGCCTGAGAATATCCCGCACCTGTCTCATGCAGAGATCGCGGCGCTGGCCGGGCAATCCTATGAGGAGGTCGCGTTCCGTATCATGCGCCCTTTCATTGGTGATGCGTTCACCGATGATGAGTTTCGCGGCATCATTGAGCGCGCTTATGCGGGCTTTGCCCATCCCTCCCGCGCGCCTTTGGTGGAGCTTGCGCCCGGTCATCACCTGCTGGAGCTCTTCCATGGGCCGACCCTGGCGTTCAAAGATTTCGCCATGCAGCTCATCGGCCAGATGTTTGAATTTTCGCTGACGCGGTCGGGTCAGAAGGTCTGCATCGTGGGGGCCACGTCGGGCGATACAGGCTCTGCCGCGATTGAGGCGTTCAGGGGTTTGGACGCCGTGGATGTGTTCATCCTCTACCCCCATGGCCGCGTCTCTGAGGTGCAGCGCCGGCAGATGACCACGCCCACGGAAGACAATGTTCATGCCCTCGCGCTGACCGGTCATTTCGATGATTGCCAGGCGCGGGTGAAGGATATGTTCAACGATTTCGACTTCCGCGATGGGGTCGGCCTTGCGGGTGTGAATTCGATCAACTGGGCGCGGGTTTTGGCGCAGGTTGTCTATTATTTCACTTCTGCTGTGTCTGTGGGCAGCCCGCAGCGATCCGTGAGTTTTACCGTTCCAACCGGTAATTTTGGGGATATCTTTGCCGGATACATCGCAAAACGGATGGGTTTGCCGATCGAAAGACTGATCGTGGCCACCAACCAAAACGACATCCTGCATCGCTGTTTGAGCCAGGGGGATTACGTCCCCGACGGCGTGATCCCGTCGATCAGCCCGTCGATGGACATCCAGGTCAGCTCCAATTTCGAGCGCGCGTTGTTTTACGCCTATAACCAAGACGGCGCGGCGGTGAGCCAGTTGATGGATGAGCTTAAAGCGGGTGGTTTCCATGTCTCCCAAGGTGCGCAAGAGGCGCTGCGCGAGGTGTTCGACAGCGGGCGCTGCTCAGAGGAAGACACCTCCGCCACGATCACGCGGCTGATGGCCACGACGGGCGAACTTCTCTGCCCGCACAGCGCCGTGGGCGTGCATGTGGCCGAGGCCCATCTTGATCCCGCAACGCCCATGATCACGCTCGCCACCGCGCACCCGGCCAAATTCCCCGCCGCGGTGGAGGAGGCCAGCGGCGTGCATCCCCCCTTGCCCTCCCATATGGCCGACCTGTATGACCGATCGGAACGCGTGACCCGGGTGGAAAATGACCTCGGCGCGATCGAAGATCTCATCAGGGAACGGACATAGATTTGACGGTCAGGCTTACCACACTCGACAACGGCTTTCGCATCGTGACAGAGCCGATGCCGGGTTTGCAATCGGCGGCCATCGGGGTGTGGGTTCTGGCGGGCGCGCGTCATGAGACCGCCGGTCAGAACGGCATTGCGCATTTCCTCGAACATATGGCGTTCAAAGGCACCGCGACCCGCTCCGCCCTGGATATCGCGGAGGCCATTGAGGACGTGGGCGGCTATATCAACGCTTATACCTCGCGCGAGGTCACAGCCTATTATGCCCGCGTTTTGGGCGAACATGTGAGTTTGGCGCTGGAGGTGGTGGCCGACATTCTGCGCCAGCCCGTCTTTGACCCAAGCGAGATTGAGATCGAACGCGGCGTGATCTTGCAAGAGATCGGTCAGGCGCTTGATACGCCCGATGATATTATCTTCGACTGGCTGCAGGAAAAGGCCTATCCCGATCATCCGCTGGGCCGGGCCATTCTGGGTGCCGAAGAGCGGGTGCAGAGTTTTTCGCGCACGGACCTCACCGGGTTCGTGTCCCAGCATTACCGCCCGGGTCAGATGATCCTGTCGGCCTCAGGCGCGGTCGACCACGATGAATTGGTCCGCGCCGCCGAGGCGCTTTTTGGCGATATGGAGGGTGCATCAGAAACGATCGCTCCCACGGCACGGTTCGCCGGGGGAGAAAGCCGCACGGTCAAATCGCTGGAACAGGCGCATTTTGCGCTGGCTTTTGAGAGCCCGGATTACTGCGATCCGCGCATCTATGCCGCCCAGATCTACGCCTCCGCTTTGGGCGGTTCCATGTCGTCGCGCCTGTTCCAGGAGGTGCGCGAAAAACGCGGGCTGTGTTACACGATCTACGCGCAGGCAGGCGCCTATGCCGACACGGGCATGATGACGATCTACGCGGGCACATCCGGCGCGCAGATGCCGGACCTGGCGCAGATCACCATTGATGAGATGAAGCGCGCCGCGGATGACCTGAGCATGGCGGAGCTGGACCGCGCCCGTGCGCAGATGAAAGCGGGTCTGCTCATGGGGCTGGAAAGCCCATCCAACCGCGCCGAACGTCTCGCCCGCATGATCCAGATCTGGGGCCGCGTGCCCGAATTGCAGGAGGTCGTGGACCGCATCGACGCCGTGACGCTGGATGATCTGCGCAGCATGGCCGAGACGACGATCTCTCAGGCCCCAGCGGCACTTGCGCTTTATGGCCCGGTGGAGACCGCCCCCACCCTGGAGGCCCTGCAGGACAGGCGCGCGGCGTGATGCTTCTGCCCGGCCGGAAAGTCCGGATTGAAACGCCGCGCCTGACCTTGCGCCAGCCGCTGCTGACAGATTTTCGAAGCTGGTCCACGCTGCGGCGCAATTCGTCCGAGTTTCTGGTCCCGTGGGAGCCGCAATGGGCCACGGACCACCTGAGCCGCAAAGGCTTTACCAACCGTGTCTACTGGGCGCAGCGGTGCATCAAGAACGGCTCCGCCCTGCCGCTGTTTTTGCTGCGACGTGAGGATGATCGCCTGCTGGGGGCCATTACGCTGGACAATATCCGCCGCGGCCCGGCCCAGGCGGGGACCTTGGGCTATTGGATCGGGGCACCCTACGCGCGACAAGGCTATATGCGCGAGGCGATCTCGGGGCTCGTGCATCACGCCTTTGAACGGCTGGATCTGTCGCGGATTGAGGCCGCGTGCCTGCCGGAAAACGATGCCTCTCGTAAACTGCTGGAAAAATGCAATTTCAAATATGAGGGCGTTGCGCAAAGCTACCTCCAGATCAATGGCCGCTGGCGCACCCATGTGCTGTATGCGTCCTTGCGTTCTGACCGCCGCGGCAAGACCGAGATCGGCTAAGGCCGCCCAAAAGGCGGGCGACGCCCCAAAAAAACGCGCCGAAGGCGCGCCCCCCTCCCCCGCCGCGGAGCGGCCACCAAAACCTGCCGCGGAGCGGCCACCGACACCCGCCGCGGCAGCGGCCACCGGTGCCCCGCCGAGACAGCCCGCCAGGGCTGACGAGGTGGCCGGCTGCCCTATATGATCTCTCAAAGGAGATCACCCATGCTCAGACACCTGCTCCTGAGACCTATCGTTGCTCTGTTCTGCCTCGCCACGGCAGCGTCCGCACAAGACACCCGACCGGACAGCCACTGCCTTTCTCTCGCCGAGGCGCCCGGCATCGATTACCTGCACAAGGCCTCCTTCACCGATCCCGTTCCGCAAGGCAACGTGCGCATCCGATACATCAACCACGCGTCTTTCCTGATCCAGACACCCGGCGGCCTGTCGGCCGTCACGGACTTCACAGGCTTTGTCGGCAATGTCGATTTCACGCCTGACATCGTCACGATGAACCACGCCCATTCCACCCATTGGACGGCCTTTCCCGACCCCGCCATCCCCCACGTGCTGCGCGGCTGGGGGGAGCCCTTTGGCCCCGGCATCACCCATCGCCTTGATCTGGGTGAAATGTTGGTGCGCAACGTCTCTACCGATATCCGGTCCTATTTCGGCGGCGCGGAAGAGCCCAAGGGCAATTCCATCTTCGTCTTCGAGGTGGCCGGGCTTTGCGTGGGCCATCTGGGCCACCTGCATCACGAACCCACAGTGGAGCAATACGCAGCACTTGGTCGGGTCGATGTGGTCATGGCCGCCGTGGATGGCGGGCTCACGGTCGATTTGCCCACGATGCTGCGCATTATGGACCGGCTGCGCTCTTCGGTTGTGATCCCGATGCACTGGTTTTCAGAAAGCTCCCTCACGGCCTTTCTGGCAGGGATGGAAGCGGATTTCGACGTGGTGATCACGGAAGGTCATGACATCACGCTGAGCCAGGACACGCTGCCCGGGCGGCCCACGGTGATGGTGCTGCGGCCGCAGTTTCTCCTCGACAGTGAGGACTAGCGCCCATTTTCTTCGAAGAAAATGCGCAGGACACATTCAAATTTTCCGAGTCATAATTCTTGAAATTTAAGCGCATGCATTTGGCAATCAATGACAATCAGCCCAATACTGCGCGTGTGGCCCAGGCGGGACATAGGTATTTGTGACAAGAAAGAAGCCGGGCCGGGTCACGCAGGATCGCAACGCAGGGCAAACCCCGACAAAACCCTTGAAAATCCGGGCAAAACCCCTCATGTAACGGGCGTCCCGAACCCTGGGACTTCAACAAAGGAGAGACCATGGCCAAGGAAGATACGCTCGAATTTCCCGGTGTCGTGAAGGAACTCCTGCCAAACGCGACGTTTCGGGTCGAGCTGGAAAACGGCCATGAGATCATCGCCCACACGGCAGGAAAAATGCGCAAGAACCGGATCCGCGTTCTGGCAGGCGACAAGGTGCAGGTCGAAATGACCCCCTATGACCTGACCAAGGGCCGGATCAACTACCGCTTCAAATAAGCCTGTCCTTCGCCGCTCGTGCGCCTGATCCTCGCCTCCGCCAGCCCACGCCGGTTGGAGCTTTTGGGCCAGTTGAGCCTCATCCCCGATGAGGTGGCCCCGGCCGATGTGGATGAAACCCCGCTCAAAGGGGAGCTCCCGCGCGCCTATTGCATCCGGGTCACGCGCGCGAAAGTGGATGTGTACCCGGCCCGCGCGGGCGACGTCGTGCTGGCCGCAGATACCACGGTGGCCTTGGGCCGGCGCATTCTGGGCAAACCCCGTGATGCCGATGAAGCGCGCCACTTTCTGTCACAGCTGTCCGGGCGGCGGCACAAGGTCATCACCGCCATTGCCGTGCGCACAGACAGCCGTCTTTGGCAGCGCGACGTGGTGACCGATGTGCGCATGAAACGGCTTTGCGAGACCGACATCACAGGCTACCTGGCCACGCAGGATTGGCGTGGAAAGGCGGGCGGCTACGCCATTCAAGGGCCCGCTGGAGCGTTTGTGCCTTGGATCCAGGGGTCGTTTTCCGCAGTCATGGGCCTGCCCGTGGCAGAGACCGCCCACCTCTTAACGGCGGCCGGTTACCCGCTTTGGAAAGATGCGTCATGAAAGGTCAAACCATTTGCCTGGGCGAAGACAACGATCGTGAAATGGCCGCTCTGATCGAAGATGGCCAGTTTACCGACCTGTTGATCGACAGCGTGCTGCCGCGCCCCGGCACCATTTACCGCGCCGTCGCGGATCGCCCGGTCAAAGGCCAAGGCGGCATGTTTGTGAAAACCCCCGACGGCATGGGTTTTCTGCGCCAGATCAAAGGTCTCTCCCCGGGTCAGGCCCTGCTGGTTCAGGTCACGGGGTTTGCCGAACCCGGCAAGGCCATTCCGGTCACCGCGAAGCTTCTGTTCAAAAGCCGCTACGCCATTGTCACCCCCGGCGCGCCCGGCCTCAACCTCAGCCGTGCGATCAAAGATGACGACGAACGCGATCGTTTGCTGGAGATCGCCCATGAGGCGATGGAGGGGGAGCATGGCCTGATCCTGCGCTCTGCCTGTGCGGCCGCCCATGGCGAGGACATCGCCCAGGATATCGCCGCCATGTCGGCCCTGGCGCAAGCTGTTTTGGCGGATGCGGCAGGTGGCCCCGAAAAACTGGTCGAGGGTCCAGGCCCCCATGATCTGGCCTGGCGCGATTGGCCTGCCGCGGCCGAAACAGATGCAGGTCCCGGTGCGTTTGACCGACATGGCGTGCACGACGTGCTGGACGGTCTCACCTCCGCCCGGGTCGACTTACCCTCAGGCACCATGTTCATCGAACCCACCCGGGCGCTGGTGGCTGTCGACATCAATACAGGCGGCGACACATCGCCCGCCGCGGGCCTCAAGGCCAATCTTGCCGCCGCACGAGATCTGCCTCGGCAGTTGCGCCTGCGCGGGCTGGGCGGTCAGATCACGCTAGATCTCGCCCCCATGGGCAAGAAAGATCGCCGCAGTTTTGAAGCGGCTCTGCGCGCGGCGTTTCGGCGCGATATGATCGAGACCGCACTGGCCGGGTTCACCCCGCTGGGCCATTATGAGTTGCAGCGCAAACGCGACCGCGTCCCTCTCACAGGACATATGACATGAGCTGTCCCATCTGCGGCAAACCAGTTTTGCCCCGTTACCGCCCGTTTTGCTCCAAGCGCTGCGCCGACATTGATTTGGGCAAATGGATGCGAGGCGACTATGCCGTGGCGTCTGAGGACCCCGTCGATCCGGACGAGGCCGACGCCGCATTGCGCGCCCAAAACGGGCCACCCACGAGACCCCATTGAATTTCCGTTTTATCCCTCTGGACACCCCGCCCCCACCCGTCTAGATACGGGCGACCCAAGCGGCCTACCGCTTTCCCGTGCCCGGGTAGCTCAGGGGTAGAGCAGTGGATTGAAAATCCTCGTGTCGGTGGTTCGATTCCGCCCCCGGGCACCATTAAATCTTCTCATAGATCACCATATTCGCTCAAAATCATTGATTTTTATGACGTTTTTAGAGTATGCTCTAAACATGGTTGAACATGCATTACCCCCATTTTTCATCATTTTGGGGGTAATGATTGGGGTAAAGGCCCCGAAATAGAGCGAGCGTTACCCCCAAATGCCTCTCACAGACATGAAAATCAAAAAAGCCAAGCCAGGCAAAAAACCCTACAAAATGGGTGACGGCGGCGGCTTGTTTTTGTCGGTGAGGCCCAGTGGCGGCAAACTCTGGCAGCAAAAATATCGCTTTATGGGCAAGGAACAGCTTTTGTCGCATGGGCAATATCCAGATGTATCCCTTGCTCAAGCGCGACAAAAACGCGACGAAGCTCGAGCCATACTGGCTGAAGGAAACGACCCAGGCGTGCAAAAGAAGCTGGACCAAGTAGCCGCCGCTACTCAGGCCAGAACTACCTACAAGCTAATCGCAGAAGAATACCTTGAAGTGCTAGCGGACCGAGACTTAGCTCCAGCCACCATGGTCAAAAACCGTTGGCTATTACTCAAGCTGACTGAGGTGATCCACAATCGCCCGATCAGCGAAATCACGCCAGCAGAGATGCTCCACCTGCTCAAACGCGTTGAGCGAACCGGACGCCGTGAAACGGCCAAGCGCCTGCGCAGCAGCCTATCAGCCGTCTTTAGATACGCCATCGTGACTTTACGCGCAGAGAGCGATCCAACTTGGGCGCTCAAGGATGCTCTACTGCCACCCAAAACAAAGCACCGCGCAGCCATCACTGATGAGAAGAAGTTCGGCCAACTGCTACGCGACATGGACGCTTTCGAGGGTTATCACGTCACGATTGAAGCCATGAAGTTTCAGATTTTGACCATGTCGCGCCCAATAGAAGTACGAGGCGCACGCAAACAAGAGTTTGATCTTGAGGAGCGTATATGGACCGTACCAGGTGAACGTATGAAGATGCGCAGAGAGCACCGAGTGCCGCTGTCTGATCAAGCATTTAAGATTGTAGAAGACAATTGGCCAGAAATTGAAGGTGTTGAACTCCTATTCCCGTCGATTTTATCCAACAGGCGATGGCTTTCTGAGAACACATTCAACTCAGCCCTAAGGCGCATGGGCTACCAAAAACACGAATCCACAGCGCACGGTTTTCGTTCGACCGCCAGCACAATTCTTAACAATCGAGGGTTCGACCCCGATGTGATTGAAGCGGCTCTGGCACACCAAGACAAAAACGAGGTGCGGCGGGCCTACAACAGAGCGACCTATTGGGAACGACGAATTGATTTGATGCAGGCCTGGGCCGATCTTTGTGACCAATTCAAACCAGTTTGAAGAAGGTGCCCTGTCTTCCAGAGGCAGGGGCCGGAGGTTCGAATCCTCTCACTCCGACCAATAAAATCAATGCTTTACGCCAATACGTCCCAAAATTTTGTCTCACTTTTGTCTCGGAAAATTCATCTAGCGTGAATTTCAACTCTCATACTTTCGAACTGTGGCTTGGAACCAACGAACTGAAGTGACAGCGGATTGCAAGTCCGTGTACACCGGTTCGATTCCGGTACTCGCCTCCAAATTTTTTCAATGAATTAGGCGCCTCCGCGAGGCATTCAGCTCAAAAATAGTCTCTTTTTAGTCTCTGGGACACATCGTTTTTGGGCAGCGGTTCGCTTAGTTGAACCAAGGCAGTCCTAGCCGCGCCAAAGCTGATAGATGGCACGCCGACGTGCAAAAGCCTCTGGTCTGGTCCTCCCCCCACAGAAGTGGACCACCGCTATGTTTAGAAAAACGGAGGAAACACATGGAAAAAAAGCGATCCAAACCCGAAGAGATTGAC
>JBCCDT010000049.1:0-26358 GCA_039030635.1 Pseudomonadota bacterium
ACCCACAAAATTTTTCAAAATTTTGCCGCCAACGTTGGCGCAAATTTTTTGGGAAAAAATTTGTCCGCGCTGAACTTAGTAGGTGCGTTGATCCTCAATAACCAGCCCATCATTGGGCAAGCTCCCCGGCGCCACGACGTCAATTGCGCCCTTTAACTTCAGCACATCCACCACGGACCCCGCGTAGTCTTCCGGCGTGCCCGTGCCCTCGATCTGCACGCGCATCACATCCATCTCGCCTTCACGCGTGGCAATCACCCGCGCCCGCGTCACATCCGCGTGCCGCGCCACCAGATCCGCCACCTGCTCAGGCCGCACAAACATCCCCTTGATCTTCGTCGTCTGATCCGCGCGCCCCATCCAGCCTTTGATGCGCGTATTCGTCCGCCCGCACGGGCTCTCACCCTCCAAGACGGCGCTCAAATCTCCAGTGGCAAAGCGGATCAGCGGATAGTCTGGATTGAGCGTCGTCACCACGACCTCACCCACTTGCCCCGGCGCCACCGGATCGCCCGTGCCCGGCGTGACAATCTCCACGATCACGCCTTCATCGACGATCATCCCGTCCATCGCCGCACTCTCATAGGCAATGTTGCCCAGGTCCGCCGTCGCATAGCATTGCAAACACGCAATGCCTCGATCCGCGTATTCCTGACGCAAAGACGGAAACAGCGCCCCACCTGACACCGCAGCTTTGGTGATCCCAAGCGTCAGCTCCATCTCATCGGCCTTATCCAGGATCACTTTCAAGTAATCCGGCGTCCCGGCATAGGCCGTCACGCGGGTGTCCGCCGCCGCCCGCGCTTGCAGCTCCGTCTGCCCAGTGCCCGCTGGCAGCACCGCCGCCCCGACAGCCCGCGCACCGCTTTCAAAAATCATCCCCGCCGGGGTCAGGTGATAGCCAAAGCAATTCTGCACGATATCGCCCGCACCAATCCCGCAAGCATTGAGAAACCGCCCCATCCGCCACCAATCATGCCCGTCCCCGCCCGGCTCATAAATCGGGCCTGGGCTCTGGAACACATGGGCAAATCCATGGGCAGGCCGGGTGGTCAGCCCCCCAAACGGCCCGTCCTCCGCCTGCGCCGCGCCCAGATCGGATTTCCGCAGGACCGGCAGCCTCGCCAACCCCGCCATATCCGTCACAGCGCCCGGATCAACCCCGTCAAGCCGCCCGCCATATCCTGCCAACCCCGTCGCTCGCGCCACCTGCGCCGGCAACGCCACTGCCAAACCCGCCGCGCGTGCATCAGCGGAGCGCGTTTCCAGATCATCAAAGTAACCGGTCATCTCGTCTATCCTTCGCTCAGGCAAATCTGCTGCGGTTTGCTGCCTTCAATTCGCGCAATCTCACCGCGCACTTCCAGTTCCAGCTTTACGGTCATCACATGCCACAACACGGATCCCAGTTTTGACAGGTCCTCATCAGACATTCGGCGGCGCACCGCATCCTTCACCGCGTGGATTGTCATCGGGCCGTCTTCAAGACTGCTCAGGATCGCCGCACGCACCGCGTCAAATTTCCACCTTGGAATATTGGAGGCACCATCGCGCCCTTTCGAAGGTGTCCGGCAAGCGACGCGTGCGTCAGTCATCCCAGGTGTCTCAGCTCAACCACCGCTTCCGGCGGCGATAGCTGCGCACATCGCGAAAGGATTTGCGCCCTTCCTCCGACATGCCCAGATAGAACTCTTTCACATCCGGGTTCTCGCGCAGATCCTTGGCCGGGCCATCCATGACAACGCGCCCATTCTCCAGAATGTAGCCGTAATGGGCAAAGCGCAGCGCCACATTGGTGTTCTGCTCCGCCAAAAGGAACGTCGCGCCCTCTTTCTCATTGAGCGATTTCACAATGTTGAAAATCTCTTCGACCAGCTGCGGGGCAAGCCCCATGCTCGGCTCATCCAGTAGGATCGTCTCGGGTCGGCTCATCAACGCCCGTCCAATCGCGCACATCTGCTGCTCCCCGCCGGAGGTATACCCGGCCTGAGATTTCCGCCGCTCCTTCAACCGTGGGAAATAGGAATAGACCAGATCAAGATCGGCCTCGATATCCCCCTTGCCGGACCCGCGCGTATACGCCCCGGTCAGCAAATTCTCTTCGACGGTCAAGTGCTCAAAGCAATGCCGCCCTTCCATCACCTGAATGACACCCATCTTCACAAGGTCAGAGGGCAAGAGATCCTGCACCCGTTCCCCGCGATAGCGGATCGTGCCCTTGGTCACCTCACCGCGTTCCGACTTCAAAAGGTTGGAAATGGATTTGAGGGTCGTCGTCTTGCCTGCCCCATTGCCGCCCAAAAGCGCGGTGATCCCGCCTTTGGGCACTTTCAGCGACACACCCTTCAGCACGAGGATCACGTGATTGTAGATCACCTCGATATTGTTGACCTCAAGCAGCGTCTCATCTGTCTTGGCACCGTCAAGCATACCTGTCCCCGTGTTTCATCTTGCCAAAAATACTCAAAATCCCGGCCGCAACGACGCGCGCTGCGGCCGGGTATGGGTCACCAGCTTAGCAGCCAGGTGTGATCCCGCTTTCCGCGGCAAAGGCAGCAGAGTCTTCCGCCACCAGCGGTGCAATCACGTCCTGATCGGACTGGTAGTACTCAGTGATCAGCGTGAACTCACCGGCGGCTGCATCCCACTGCGACACGGCACCAAAGCCATTGCCGCCATGGTTTTCACAGGACACGGTGAATTCCGGGCCAAAGTTCGGCAGGCCGAGGGCTGCCATCTTCGCTTCCGTGATCTCCAGCGCTTCCATCCCGTCGCGCATTTGCTGGGATGTGATGTCGCTCACGCCATGGATGCCCTGGGCCGTCTTGATCGCTTCTGCCGCGAGCATCGCCGCATACATCCCACGGTTATAGAGCACGGTCCCGATCTGATCGCCGGCGCCTGCGGCCTTACCGCCATCGACAACATATTGCTGAATGTCGTCATAGACCGGATAGTCGGAGCCCAGGTTGTGGAAGGTCAGAGCCTTATAGCCATTGGCCGCCTCACCCGCCGCTTTCACATCGTTCTCAGAGCCGGACCACCAGATGCCGATGAAGTTCTCCATCGGGAAACGGATGTTCACGGCTTCCTGAATGGCCACCTGGTTCATCACGCCCCAGCCCCACATCAGCACGTAATCGGGCTTTTCGCGGCGAATTTGCAGCCACTGGGATTTCTGCTCCTGACCGGGGTGATCCACCGCCAGCAGGCTCAGTTCAAACCCATGCTTTTCCGCCAGGCTTTCCAGCGTGCGGATGGGCTCTTTGCCATAGGCAGAGTTGTGATAGACCAGCGCGATTTTCTTGCCCGCGATGTCACCCTGCTCAGCAATGTGGCTCACGGCAAGGCTCGCCCCATCCCAATAGTTGGCCGGGTAGTTGAACACGTATTTGAACACTTCGCCGTTTTTGGCCGATGTCCGTCCATAGCCCATGGTGTGAAGCGGGATCCCATCTGCTGTCGCTTTGGGGATCAGCTGATAGGTGATGCCGGTGGAAAGCGGCTGATACACCAACGCGCCTTCGCCCTTGGTGGCCTCATAGCATTCCACACCCTTTTCGGTGTTGTAGCCCGTCTCGCATTCGATCACGTTGACCATCTCACCGCCAATGCCGCCATCGCGTTCATTGAGCAGGGTAAAATAATCCTCATAGCCATCCGCAAACGGAATGCCGTTGGCCGCATAAGGCCCGGTGCGATAGCTGGTGGATACGATGGTCAGATCGGCCATCGCCTGATCTGCGGCCATAAGGCCCGCCGCCATCACACCCGCCGTGAGTGTTGCTGTCAGTTTGGTCTTCATCGGTTCAATTCCTCCCTTGGTGATTATCCGATGGTATCAGAGCGGGTTCTTCCCGCCGTCTTTCGATGGCCGCCCTCAATGCGGGAACGGCCAAAGTCTCAATTTCTCCTTTGCCACGCGCCACAATTGCGCCAGCCCGTGAGGCTCCATGATCAGGAATACCACAATCAACAGGCCGATGATCATCAACTGCAAATGCGCCACGATATCCGTGGGCCAGCCCAGCCCTCCGCCGAGCAGGGCAGAGGCAAAAAAGCACACAATCGCCACCCCACCCCAAAGCGCGGAAAGGCCGCCACTTTTTCCCATGCTCTGTCGGACCAGTGACACGACCAGCAAGACGAACGAGGCCGCCGCGATATAGAAGAAAATCCAGGACGCCACATCTGACGCCGTGCTGACCTCAACCGAATCCGCCAGCGCCAGCTTCAGCATCACCGGCAGCAGCACAAGGAATGCCGCCCCGGCGAAGGAGCCAAAGATCGACCCAAGCCCGCCAATGATGATCATGAAGAGGACAAGGAAGGATTTCACGATCCCGAACACCTCGCCCACCTCAACCGCGCCCAGGTAGACGGCAAAGAACAGCGCGCCCGAGATGCCCACAAAGAACCCCGACACCGCAAAGGCGCTGAGTTTCGCGCGCAAAGGGTTCACGCCGATGATCTCGGCGGCGATATCCATATCCCGAATGGCCATCCATTTGCGCCCCATCGCCCCCCGCGTCAGGTTCCGCGCAATGATCGCGCTCGCCGCCGTAAAGGCCAGACAGAAGAGATACGCCACCCAAGGCAGGGTCTCCGGCCCCGTGATCGCATAGCCAAAGATTGTCCGCTCCGGCGCGTTGATCTGCCCCGAGGCGGAGTAGTTGTAAAACCACGACACCTTATTGAAGAGCCACACCAAGAAGAACTGCGCCGCCAGCGTCGCCACGGCCAGATAGAACCCCTTGATGCGCAAACTTGGCAGGCCAAACAGCACGCACACCGCCGCCGTGATCCCGCCCGACAGAATGATGTGGAAGAAAATATTGATCTCTGGGAAACCGGTCATCAGCTTGTAACAGGCATAAGCCCCCACAGCCATGAAGCCCCCGGTGCCCAAGGACACCTGACCGCAATACCCAGTCAGAATATTCAGCCCAATCGCCGCGATGGAATAGATCAGGAACGGCAGAAAGATCGCGTTGACCCAGTAATCATTGACCAGAAACGGCACGATCGCAAAGGCCACCGCCATAAGCGCGTAATACCGATACCGGTCAAACTTGATCGGAAAGGTCTGCCCATCCTGCTGATAGGTCGTCGAGAAATCCCCGGATTCACGATAGAGCATATCCGCCCTCCCAAATTGCACCCGGCGCGGAACCAAGGGCGTCAGCCCGCCGCGCCTTCGTCAGGCCCCACCCAGGGCATGGCGAAATGGCCATTGCAGCGCATCGTTCAAAGATAGTGCGGTACGTCACGATAAAGCGCCCTTGCGTCAGGCCGGATCGCCACGCCGGGGCCTGCCAAACGCGCTCTATGACACTCCGTAGGCCGGGGTTCAGCCCGGCATCCACGCAACCAAATCTACGCTGGATTCCGCCCTTTGAGCGGCTCAAACGCTCCCCCGGAGGGTTTGCACGCCGCCGCTCAAACCCTCTCAATGATCTTCTCCCCGAACAATCCCTGCGGCCTAAACACCAACACAATCAACGCCAGCACATAGGCAAACCAGTTCTCCGTCGCCCCACCGACCATCGGTCCAATGGCAAACTCAAACAGCTTCTCACCCACGCCAATGATCAACCCGCCAATGATCGCCCCGGGGATCGATGTGAACCCCCCCAGCATCAGCACCGGCAACGCCTTCAGCGCAATCAGCGACAGCGAGAACTGCACGCCCGATTTGGTCCCCCACATGATCCCGGCCACCAAGGCCACGAACCCGGCCAAAGACCACACCATCACCCAGATAAAGTTCAGCGAAATCCCCACAGAAAGCGCCGCCTGATGGTCATCCGCCACCGCCCGCATCGCGCGCCCTTGCTTGGTATATTGCGAAAAAATCACCAGGGACGCCACCAACAGAATGGCCACAAAGGTCGCCACGATATCCAGATTGTCGATGAAGAACCCGTAATCAAAGAGGTTATAGGTCACCTCATCAATCGTCAGGTTGATCCCTTGCGGCAGGCCGACATCCAACTTCTTGATGTCCGCCCCCCACATCAGATCGCCGAACCCTTCCATGAAATAGGCCAAGCCAATCGTCGCCATGAACAGCAGGATCGGTTCCTGATTGACCAAATGTCGGAAGATAAACTGGTTCACCAACCAGGCCAGCACCACCATCACCAGCACAGTAAATATGATCGCGGCCAGTGCCGGCACGGTCCAGCCAAAGTGATGTACATGGGTGCCAAAGACCGCGTTGATCAGATGCGAAAAGGGCACCCGCCCTTCCATCACACCCACCAGCGTCATCGCCGCAAACAGCGCCATCACCCCTTGGGCATAGTTGAATATCCCCGACGCCTTAAAGATCAAAACAAAGCCCAAGGCCACCAGCGCGTAAAGCACCCCGGCCATCAGACCGTTCATCACAACTTCCATTCCCCAGAAGAACTGTTCAGGCATCGGCTGTCTCCATACCTTGTCTCATCATCATGATTGCGGCTCCAAAAAGGAAAGCTGAAACACCATCTCGTCACCCTCCTGCCAGACATCCAAAGCCAGGCCTTTGAGAAAGTCATCACTGGTCAGCCAGCGGCTCTCTATCTCCACGTCAGGTGTGTAGCGACCGACCTCAAGCACCGATGCCAGCCATGCCTCAAAAGAGCCTCTCGCGGCCTCAACCGGTGTCGTCACAACCTGACACTGTGTGCCCAATTCCTGAAAGGCCGGGCGGACGGCAATACGCGTCGGTCCGGGCAGGTCAAAAGCCTGGCCCACCGGGTCACCCTCCACCGGATCAAGCCCCACGACTTTGGGTTGTTCGCCCAGTTCCATCGGAACCACGCAGCGTTTGATGAACTCTTCCCAGCCACCCGCATGGGCCGACCCGGCGCCGATCAGGACAGCCAACACGGCCGACGCGATCCCGATGCCGTACCGCATGCGCGCAGACAGGGAGGTGTCAGTCATGCGACACCCCCAGATAGGCATCGATCACCGCCTGGTTGTTGCGCACCTCATCGGGCGTGCCATCGCCGATCTTTTGACCGTAATCCATCACCACCACGCGGTCCGAAAGGTCCATCACCACGCCCATGTCATGCTCGATCAAAACAATCGTTGTGCCGAACTCATCGTTCACATCCAGCACAAAGCGCGACATGTCTTCCTTCTCTTCCACATTCATCCCGGCCATCGGCTCGTCCAAGAGCAAAATGGATGGCTCCGCCGCCAACGCGCGCGCCAATTCCACGCGCTTTTTCAGCCCGTAAGGCAGGCGACCCACCGGCGTCTTGCGGATGCTCTGAATTTCCAGAAAGTCGATGATTTTCTCCACAAATTCGCGGTTCTCAACTTCTTCCTGCTCGGCCTTACCCTTCCAGATCGCTTGCGCAAAAAGCCCCGCATTCATCTGCCGGATCCGCCCTGTCATCACGTTGTCGAGAACGGTCATCCCCTCAAACAAAGCGATGTTCTGAAACGTCCGCGCAATCCCTTGGCGGGCCACCTGATAGGGCTTCATCGGCGGGCGCTTGCTGCCTTGATACCAAACCTCGCCTTCCTGCGGATTGTAAAAACCCGAGATCACGTTGAGCATCGACGATTTACCCGCCCCGTTGGGTCCGATGATGGCCCGGATTTCCCCTTCGCGAATGTCAAAAGAGATGTCTTTGATCGCCACCACACCGCCAAAGCGCAAGGTGATGTTCTTCATCTCCATCACCACGCCGCCGATCTTGCGGCCATCTTCAGTGACATATCCTTCGGACGCATCAAGCATCTGATATCCCTACCTTTTTCATCGTCTTCCCAACCCAACGGGATGGTGGGTGGGGCGATGCCGATAGGCGAGCGTCAGTCACCATCCTCATCCTCCCACCTCAGGCAAAATCCCATGCGGCGTGATCACCGCACTGCCAAGCGACGGCCCGCCACACTCGGACACACCCGCCGCTTCACTCACCGAGGACCGAAATCTTGCATGGGTCGCAAGGCTCGTGACCACCGGACAGCCCCGTGCATTTTCATCGGTCAACCGAAACGCCCAAAGCCCCTCGGTCGAGACTTCGATCTCATCTGCATCTGACTGTCTAAAGATGACCGAGACCTGCGCCAGATCCTCTTGGTTCAGGGTCGCGCCACGCGCCTGACGCACCTCACAAATCGCGCGGAACCCGGCCCGTGTCGGATACTCGATCAACCACAGCTCAAACGCGCCCCCCGCTTTGCCCCAGACGCCCGTGGGCACCGTCCGCCCACCGGGTCCGGCAAAGTTAGGTTCCACCCGCGGCCCAAGAAGGTCATCCTCCACAAGGTCAAACAAAAAGTCCGGGAAACGATCGTCCAGCCCGGCCACATCCAGCCTGTCCCCAGACATCACAGCCGCCGCGCAGCGATCCTGCAAATCCTGCCACTCCGCTGTCCCGGCCAGGGCAGGTGCGGCCAGCAGGGCAGATACCCCAAGGATCGCAAACGGCTGCTTCATTCCGCGGCCACCTTTTGCGGCATCGGATCCACGATTTGCGCCTTCACGATTTTCAATGTCGCGCTGATATAGCCTTTGCGCCCGTCCTCATATGTGACCTCGGTCTTGGTCGAAATCTCGTCAGACCCGTCATAGAGCGCGCCCAAGAGATCCTCGAACTTCTCCCCAATGACCCCGCGCCGCACTTTTCGCGTCCGCGTCATCTCCCCATCATCGGCATCCAGTTCCTTGTGCAGAACGATAAAGCGATGCACCTGACAATGGGCCAGCATCGGGTCCTCGGCCAGTGACCGGTTCACCTCTTCCACATGGCCCTTGATCGTCTCAAGCACCTGTGGGTTGCCGGCCAATTCCTGATAGGACGCGTAGCCAATATTGTTCCGCTCCGCCCAGTTGCCCACGGCGGTCAGGTCAATGTTGATAAACGCCGTACACGTGTCGCGCTGATTTCCGAAAACCACGGCCTCCAGAATGTTGGGGTAAAATTTCAGTTTGTTTTCAACGTATTTGGGCGCAAACATCTGCCCATCCGCCATTTTGCCCACATCCTTGGCCCGGTCTATGATCCGCAGATGCCCGTTGGCTTCGTCGAAAAACCCGGCATCCCCGGTGGCGACCCAACCCTCGGCATCCTTGGTCGAGGCGGTGCTATCGGGATTCTTGTAGTATTCCTCAAACACCCCTTCCGAACGATAGAACACCTCGCCACTGTCCGCGATCTTGATCTCGACGCCCGGTGCCGCCACACCCACCGTGTCATTGCGAACCTCGCCATCGGGCTGGAGCGTGATGAACACGCTGGCCTCGGTCTGACCGTAGAGCTGTTTGAGGTTGATGCCCAAGGACCGATAGAACTCAAAAATCTCGGGTCCGATCGCCTCTCCCGCGGTATAGCCCACGCGCACCCGGCCAAAGCCCATCGTGTCTTTCAACGGCCCGTAAACGCTCAGATTGCCGATCCGGTACTTCAGCCGATCCCACGCACTCACGCCCTCACCATCAAGGATCTTGGAGCCGACTTTGCGGGCATGCGCCATGAAATGGTGAAACAGCCATTGCTTGAACCGGCCGGCATCTTCCATGCGGATCATCACATTGGTCAGCTGCATTTCAAACACGCGCGGCGGGGCGAAATAATAGGTCGGCCCAATCTCGCGCAGATCCGTGTGCATCGTGTCCGGGCTTTCGGGGCAATTCACGCAAAACCCGCACCAATAGGCTTGGCCGATGGAAAAGATAAAATCGCCGACCCAAGCCATCGGCAGATAGGCCAAAACCTCATCGTCCTTCGTCAGCTTGTCAAACTCGGATGAGGATCGCGACGCCTCAATAATATTGCGATTGGACAGCACAACACCCTTGGGCTTTCCAGTGGTGCCAGAGGTATAAAGCATCACACACGTGCTGGCGTAGCTCAGTTTCCCGCGGCGCGCATCCAGCTCTGCCATCAACTCGGACTTCGCCGCGCGGCCATCCTTTTGCACGGTTGCGAACTGATGCAGCTTGGAATGGTCGTATTTCCGCAATCCCCGCGGATCGATATAGATCATCTGCTCAAACCCAGTGAGCGTGTCTTGGATGTCGATGATCTTGTCGACCTGTTCCTGGTCCTCAACGATCGCAAACCGGGCGCCGCAATGATCCAGCACATAGGCCATCTCATCTGCGGCGGCATCTTGATAGACGGGCACGGGCACCGCACCCACCGATTGCGCCGCAACCATCGACCAATAGAAATACGGACGATTGCGCCCGGCAATGGCAATGAAATCGCCTTCGTTCACGCCCAGTTTCAAAAGCCCAAGCGCCAGCGCTTCGACCTCTTCGGCGGTGTCCGCCCAGGTCCAGCTTTGCCAGATGCCAAATTCTTTCTCACGATAGGCCGGGCGCTCTGCGAACGTCTTTGCGTTTCGCTGCAAAAGCGCCGGGATGGAGCCAAAGCTCTCCCCCGCCGATGACGAGTTACCCACGTTTTTTCCTCCCGTTCGCCCGCCTTTTGCGGACTGTCGTCTTGGTGCACCCCTGTTCGGTGCGACGATTCATTATTGCTACAGGGTGCTTTATTTCGCCCCCACGTCAACTCCCTTCCTGAATTGACCCGGGTTGACAGCTTGGGTCTCACGGTTTGATCTGGCCGCGAAAGGACGCAATCCATGCCCGCAAAGACCGTTGAATACTGGTTTGAATTCGCTTCGACCTATTCCTACCTCAGCACGATGCGCCTCCCGGCGTTGGCACAGGCGGCGGGTGTGTCTGTGGTCTGGCGCCCGTTTCTTCTGGGCCCGATTTTCAAAGCCCAAGGGTGGGACACCACGCCCTTCAAGATCTACGCGGTCAAAGGCATCTACATGTGGCGCGACATGGAGCGCCGCGCGGCCCGCCAAGGTCTGGAGTTTCACCAACCCGACCCGTTTCCGCAGCACAGCCTGCTGGCCGCCCGCGTGGCGACCGCCGCGCCAGAAGGGGCCGCCAAAGTGGCTTTTTGTCAAAACGTCTATCTCGCAGAGTTTTCCGCGCAGCAGGATATTTCCGACCCGGATGTCATCGCCGCCTGCGCCGCCGCTGCGGGGTTGCCTGAGGATACTCTCGCCACCGCCCAAACCGATGAGGTCAAACACGCGCTCAGGCTCACCACCGAAGAGGCGGGCCGCCATGGCATCTTCGGCGCGCCGTCCTTCCGCGTGGGCGAAGAGCTCTTTTGGGGCGATGACCGCCTCGAAGATGCTCTGGCCTGGGCTGAGTAGAGATCCGGTCACCGACCTCTCCGCAATTATTGAACACTTGTTCATTAAGCGACAAGGCCAGTCTCATGTCAAACTTTTAAATTTGCGCCGCAGATCATGCCCAAGGACCGGTTGAGCCAGAAAATCATGCGCGCGGTGATGCATCTGCCGCGCGACCTTGCTAAGCCAGCGTGAGACACCAAGGCAAAGGGCAAAGGTTTGACAGAGATCATCCTCGTGAGGCACGGACAGGCCAACAGTGCCGCAACAGATGAGGCTAGTTATGACAGGCTGTCCGATCTGGGCCGTCAGCAAGCCACTTGGCTGGGCGCGCATCTCAAGGCGTCAAACCCGCAGTTTGACCGCGTGATCACCGGCACCCTCAACCGTCAGATCGGCACGGCGGAGGCGATGGGCTTTGACGTCACCACCCAAGACACACGCCTCAATGAGATGAGCTATTTCGATCTGGCCCACGCCATGGAGGCCGAACACGGCGTGCCAGTGCCCGAACACACGACCGAGTTCGCCAAACACCTGCCGCTTTTGATGGAATACTGGACCACCGATCGCCTCAGCCAGGCCGAAGAAAGCTACGGTGACTTCGCCGCCCGGGTGAGCGCGCTCATCGATGAGATCTGTGAGGCCAAGGGCCGCGTGCTGTTGGTCACGTCCGGCGGCGTGATCGGCATGGCGGTCACCTATGCGCTTGGCCTCGCGCACACGTCGCAATCCAAGATCATGCTGCAGATCATGAACAGCTCGCTCCATCGTCTCCAGCACGTCCATGACGCGTTGATGGTCGGCAGTTTCAACGCCACGCCGCATCTGGACACGCCCGATCGCGCCCATGCCCGCACCTATGTCTAAGAAAGGAACCCCGCCATGACGCATCTGTGGGTCCGCGCCGAACAGCGCGCCAACGAAGAACGGGTGGGCCTCACGCCAGAGGGCGCCGCCACGTTGCTCGCAGCAGGGATATCCGTGACGGTCGAAGACAGCGCCACGCGCATTTTGCCGATTGACGGCTATGCCGAGGCAGGCTGCGCCATCGCGCCAGAGAACAGCTGGCCCGATGCGCCGGGCGATGCGATCATCTTTGGCCTCAAGGAGCTGCCCGAGGATGGTACCCCCTTGCCGCATCGCCACATCATGTTCGGCCATGCGTTCAAAGGACAGCATGCAGGGCAAGCGCTGCTCCGGCGCTTCAAGGCCGGGGGTGGCACGCTCTATGATCTTGAATACCTGGTCGATGAGACAGGCCGCCGGGTGGCCGCGTTTGGATATTGGGCCGGGTATGCCGGTGCGGCGGTCTCGCTGAAGGCATGGGCCGCGCAGCAAACGAGCGCGCTCTGCCCCCCGGTGAACACATGGCGCAACAAGGATGCATTGCTCGCGGAGCTGGCGGATGACATGGACGGTCGCACCCCATCTGCCATCGTGATCGGCGCGCTGGGCCGCGTGGGCACGGGTGCCGCAGACCTGTGCGAGGCGATGGGTATCACCCCCACCCGCTGGGACATGGAAGAGACGAAATCCGGCGGCCCGTTCCCGGAAATTCTCGATCACGATCTGTTCTTCAATTGCATCCTCGCCCGTCCCGGCACACCGCAATTCGTGAGCACCTCTGCCTTGGAGGCCATGCGCCGGTTGAGCGTGGTGGGTGATATCGCCTGCGACCCGGACAGTGATTACAATCCGATCCCTGTCTACGATGCCGCCACCACCTGGGCCGATCCGGTCACCCGTGTGCAGGATGCGCCGATGCTCGATATTATGGCGATCGACAACCTTCCCTCCCTCCTGCCGCGCGAGTCCTCTCTGGATTTCGCCGGACAACTCTTGCCAACGCTTACGGCCTTGGACAATCTGGACGAAGGCGTATGGGCGCGTGCGCGGGCCACATATGAGGCCCATATCAAAGAGGTGTGAGATGACAATCCATTGGTGCGGCACCGGGCTTTCGGCCATTCCCGGCCTCAGGCGGCTTCTGGAGGCCGGGCGCGACGTCAAGGTCTGGAACCGCACCAAAGCCAAGGCCCAAGACGCGGTGGGCGATCTCACCCGCAACATCACTGTATTCGATTTCGACCAGATCTCGGCTGAGACGGATACCGGTGACATCGTCGTCTCCATGCTGCCCGGCGATTGGCACGTCCCGCTGGCGGAAATGTGCATCAACAAAGGCGCGCATTTCGTCTCGTCGTCCTACATCGCGCCCGAAATGCGAGAGCTGCACGGCCGCGCGCTTTTGCGCGGTGTGGCTTGTGTGAATGAGATTGGGCTCGATCCCGGCATTGACCATCTGATGGCCCATCACCTGATCGCCGATTACCGCGGCGCGCACGCGTTCTCGGACATCAACGATCTGTCCTTCATCTCCTATTGCGGTGGGATCCCGAAACATCCCAACCCGTTCCGCTACAAATTCAGTTGGTCCCCCTTGGGTGTGCTCAAGGCGCTGCGCTCACCCTCGCGCTCCATCCGCGATTTCAATGAGCTGAATGTGGATCGGCCCTGGGATGCGATCTCAACCTACACCGCGCCCTTGCCCACGCCGGAAAGCTTTGAGGTATACCCCAACCGCGACAGCCTGCCATTTATGGAAGATTACAAATTTGACCCCACCTGGCGTGTCAAAGAATTCGTGCGCGGCACGCTGCGTCTAAATGGCTGGGCGGAGGCGTGGAAAGATGTCTTTGCTGAGGTCGAAACACTCGAAGGCGCGGCTGGCGATGCGCGGCTCAAGGAGATGTCGGATCAGTTCTGGGATGAAAACGCCTATGACGAAGGTGAACCGGATCGCGTTGTTCTGTGTGTGTCCCTCAAGGCCACGCGGGGTGAAGATGTCGTCTGGCACAAAAGCTTCGTGATGGATGCCTGGGGGGATGAGAACGGCACAGCCATGGCGCGTCTCGTGTCGATACCTGTCTCCCTGGCGGTGGAATCCGTGCTGGCCGGTGAGATGCCCGCCGGGGTCAGCGCAGCAACAAACGATCCCCGCCTCGTGCTGCGGTACTTAGGTGAAGTGGACCGTCTCGCGCAGCATTTGCAAGTCGTCGACCACCTCTGATGTAGCACCCGCGTTCTTTAAAAGACTGCGACCGAAGTCTTTAAAAGACTTCGCCGTCTATTCAGTATCCCCGGTCCGGGCTGACCACGTTCTGCAACGGCTCCCCCGCCTGCCACCGTTTCACATTCTCGATGAACATCTCAAAGGACACCATGCCCCATCCGTCATAGATGGCGGATGTATGAGGTGAAATGATCGCATTGGGCGCGCCCCAAAACGGGCTGTCCTCGGGCAAAGGCTCCAATTCGAACACGTCTAACGCGGCCCCCGCAATCTGCCCGCCCTGCAGCGCGGCCAGCAGGTCATCGCCCACAATCACCCCGCCGCGCGACACATCCACCAGGATCGCACTGTCCTTCATCGCGGCAAAATCCGCCGCGCTGATCAGGCCCTTGGTGCTGTCGAGCAAGGGCACGCTCACCACGATCACATCAGCGCGGCCCCACAGGTCGGGCAGGGCGCTCGCCGGGTGGACCTCATCGACATTGTCCATCTCAACGGGGCGCGCCCGGGTGCCCAAGACATGCATCCCAAAGGCCTTGCCTTTGGCGGCGACCGCCTGACCCGTATGCCCCAGCCCCACCACCAAAAGCGTCTTACCTTTCAAAGGCACCATGTAGCGCGGCGCCCATGTGCGGCTTTCCTTATCCCTTTGAAATTGCGGCATATTGAGGGTGAACTGCAACGCACAGCCAAAGGCAAATTCAGCCATCATATCCGCGGCCACGCCCGCTGCGTTTGTCACAATTGTCTTAGCCGTGTCCCATACCCCCAAATGATCACAGCCTGACCCACCCACCGATATCCATTCAGGTCCGTATGGTCCAAGCACATCATCGGTCGGAAACCCAAAGGTGCCGCCAAAGCGGACGGAATACATGATGTCGGGCCGCGCGTCTTTCAGCAGCGCGTCCATGCCGTCATAACTATCATGGGTCACAACCTCAGCCTCGGGAATGGCCTCTTGCAACGGTGCGATGAAACGGTCTGGCTTCACGTTGTGGATCAGAATTTTGGGGGCGTCTTGGCTCATACGTCACCTGGGTCGGTTACAAGGTCTGTGAGGTCTTTCAGCTTGGTGTCTGGCTCAAGCATACGGTCTCGCATGGTCCATATGGCTTGCGCGCGGCGAGGGCTCAGCACGCCATCGCAAAAGGACAAAAACTTGGCCTCCACATCCGCGTCAGGGCGCCACGCACCCGGTCCACCGCTGGCCGGAACATCACCGGATCGCAGCACGCGCCCATCGGTCAATGTCACATCAATGTCCGACCATCGTCCCTCGGGAAAGCGCGCGTTATGGGGCGCGGAGGCCTCAACCGAAATACGCGGGATAAGGGCGGCAATGTCAGGATCTGACAATGCGGCGCCCTCAATATGCTTGGGCGCAAGCTCTCCGTGCCGCAGCATCGTCGCCACCGCGAAATGCATGGAATACTGCGCCTCGGTCGTGCTGTTCGGCATGCCGGAGAAAAGCCGCGCGGCCTGATCAAAGGTGCGGATTTTCACAGCGGCCACATTCGCGTGTCCGATCCCATGCTGGGTCATCATCAGCCGCATCGCATCAATGGCCGGGTGGCCCCATCGGCAGGTGGGATAGGGTTTGACGTAATTGTCCGTCACCGTCCACCGCGTGCCAAGGTCCGCCCAAAACGCGGCGACCTCTGGGGCCTCGACGGTGATGGCCGGTGCGCCGGTAAACCCCCGTTCCGCCAACAGCGCGGCCTTTACCCCCACAAGCGCCCCCATACCGGAGCCGTCATGGAGCATTGTGGGATTGTCGATCTCTCGCATCATCTGGCTGCGCGGCCCGTGGTATTCGGCAATGCCAAGCGCGTGGCGCAACACGCCCGTATCCTGCCCGGCCATGCGACAGGCCATCGCCGCCACGCCCAGGGCATTCCACGCCCCCGACGTGTGATAATCGCTGACCGTCGCATGCAGCGCCAGCCCCGCCCGCGCGGCCAACTCATAGGCCATCGCCATCGCGCGCAGCGCGTCGCGCCCTGATATATCGGGCTTCTGCGCCGCCAGCGCAAACAAGGCGGGAACGACGGCACATCCGATATGGCCCTTCGTCTCCATCAACCCGTCATGACCATCCAGATTGTCGATCTGCGTGGCCAAGGCCCAGGCCGCACCGGGCGGACTGACCTTGCGCCCGTCAAACAGCATCGCTGCCGTGTGTCCCGGACGCCCGGGATAAAATTCCGCCGCGAAATCCCGCGCGATCCGTCCGACCTCAAGCCGCGTGGCCCCTGCCGCCACCCCAAGCGTATCAATCAGCAGCGTTGCCGTATGGCGCAACGCGTCCTCGGGCACGTCCAAATCCGGATCCAGGGCAAAAGCCGCGATGGCATCAAACTGCGCCGCACCCGGGCGGGCAACGGGGTTAAGGGGGTGCGTCATGCCACCAGCCCATCAAAAAGACGCCCGAAATTCGGGCCGGGCGCGGGCAGGCCACGCAATTGAACCGCTTGAAACACCATGGCTTGGTTGGATGTCACCACCGGCTTGCCCAGCTCAGCCTCCAACCTGGCAATCACCTCAACACTGCGCATATCCGTGCACGACAGCACCACCACCTCGGCCCGTGGATCATCCGCCCGATGGGCCAGCTCTGCCACGTCATCCGGGGTCAGCGCGCCTTGCCCTTCATTGTCCAGCGTGCCTTCAAAATCCGCGCGGCTGACGGTGTCGATCCCTTCGCTTTGCAGGAACGCGATTGCCTGATCATTGATCGCAGGCACATAAGGAGAGGCAAAGCCGATGCGCGCCGCCCCCAGGCTTTTGATGGCGTGGACCAAAGCCCCCGCCGCCGTGACCGTGCGCGCGCCGCAAGCCTGACTGATCTGTGCGGCCAGATCGCGGTCAAAGCTGGGGCCATGGGTCAGCGTCGCCGACGTGCAGCCATAAAACACCACATCCGGTTTCACCCCTTGGATCAGGCGCAATGGCTCACCCATATCCGCAGCCCCCAGGCCCGCCATCTGATCTTCGTCTGGAACTTCATCGGCGTCATACCCGCCCAGCCGCGCGAAATGCAGCGACACACCGGGCGGGCGCATCATCACCATATCGGGCTCCAGATTGGTGTTGGTAAAGGGCACAAACACACCGAACCGCGCGGTGCCACGACTGTCTGTTGTGGTCATGTCTGGTCCCTCCCTTGCGCCCAACTCTCTAACAGGTCAGCGGCCAAGTCCATGTCCTCTCTCGCACCTGTCGTGGCGCGCAGACACTGCGGCAGGCCGGCCCCGGCCTGTGCCCGCAAAAAGACACCGTGGGATTTCAGATAGGCATCCGCATCGCGCGCGTCCCTCTCAGAGGCAAAAGGAATGAGCACGAAATTGGTAAAGCTTTGCGGCACGTCAAAGCCGATCTTGCGCAGCTTGGCGGCAAAGGCATCCCGGATCGCCACGGTCTGCGCGCAGGTCTCTCGCATCCAGGTTTGGTCCCGGCTGGCGGCCAAAGCTGCGGTCTGACTGGCAAGGGTGACCGAATTGGGGTTCAACGTCTTGCGCACATCCCGCGCAATCGCATCGGGAAATACGCTCCATCCCACCCGCGCCCCGGCCAGACCGTAGGCCTTTGAAAACGTGCGCAGCACGATCGTGTCACCTCGATCCACCAGGTCAAACATTGGCTCGTTGAGGTGATCGGAAAACTCGCCATAGGCTTCATCCAGCACCAAAAGGATGTCCGCAGGCAACCCCTCTCGCAGGCGCAAAACCTCTGACCGGGGCAGGCGCGTGCCCGTGGGGTTGCCGGGGTTGGCAAAGAACACGACGCGGGTTTCTGGCGTGACCGCGGCCAGCAATGCATCGACATCCGCCTGCCATGCGCGTTCCGGGGCGGTGTCGAACCGCGCGCCCGTCAACCGCGTGGCCGTGGCAAAAAATGGGTAGGCATGGGCGGGGGCAAGGGCCGCATCACCCGGGCCCAGATAGGTCCGCGCGATGCACCCGATCAGGTCGAGCGAGCCGCTCCCACACAATATTGCCTCAGGGGCGACACCGTGCAAAGCGGCGAGCGTTCCCGTCAGCGCCGTCCAATCGGGATCCGGGTAAAGATGTGCGGCTTGCAGCGCTTCCGCTGCCGCCAAAATGGCATCCTGGCTTGGCCCGCGCAGGCTTTCATTTTGCGACAAGGACACAAGGCGCGTGCCCTCTGGCACCGACAGATCCGCCAAAGCATACGCCGCCATCTCGGCCACTTGAGGGAGGGCCCGGATCATGTGTCCGCCTCCCACCCGTATTCTGCGCGCGCCGCCGCCTCGGACACCAAGCCATGCGCAACATCGCGTCGCACGGCCTTTGCGTCCCGCGTATCGGGCGCTCCGAACCCTCCGCCCCCAGGCGTCTCCAGAATAAGAGGCTGATCCCCCGGCACGCGGAACTCCCCTTTGCTGGGCAGGTCCTCCCCGTGTTCCCCAATCCGTATGCGTCCCTTGGCACCAGGCCGTCCGCCATGACGCCCCTCGGCGGCAAAGCGCACCCGCTCGACCGATAAAAACACCAGATAGTCCTCCCCGGCGCTGGAGATCATTTCGATATGTTGCCCCAGCCCGCCGCGAAATTGACCCGCGCCGCCACTGTCCGGGCGCAGCTCTCTCCTGGTGATGCGAATGGGCGCGGTGGCCTCCGTTGGCTCCACTTGAGAGCCCCATACCCCGCTGGGAAAAGCGGTGGCGGACAACCCATCTCGCGAAGGTCGTGCGCCCGTGCCGCCGTTATAGACCAGCTCCAGCGCAAAGGTTTGCCCCCCATCCCGCGCAGCCTCGGGCGTATGCCGCAACGGCACATCATAAAGACAAGAGGCCCCTTCGGCAGGCACGCGATCCGGCAGCGCTTGTGTCAGACATCCATAGACAAGATCTGGCGTCATCTGCCCGATCGAATGGCGCATCGCCACCGGCGAAGGCGGCTGCGCGTTGAGAATGCAGCCCGGCGGCCCGGTAACGCGAAACGGCTCCAAAGAGCCTGCGTTGTTGGGAATGTCCGCCCCGATGATACAGCGCAGGGCGAAAACAGAATACGCGGTGGCGTAGTTTAGCGGCACATTGATGCCCTTGTCAGAACAACCGGAAGTGCCCGCAAAATCCAGCAGCACGTGATCCTTGGCCACCGTCAGAGCGGCTTTCAGAGTGATCGGCGCGTCGTAGCCATCGACCTGCAGGGTGGATCGATACGTGCCCTCTGGCACCTCCGCAATGGCCTCCAACGTGCCTTGGCGCGAGGTGTCGATGATGTAATCCGCCACCGCATCGAGATCCTCAATCCCGAACTCTTCCATCATCCCGGTCAGCCGCGCGACCCCGGTTTCACAACAGGCAATGAGGGCATAGATGTCGCCTTCATTGGCGATGGGCTCCCGTGAGTTTGCCTTCACCACCTCCATCAAGAAGGCATTCAATTGCCCTTCCTCCACCAATTTGCAGGGCGGAATAAGCAGGCCTTCGTCAAACACGTCGGACCCCTCAGGCCCCATGCCTTTACCACCCAGATCAGCCAAATGAGACGTGCATGAGGTAAAGCCCACCACGCGCCCCTTATGGAACGCAGGTTGGAGCAACAGGAAGTCATTGAGATGCCCAGAGGCCAGCCATGGATCGTTGGTCATATAAATGTCGCCGGGTTTCATCGCCTCGGTCGGAAAGCGCTGCATCAGGTTTTTCACTGCCTCGGCCATCGTATTGATATGCCCCGGGGTGCCTGTGACGGCCTGCGCCAGCATACGCCCACGTATGTCAAAAATGCCGGCAGAGATGTCTCCGCTTTCTCTTACGATCGGGCTGAATGCTGCGCGGATCAGGGCCTGCCCTTGCTCCTCCACCACGGCGAGAAGACGGTTCCACATCACTTGCAGGCGGGTCTTGGAAAGGGTCATCACGGGGCCTCCAGCCGGGTCAGGATCAACGTGCCATCGCCCGCAACCTCGGCGGCAAAATCGGCACTGACATAAGTGGTGGTTTGCGGCTCAACGATCAGGGCCGGCCCGACAAGCTGATGTCCGGGCAAAAGGCTTGCCCGATCATAAATGTCGGCCTGTCGGGTCTGGCCGGAGACGTCGCATCGTATGGGCGTCTGCCGCGTGGGCTCGGCGCGGCTCGTCGCTCCCCTTCGGCTCGCGTCTCGCGGTTCATCTGTCGCGCTGGCGATACGGACGGACCAATTGAGCACCTCAATCGGCATGCCTGGCACGGCGCGGGAAAACTGCGTGCGGTATTCAGCCTCAAACGCCTCGCGCAGTGGATCAATGTCCCGTGAGGTCAGCGCCCGGTCGGGCAGCGGAATTTCTATTTCATGCCCTTGCCCGTGATAGCGCATGAAGGCGGTGCGGCGGCAGGTCAACGACCCATCAGGCGCACCCGCGCGCACCACGCCACGCGCTTCCGCGATCATCGCCTCAAAGAATGCGTTCAATGCGTCGATGTCTAACGCGTCCAACATGGCGTAACGGCTGCGGACGATCTCAAAAGACACAGGCGCGTATAGAAACCCCACAGCAGACCCAACACCGGGATCTTTCGGGATCAAAATTCTGGAGACCCCCGCCCGCCGCGCGACACGCGTTGCGTGGAGCGGCCCGTTGCCACCAAAGGCGATCATGGTTCGGGTGCTCAGGTCCTTGCCGGATTCCACCGCGTGCATCCGTCCCGCACCGGCCATGTTCTCGTCCACAATCTCGCTGATCCCGGCGGCGGCCTCACCTGGGCTCATGTCCAAGGCATCACCTATCTGAGCCACCATCGCAGTTTCCGCTGCGTGTATGTCAATCTGCAACCGTCCTTCGGCAAAACTTGCCGGCTCAATCAGGCCTTGCAGAATATCTGCATCCGTCACGGTCGGCGCGGTGCCCCCTTTGCCAAAGGCCGCAGGCCCGGGTTCACTTCCTGCGCTTTGGGGGCCAACCTGCACGCGGCCCAACCGATCCACAGACGCGATGGATCCACCGCCCGCGCCAATCTCGATCATCTCAAGCACGGGGATGCGCACCGGCATGCCTGAGCCTTTGATAAAACGCTCCGCCCGCGCAATTTCGAACCGCCGCGCAGTTTGCGGCTGGTAGTTGTCGATCAAACAAAGCTTTGCCGTCGTCCCGCCCATGTCAAACGAGAGGACATCCCGCTCTTGCGCTGTTTGGGCCACCCGAGCGGCCAGGATGGCACCCCCCGCCGGGCCGGACTCCACGAGCCGAATGGGCAGCGCCGCTGCGGTCTCCAGCGTGGTCATACCGCCGCCCGCGGTCATCATCAGAATTGGGCAGGTGATGCCGCCTTCCGCAAATTGCCGGGCAAAATCAATGAGGTAGTTCGACATAAGTGGCTGAATATAGGCATTGGCGATGGTCGTGCACAGCCTGTCAAACTCTCGTGCCTCTGGCGACACCTCATGGGAGAGTGAGATACTCACCCCCGGCAACCTGTCTTGCAGCAGGGCGCGCAACCGCAGCTCATGGGCCGGGTTCGCATAGGCATGGAGCAAACAGATCGCGACCGCCTCAATGCCCTGCTCGCGCAGCGCCGTGGCAAGCTCGGGCACCGCAGCCTCGTTCAGCGGCGTCACCTCTTGCCCGTCTACATCCATACGCCCCGGAATGGTCCAGGCGCGATCCCGGGGCACGATCAGATCGGGTTTCTCCAGGTTGATGTCATACTGGCTATAGCGCCGCTCATAAGCGATTTCGAGGATGTCGCGGAACCCGTCATTGGTGATGCTGCCCACCTTGGCCCCGCGCCGTTCGATCAACGCATTCGTGGCGAGCGTCGTTCCGTGGACAAACCCTGTGACCTTACCCCAGTCCCGCCCGGCTTGCGTCATCACATGGCGCACCCCGTCCAACGCGCCAAGCGTCGGATTTTGCGGGGTGGTCGGCGTTTTGGTGGTGGCCAGGACGGCCTCATCGGCGTCCATCAGAACCGTGTCAGTGAATGTTCCGCCGATATCAACGGCGAGGCGCAGACCAGAAATATGTGGCATTTGATAACGTCCAAGTGAAAGGGAAGAGGATGCGCGATATTCGCACGCCCTAGGTGACGAGGTTCGTCTTTTCCACGCGGCGGCCATTCCGCCTGTCTGTCACTTGATGGGGCATCTGTGCTCCGACGTTGCTACCCAAACGCTGCGGTCGTCGTCAGGTTTTGTCAATCTTTTCCTGCTGCGTGACATCGATCAGAGGGTCGGTCCCCCCGGGCTGCTCAAAAATCGTGACTGTCATGGCGCCCCGTGTCCAAACCTGAATCCCGGTGTCCTGCTGATGTGACGCGTTTTCGAATCCCGAGTCCTCAAGCAGGTGAGAGGATAGGGAGGCGATGCGTCTGATATCGGCATGCGCACGCGCGTTGGTGCGGTATGCCTGGCGGTTTTGATGACATAACATGATCCAAGCCGTTAGCCTGTTGATCAGCTGTCGCATCGCGGTTCCGCCGTTTTTCATGGATTGCGCCTGCATTTCAGGGGTTATCTCTGTACCTTAGGAACATATGCCGCGCCCATGGGATCGTCGCAAACCAAGTTAATTGACAGGATGGTGCAGAAAAACTAATCCAAGTGCTATTATGCGTCTGCCCCCTCTCAACGCACTGAAGGCCTTTGAGGCCGCAGCCCGGCACGAAGGGTTCATCGCCGCATCTGATGAATTGCATGTCACGCGCGGGGCCATCAGCCGACACGTGAAACTGCTCGAAGAGCATTTGGGCGTCGCATTGTTCACCCGGCAGGCCAAGGGCGTCCGTCTGACAGCGGCGGGGCGCGAATTGCTGCCCGTGCTGACAGAGATGTTCGAAAAGGTTCAAACAGAATGTCAGAGGATCTCGTCAGACGCATCGACCCTGCGGGTGATTTGCCCGCCGGCCACCTCGATCCGCTGGCTGGTGCCCAAGCTGGATGATTTCCGGCGCAAACACCCTGATATCAACGTGCGTCTGACCACCGATTTCTTTTCCGGAGACAATCGTGAAAACTGGGTGCAGGATATAGGGTTTTCCGTGGCGGATTGGCCGTCACACCGGACAGGCTACAAGGTGCAGACCCTGTTTCCGGTCTACTTGACGCCTGCCTGCGCACCGTCCCTCTTGAACGGGCGAAAGACCCTGACATCCGCGAAAGATCTGCGACCCTACATTATGCTGCATGAACGCCCCGGTCGGTGGGATTGGACCGAGTGGATTAAGGCGTTTGGCGTCGAGAGCCTCGACTCCAAATCTGGTGATGAATTTCCCAATCTCGACATGGCCACCAAGGCCGCCGTGATGGGCGCAGGTGTGGTGATGGCCGATCTGGTGCTCTGCCGCGAAGAGTTGGAGGCGGGCAGTTTGATCGCGCCTTTGCCGCACATGACCTGCCTGTCTCCCACCGGGGGGGTGTGCCTTTTGGGACGTGAGGACATGTGGGAGGAGCCCAAGGTGCGCGCATTCCGCGATTGGGCAGCGTCCGTCGCGGCAGAGGATGTCGCCCGGCTAAAGCAGGACATTGCACCACCGGCTCACCCGCCCCGGGCTTGATCCGGGGCCTCAACCTGACCGGCAAAAAGAGGTCCCGGATCAAGTCCGGGACAGGTGCGTTAAGACATTAAGGGACCGCTAAAAATCCAGGTTTTCAACGCTCAGCGCGTTTTGCTGAATGAACTCGCGGCGCGGCTCCACCACATCGCCCATCAGCTTGGTGAAGAGATCATCCGCCTCGGCCACATCGTCTACCTTCACCTGCAATAGCGTGCGCGCCTCCGGATCCAGCGTGGTTTCCCACAGCTGATCTGGGTTCATTTCGCCCAGACCCTTGTAGCGCTGCAGCGTCAGCCCGCGTTCGCCTTCTTCCAGCACCGCCTGAAGCAGATCGAGCGGACCAAAAATGTCTTGCATACGGTCCTTGCGGTGCAGCTTGGCCGGCGAGCTATAGGTCTGACGCAAGCCCGTGGTCAGCGTGCCCAAACGACGGGCCTCACCCGAGCGCAGGACAGGCCCATCCAGCGTGCGCGCCTCTTCAACACCGCGCAACATGCGGGAAAGCCGGATGCCTTTGTCCTGGGTGGGGCGACCCGTCCAACCGCGTTCATATTCCGCAGCAATCTGATCAAGACGCTGGGCCACTTTATCCGCCACGCTTTGCAGATCGGTGTCGACGCGTCCCGGCTCAAACGCTTCGGCAATCGCGGCCTGTTCCAGGATGTGACGGGGGTAATGGGTTGGGAAGCTTTCAAGGATCCGCTTGATCAGGCGCGCCTCTTCGACCACGCGCACCAGATCCTGGCCTGCAATTTCTTCTCCGGACTCCAATCGCAGGATCGCGTCATCCGTGCCCTGCTGGATCAGATAGTCCTCCAACGCGGGCTGATCCTTCAGATACACCTCCGATTTGCCCCGCATCACCTTAAAGAGCGGGGGTTGCGCGATATAAAGGTATCCCCCTTCGATCAGTTCCGGCATTTGGCGATAGAAAAACGTGAGCAGAAGCGTCCGAATATGCGCCCCGTCCACATCAGCGTCCGTCATGATGACGATCTTGTGGTAGCGCAGCTTTGAGATATCAAACTCATCGCGACCGATCCCCGTGCCAAGCGCCATCACAAGGTTGCCAATCTCCTGGCTCGACAGCATCCGGTCAAACCGCGCGCGTTCCACGTTGAGGATCTTCCCGCGCAGCGGCAGCACGGCTTGGGTCCCCCGGTCCCGGCCTGTCTGGGCGGATCCCCCGGCGCTGTCGCCCTCCACCAGGAACAGCTCCGCAGGGAGAGATGACGACACTATGGCTTTACAAGATCTACAATCTGAAAATGATGCTCTAATGAAGCAATCTCCCGACCTTGCCTTTATGCTTATCAATCCTGCCTTGGATCCAATTCTCCGACGAGATCCTGAGTGCAGAGTAAGCTAAAGATTTTGAATCGTAATCGTTTCATACGTTGTCTCGAGACCAAGTTGTATGAAATTTGTGTATTTAATACCCTGGGAAACACGACTGCTTCGTTTGAATAGGACTAAAGTCAAAACGAAGATTGCTGACCAGGGCATGGCCGATCTGTATATCTATTTTTAAGTATGTAAATGCGCGCACACGGTGTTGTCGTCACTCGCTTGTCTTAGAGCCTATCTAAATTCGTACTTTGTGCACTCCTTGGTTGTACATCGGGAAATCGGTGACCTTCAAGCAGTATCCATTCAAGATCGGGATCTACATCATTTATATTTTGGCTATTCACCATGTGGGTTTTCGGCCCATTTAACGACTTTAACGGGATGCAGACCGTTAAGGAAGGTCTGAACTCTGGTATTATGATGTGAAAACGAGAAGCGGAGAACTAGAAGAAGTTGGTTGTAAGACATGGCTTTGTCCAAAGATGGACAAGAGTTAAGCATAGATGAGTTCGGAAGTAGCACCTTTTCTCCCAAGGAATACGCCAACTCTTTCTTCTTGAGGTATCAGGGCTAAGACCAGGAGAGAACACACTATCAAGATAGATGCAAGGAGTCAGAGACGGAGGACCGGTACAAGAAACTGAAACAAATGGAAAAGAATCTTGAGAAGGAGATCTAGTCTCAGGTGATGGTCAAGTAACCGATAGCTTCCTTATTGACCGGCGGTCTATAGATTGTGCGAAAGTATTCAGCTTTCATAAGCGCTACGAATGAGATAGAGGAGATGGAACGAGGAATAGATTCTGTGCACTCTACGATGAAGAAAATGAAGGATGCCATAGAGGCGATGGACCAGGTAAAGTTTTGAGCACAAGGAAAATTGGTCCTCAGGTTTTGTCATCTAGTTAAAACTCCGATCAGAAGACAGATCTCGACCATTATTTTGTGTTCCAGCAATGGATGAGCCAGCTGAAAACCTCTCAAAAGATTCGCAAGGTGCGATAATCGATACCTGATAAATTCATGATTTATTCGAAGAGATTTCCTTGCCGAAGTATGTTACAGATGCTCCCAAGGAATTACGGGAAATTCTTATTGAAAGAAAATACGCCAAGGCTGTGAAATTGGTTCAGAAAGTTCGGAAATTTCGAGCAATCCTTGGCGACACGCTTGATTCCGACCTGAAGGCCCAAGCTCTATTCAGTGAAGTTGAGGCGGTCACCAAAGAGATTGTCGACAAGATTAAAGTAGAGTTAGG
>JBCCDT010000050.1:0-26222 GCA_039030635.1 Pseudomonadota bacterium
CGACCAAATCTGGACCTCGATCAAAAAGGTGTTCTTCGGCTTCCTGAACGCCACGGTGGTCGCTGTTCCCTTGGGCATCGAGGCAGGCCTCTCGCCTAATGCCAATGCCGCCCTCAACCAGCTGATCCAAATTTTCAAACCCGTCTCACCACTGGCGTGGTTGCCCATCGTCACGATGGTCGTCTCCGCGACTTACGCCACAGACGGTGACGGCTGGTTTGCGAAATCCTTCCTCAACTCCGCCATCACCGTGACGCTCTGTTCGCTCTGGCCCACGCTGATCAACACGGCGCTTGGTGTGTCGTCCATCGACAAGGATTTGGTCAACGTCTCCAAGGTCCTAAAGATGAGCACCTATACCAAGATCACCAAACTGGTGCTGCCCTCGGCGCTGCCGCTCATCTTCACCGGTCTACGCTTGTCGCTTGGTGTGGGTTGGATGGTTCTGATCGCGGCAGAAATGCTTGCCCAGAACCCAGGCCTCGGCAAATTCGTCTGGGATGAGTTCCAGAACGGCTCCAGCCAGTCGCTCGCCAAGATCATGGTCGCGGTCTTTACCATCGGCATCATCGGCTTCCTGCTCGACCGCCTGATGTACGCGATCCAGTCCCTCTTCACCTTCACGAACAACCGGTGATCTGAAATGGCGATTTTAGAACTGAGCAATGTGAGCAAAAGCTTCGGTGACGGGGCCACCCGGACCGATGTGCTCAAAGACATCGATCTGAAAGTGAAGGAGGGCGAGTTCCTCGTCCTTCTGGGCTTTTCCGGCACGGGCAAGACAACGCTGATCAATCTGCTCGCCGGGCTCGATACGCCGAGCAAAGGCAGTGTGACCTTCAAAGGCGCGCCCATCACCGGCCCCGGTCCGGAACGTGGTGTGATCTTTCAGTCTTATTCGCTGATGCCGTGGCTTACGGTGAATGGCAATGTGGGCCTTGCGGTCGACACCGTCTATCCCAAGCTCTCCAAAGCAGAGCGCGCGGAGAAGGTGGCACACTATGTGGGAATGGTTGGCCTCGCCCACGCCGCCGCGCGCCGTCCGGCAGAGTTGTCAGGTGGGATGCGCCAGAGGGTCAATGTGGCCCGGGCACTGGCTATGAACCCCGAGGTGCTGCTTTTGGATGAGCCTCTCTCCGCGCTTGACGCGCTGACCCGCGCCAACCTCGCCGATGAGATTGAGGCGATTTGGGAAGGCGACAAGAAAACCTGCGTTCTGATCACAAATGACGTGGATGAGGCGATTGTCCTGGCCGATCGCATCATCGCGCTCACGCCCGAGGGCACGCTGGGTGAGGAATTCAAAGTCTCCATCCCCCGCCCGCGTGAACGATCAGAAATGAACCACCATGACGGGTTCAAAGCGTTGCGTGGCCAAATCACCACTTACCTCATGGATGTGGGAATTGAGGCCAAGGTCAAGGGCACCAAGACCCTGCCCAACGTGACGCCCATCCACGGTATCCCCTCTGCTGTCGCCAAGGCACAAGACGGGCTGGTGGAGGATCGCTTCCTCGACTTTTCCGCGCTGCATAAGGTTTATCCCACGCCCAAGGGTCCGCTGACGGTGGTTGAGGATTTCGACCTCAAGATCAACAAAGGTGAGTTTATCTCGCTGATCGGCCATTCCGGCTGTGGCAAGTCCACCGTGCTGACCATGGCCGCCGGTCTCAACGACATCTCCAAGGGGGCGATCAAACTGGATGGTCGCCATGTGGAAGGGGCCGACCCCGAACGCGCCGTGGTGTTTCAAGCGCCCAGCCTTTTCCCCTGGCTGACGGCCAAGCAAAACGTGGCCGTGGGTGCCGATAAGGTGTACCCGACCGCCAGCCGGGCAGAGCGTCAGGACGTGGTTGAATACTATCTCGAACGCGTCGGTCTGGCCGATGCGATGGACAAACCCGCCTCGTCGCTTTCCAACGGGATGCAACAGCGGGTGGGCATTGCCCGCGCCTTTGCCCTCTCGCCCAAGCTGCTGCTGCTTGATGAGCCTTTCGGCATGCTAGACAGCCTCACAAGGTGGGAGCTGCAAGAGGTGCTGATGGAGGTGTGGAGCCGCACCAAAGTGACCGCCATTTGTGTCACCCATGATGTGGATGAGGCGATCCTTCTGGCCGACCGCGTGGTGATGATGACCAACGGCCCCCGTGCCACAATCGGTCAGATCACCGAGGTCGACCTGCCCCGCCCGCGCACCCGCAAGGCGCTGCTGGAACATCCAGATTACTACAAGTATCGCCAAGAGGTGCTCGATTTCCTGGAAGAATACGAACACGGCGCGAAACCCAAAAGACCTGCCCCCGCACAGGATGATGTGGCGGCGGCCGTGGCGGCGGAGTAAAACCGGTGGCGCGCGAGAAACTGGTGATCATTGGGGCGGGCATGGCCGCAGGACGGGTGCTAGACCACCTCATGGAGGCCGCCCCTGATCGGTTTGAAAGCACGCTCTTCAACGCGGAGCCGCGGGGCAGCTACAATCGCATCATGCTCTCGCCTGTGTTGGCGGGTGAGAAGTCCTATGATGATATCGTCACGCATGACGACGCTTGGTACGCGGCCCACGGCATCACCACGCGCTTTGGGGAGCGTGTGACAGGCATCGACCCGCACGCAAAAACCGTTGCGGGTGAGCACGGGTTTGTGGCCTATGATAAGCTTTTGATTGCGACCGGGTCCGAGCCTTTTATCATTCCGCTTCCGGGCCATGATTTGCAAGGCGTCATCACCTATCGCGACCTAGAAGATACGATGAAAATGGCGACGCTTGCCTCCGGCACCAAGGCCGTGGTGATCGGCGGCGGCCTTTTGGGGCTTGAAGCGGCGGCGGGTATGGCGGCGCGTGGGATTGATGTCTCAGTTGTTCATCTGATGGGGCATTTGATGGAGCGCCAGCTTGATCCGGAGGCCGCGGGCCTTTTGCAGGCCTCGCTTGAACGCAAAGGTATCAAGGTTCATTGCAGCGCCCATTCGGAAGAAATTCTGGGCAAGGACGGTCATGTCAGAGCGCTTAGACTGAAAGACGGCACGGAGTTGGCCTGCGATCTTTTGGTGATGGCTGTGGGGATCCGCCCGTCGGTGCGGCTCGGCCAGCAGGCTGGCCTCGCGCTTGGTCGGGCAATCCAAGTCAATGATCACATGTGCACATCTGATCCCGCGATCTTTGCCGTGGGCGAATGCGTCGAACATCGCGACACCACATTTGGCCTTGTGGCACCGATTTTTGATCAGGCGCGTGTCGTGGTGCAAACGCTGTTGGGGGAGGACGCGGTTTTCGTTCAGAAAAGCTTGTCGACCAAGCTCAAGGTGACGGGGTGCGATCTCTTCTCAGCGGGTGACTTTGCCCATAGCGACACGCGCGAAGACATCCTGTACCGGGACCCGGCTCAAGGCATCTACAAGCGACTTGTTCTGGAAAACAACCGTCTGGTGGGCGCGGTCCTCTATGGAGATACGGCCGACGGCACATGGTTTTTTGACCTGATCCAATCCCGTCAGGACATCGGGGCCATGCGTGACACGCTCATCTTTGGTCCGGCCTTTCACGAAGATGGAGGCCCACCTGTGGACCCCCTCTCAGCCGTTGCAGCCTCGCCGCGTAAGGCCCGCTGCAACGGCCCTGCCCCCCAGAGCACCCAGAGATTGGCCGCATGATGGACGGCACCTCTCTCCCCACACGCCGCTCCACCTGTGCCTATTGCGGCGTGGGCTGCGGCGTGATGCTGACACCTGATGGGGAAGGCGGGCTGCTGGTCAAAGGCGACCCGGATCACCCGGCCAATTTTGGCAAGCTGTGTTCCAAGGGCGCGGCGCTGGGAGAGACCGTTGAGACCACCCACAGACTGGCCCAGCCGGTGGTCGATGGTGAGCAAACCGATTGGGACAGCGCGCTGCAGCACGTGGCCGACCGGTTCCGTCAAACCGCGGCGGAACATGGGCCCGATGCCGTGGCCTTTTACGTATCCGGGCAACTGCTGACTGAGGATTATTACGTCGCCAACAAGCTGATCAAGGGCTTCATCGGCACCGCAAATATTGACACCAATTCCCGTCTCTGCATGGCCTCAACGGTCGCTGGGCACAAACGCGCCTTTGGCACAGATACCGTGCCCGGCACTTATGAGGACCTCGATGAGGCGGATCTGGTGGTGCTTGTCGGCTCCAACCTGGCGTGGTGTCATCCCGTGTTGCATCAACGTGTGCTCGCGGCCAAAGCCAAACGCGGCACAAAGATCATCGTGATCGATCCGCGCCGCACGGCCAGCTGTGACGCAGCAGACCTGCATTTGCCCCTCAAGATTGGCAGCGATGTTGCACTGTTCAATCACCTGCTGACAGAGATCGTGGCGCGCGGGGCGCAGGATCAGACCTTCCTGCAGAACACCAATGGGTTTGATGCGGCCTTGGCCTCCGCGCGGGCAAATGACCTGAGCGCGACCGCCCTCGACCCGGCGGATGTGGCCCGTTTCTGTGACATGTGGATCGGCACCAAAAAGGTCATGACTGTGTTCAGCCAAGGGGTCAATCAATCCACCTCTGGCGCCGACAAGGTGAACGCGATCCTCAATTGCCACCTTGCCACGGGGCGCATCGGCACACCCGGCTGTGGTCCGCTGTCGGTCACCGGGCAGCCCAATGCCATGGGCGGGCGCGAAGTGGGCGGGCTCGCCAATATGTTGGCCTGCCACTTGGACCTTGAAAATGCCGATCACCGTGGGGCCGTACAGGGGTTTTGGAAAGCGCCGGAGATGCCGGAGGCGCAGGGCCTCAAGGCCGTCGACATGTTCCGTGCGGTGGGCGATGGGCGGATCAAGGCGCTGTGGATCATTCACACCAACCCGGCCGTGTCGATGCCCGAGGCCGACGCCGTGCGCAACGCCATCGCGGGGTGCGATTTCGTGGTGGTCAGCGACATCATGGGTGCCACCGACACCGCACGCCTCGCCCATGTGCTGCTGCCCGCATCAGGCTGGGCAGAGAAGGACGGCACCGTCACCAATTCCGACCGCACCATCAGCCGCCAGCGTCCGGTGCTCAGCGCCTATGGTCAGTCGCGCGCCGATTGGGACATCCTGTCGGAGGTAGGCCGCCGCATGGGCTGGCATGACGCGTTCAACTACCGTGCGCCGTCCGAGATTTTCCGCGAACACGCGGCCCTCTCTGCCATTGCAGGGGGCTTCGGCAAGGATTTCGATATCTCTGCTCTTGCGGATATCACAGACACAGAATTCGACGCGATGGAGCCGATCCGCTGGCCCGTCTCGAACACACGACAAGGCGGACGCTTCTTTGCCGATGGACGGTTTTTTCACGCCGACGGCAAAGCCAAGCTGTTGCCCGTCACCCACAAGGAACCTTCGGCCAAGACGGGGCGTCGTTATCCGTTTCGCCTCAACACAGGCCGTGTCCGTGACCAGTGGCACACCATGACACGCACCGGGCTTTCGGCGCGATTGTCGTCACATCTGGCAGAGCCTTATCTGGATATTCACCCCGCAGATGCCGCGCAATTGGGCGTCACACCCGCCGATCTGGTGGAGGTCAAGAGCCCCCACGCCACCTGTATCCTGCGCGCCCGCATCACTGAGGATGTGACCCAAGGCCAGGTGTTTGCGCCCATGCATTGGACCGGGGAAACAGCCCCGTCAGCCCGCATTGATGCGCTGGTGACGGGTGCGGTCGACCCCGTGTCGGGTCAGCCGGAGTCCAAAGCCGCGGTTGTCTCTGTCCAAAAACTCAAGGCCGCATGGTACGGGTTCGCCGTGTCGTCCAAGATGCCAAGCCCGCAGAGCGACTATTGGGCCCTGGCGCGCACGCACGCGGGCTATCGCCTTGAGCTTGCTGGCCGCACAGCGCCGCAAGACTGGGAGGCCGCGGCGCGCGCGCTTTTCGATCTTGGCGACGCTCAGGTCACGTCATTCATGGATCCCGCGCGCAACCTTCACCGCCTGGCCTTTCATGAGGGCGGTCGTTTGCTTGCTGCGATTTTCATAGCGCCGGAGCCAGTGGCGGTGATGCGCGATTACTTGGCCACGCGCCCGGGCGAGACCATGGATCAGATCCTCACCGGGCGGACGCCGACGGATGTGCCTGACCCCGGCCCGGTGGTCTGTTCTTGCTTTGGTGTGGGCATCAACACGATTGCGCGCGCTGTCGAAACGGACGGCCTGATGACAGTCGATGAGATCGGGCAGAGCCTGCGCGCGGGCACGAATTGTGGCTCCTGCAAGCCTGAGATCGCCAGCCTCCTCAAGACACTCACCCTGCCTCAAGCCGCGGAATGACACGGAGATTGCCATGAAAGCCTTTCCCATGTTCATCAAGACCACAGATGCCCGCGTGATCATCGTCGGCGGCGGTGAACAGGCGGCCCAAAAGGCGCGGTTGCTGTTGAAAACGGATGCGATGATCGTCTTTGCCGCGTTGGACCTGGACGCAGAAATCGACGCTTTGGTCGGGACGGGCCGCGCCCATTGGTACACAGGGGCCCTGACGCAGGATTTCTTTGCAGGGGCGGCCATGGTGTTTGTCGCATCGGGGTGCTTTGCCATCGACGTGAGCGCCCATGCCATTGCCAAATCCGCCGGCTGCCTTGTGAATGTGGTGGATCAACCGCATCTATGTGACATGACCACGCCCTCTTTGGTGGATCGCGATCCTGTGGTCATCGCCATCGGCACCGAAGGCACCTGCCCTGTACTGGCCCGACAGATCAAAACCCAACTGGAAGAGCAATTGCCGCAAAACCTCGGCGGTCTGGCCGCGCTGGCCGGACGTTTGCGCGGGGCCGTGGCAAAACATGTGGAACGCCGGAACCGCCGCGGCTTCTGGCGGTGGGTCTTTGCCGGGCCGCCTGCGGAAATGTGGCACCGCGGGGTTGAGGCGCACGCCGCCAAAGCGATCAAAGACGCCATTGCCGCCGGCGGTGCCGTGCAAGACGCGCGCGGGTCGCTCAGTGTTCTAGATCCCGGCTGCGGTGCGCGCGACCTTCAGACCTTGCGCGCGGTGCAACGCCTACAAGAGGCCGATGTGATCTTTTTTGACCGGGAACAAGACGCAGATATTCTCGAGCTGGCCCGCCGCGACGCGGAACGGGTGTGCCTGGGAGAGGTTCAAGATGACACGCCGTGGAGCCACGATTGGATCAAGGCCAAACTCACCGGCGAGTTGAATGCCGGACACAGCGTTGTTTGGCTCACGACGCGCCGTGCAACGGCCGAGGGTTTTGCCAACGCATGGGACGACAACGTGGAGTTCGTCCCGACAGCAGCCGCAACACCAAAGGTGCATAAACGCCGCGCGAGCTGACGCAGGCGCTTGACGCATAACGCCCAACAGGCGCAGGCTGCGATCCATGCCGAATTTCGACCTCGCTGAGTACAGCGCCCGCCAAGCCAAAGCCCAAACCGCCCTGAAGGAGGCAGGCCTCGATGCCATGCTCCTCTTTGCGCCGGAAAGCCACTATTGGCTGACCGGCTATGATACGTTCGGGTTTGCCATGTTCCAATGCATGGTCATCACGGCCAAGGGCGACGTTCAATTGCTCACCCGGATGCCCGACCAGCTACAAGCGCAACTGACCTCAATGCTGGGCGATGACCAGATCCATGTCTGGCCCGAATACGAAGGGTCCAACCCCGCCGACCATCTCATCGCGCTGCTCGGTGATATGGGCCTGTCTGGTGCCAGGCTGGGATTTGAGTCCAACACAGCCGGTCTCACCGATCACAACGGCCAGCTTCTGCGCGCCGCGTTGCCGGGGCTCGAGGATCACTCCGACCTCTTCCGCGCCCTCCGCCGCGTCAAATCCCCCGCTGAGATTGAGATGCACCGTAAAGCCGCGAAACTCTCCGACGATGCGATGGACGCGGGCCTCGCCAAAACCCGCGCTGGCGCCTTTGAGGGCGACATTTTGGCCGCCATGCAAGGTGCCGTGTTCCAAGGTGGTGGCGACTATGCAGGCAACGAATTCATCCTAGGTTCCGGCGCGGGCGCGCTGCTCTGCCGCTACTACTCGGGCCGCCGGAATCTCGACGCGCAAGACCAAATGACCTGGGAATGGGCCGGGGCCTATGCCCGCTATCATGCCGCGATGATGCGCACCGTGGTAATTGGCACACCTTCGGACACCCATAAACGCATGCACGCCGCATCGGTTGAAGCGCTTGAGGCCTGTGAGGCGGCGATCCGTCCGGGCGCGCCCATGGGCGATGTCTATGCGGCCCATGCGCGAGTTTTCGACAAGCATGGCCTCAACGAGGCCCGCATGCAGGCCTGCGGCTATGCCATGGGCGCGGTCTACAACCCCATCTGGGTGGAGTTCCCGATGTTCTACGAGGGCAACCCCCTTATCATGCAGGCCGGGCAGGTGTTCTTTCTGCATATGATCCTGATGGACAGTGACAGTGGCCTCGCCATGTGCACGGGCCATTCCGTGCTGGTCACCGAGACCGGTGTGGAGCGCCTATCGCGTCAGCCGCTGGATTTGCTTGTGCGGTAGGGTCCAGATCGCATTTTTGAAAAATGTGCGCCAACGCTGGTTCCAGAATTTTTAAAAATTCTGCGCATTTTCTTCGAAGAAAATGCGACACCCGCGCACCTTGCCCGGGCGTGCCTTTGCCCCCATATCCAACCCATGTTCAAGGTGCTCCCCCTCCTCTTGATCGTCGGCTACGGCCTCGTGATGTACCGCTTCTCCGTGTGGCGCACGAAGCGCGAGTTGGATGAACGCTCGACCGAGCTGGCCGACCCCATGCTGCATGTGATGATGCGGCAGATGGCAGACGCCCTCGATGTTCCGCGCATCCGCGTCTACATCTATGAAATTGACCCGGTGAACGGCCTCGCGGCCCCGGACGGGCGCATTTTCATCACCCGTGGTTTTTATCGCAAGTTTCAGAACGGAGAGGTCGCGGCCGAGGAAATGGCCTCTGTGATCGCCCATGAATTGGGTCACGTCGCCCTGGGTCATGCCCGCAAGCGGATGATCGACTTTTCCGGTCAGAACGCCCTGCGCACGGCGCTGGCGATGATCCTGTCGCGGTTCATCCCTTTCGTCGGACCGCTCATCGCAAACGCGTTGGCCTCCCTTCTGGCTGCGCGGATGTCTCGTGATGACGAATATGAGGCCGATGAATATGCCTCCGCCCTGCTGATCAAGGCGGGGATTGGCACCGGTCCGCAGAAGTCATTGTTCGGCAAATTGGAAAAGCTGACCAACGCGCGCGGCGGGGCCATTCCGGCGTGGCTTATGAGCCATCCCAAGACGACCGAGCGGATCGCGGCCATTGAAAAGCTGGAAGCGCGCTGGAACGCGCTGCAACTGCCCAGTTCCTAAGCAAACCCGTCCCGGGCTTGAACCGGGACCTCTTCACACTGATACGGCAGACAAAAAGCGGAGGCCCCGGATCAAGCCCGGGGCGTGGGTCACCTTGTGACACCGGTCTGGTACAGATCGTGCCCTTGCGCTAAACCGCCCGAACAGCCCGCCGCAAGGAACACGCCATGGCCCGCCACCTGATCACGTCCGCGATCCCTTACATCAACGGTATCAAGCATCTGGGCAATCTGGTGGGAAGTCAGCTTCCCGCCGATCTATATGCCCGTTATCTGCGCGCACGCGGTCATGAGGTCATGTTCCTTTGCGCCACTGACGAGCACGGCACCCCGGCAGAGCTCGCTGCCGCCAAGGCCGGCAAACCGGTGGCAGAGTATTGCGCCGAGATGTGGCAGACCCAAAAGGATCTCTCCGATGGCTTTCGCCTGAGTTTCGACCATTTTGGCCGCTCCTCCAGCCCGCAAAACCATGCGCTGACCCAGCATTTCGCGGGCCGGCTGGCCGAGGCTGGCCTGATCGAGGAAGTCGATGAAAGCCAGGTCTATTCCCACGCCGATGGCCGCTTCCTCCCCGATCGCTATATCGAGGGCACCTGCCCCAATTGCGGCTACGAACACGCCCGCGGCGACCAATGCGAAAACTGCACCAAGCAGCTTGATCCCACCGACCTGATCAACCCACGCTCCGCCATCTCAGGCTCCACCGATCTGGAGGTGCGGGCGACCAAACACCTTTACCTGCGCCAATCCACCATGCGCGATCGGTTGAATGACTGGATTGATGGGAAGAAAGACTGGCCCATCCTCACCACCTCGATTGCCAAGAAATGGCTCAACGACGGGGACGGGTTGCAGGACCGGGGCATCACCCGCGACCTGGATTGGGGGATCCCCGTCAAGCGCGGCAACGAAGACTGGCCCGGCATGGAGGGCAAGGTCTTTTACGTTTGGTTCGACGCCCCCATCGAATACATCGCTTGCGCCGGTGAATGGGCCGAGGCCACTGGCCGCGACGAAGCCGAGTGGGAACGCTGGTGGCGCACAGACAAGGGCGCCGATGACGTGACCTACACCCAGTTCATGGGCAAGGATAATGTCCCCTTCCACACGCTCAGCTTCCCGGCCACGATCCTGGGCTCGGGTGAGCCATGGAAGCTGGTGGATTACATCAAATCCTTCAACTACCTGAATTATGATGGCGGGCAGTTCTCCACCTCCCAAGGTCGCGGCGTGTTCATGGATCAGGCGCTTTCGATCCTGCCTGCGGACTATTGGCGCTGGTGGCTTCTCAGCCATGTGCCCGAGAATTCCGACAGCGAATTCACCTGGGAAAATTTCCAAACCTCAGTGAACAAGGACCTCGCTGACGTTCTTGGCAATTTCGTAAGCCGCGTCACCAAATTCTGCCGCTCCAAGTTCGGCGAAGAGGTGCCTTCGGGCGGCACGTATGGCCCGCAGGAAACAGCCCTGATCGAAGAGCTGACCACCCGTATTCGCGCCTATGAAGGCCATATGGACGCCATCGAGCTGCGCAAAGCCAGCCAAGAGCTGCGCGCCATCTGGGTTGCAGGCAACGAATACCTGCAAGAGGCCGCACCCTGGTCCACCTTCAAAGAAAACCCCGGTCAGGCGGCCGTTCAAATCCGCCTCGCGCTGAACCTCATTCGGCTTTATGCGGTGCTGTCGGCCCCTTTCATCCCCGATGCTGCGGCGCGGATGCTGTCGGCCATGAACACGTTGGACATGGACTGGCCCGGTGATGTGGCGGACGCCCTTGATACCCTGCCCCAAGGGCATGAGTTTTCGGTCCCGGATGTGCTTTTCGCCAAGATAAGTGATGAACAGCGCGATGATTGGGCCCATAGCTTCGCCGGCAACCGCGAGTGACAGGCGCATGTTTCATTTGTTGATGTGTTGATCCATAAAGCAACCAAAGCATCCTTCGGAGGCAGAGTTTGCAACCCTTCAAAACAGACGAACAACGAGCCACATTCTACATGCTGCTCGCGGCTCTGACATTTAGTCTGTTTCCAATCGTAAATGTTTACGGTGTGCGCAGCATCAATGTTTTGACTTTGAGTGTCGTCGGCATTGTCATTTCCGGGCTGTTTTTCTTTGTTTTGGTTCTACTTTCTGGTTCTGCACGCCGACTTTTTTATCTGGCTTGCAAGCAAGCCTATGTGGGGCTCTTGTTGTCCCTTAGCGGGCTCTTCTTACTTTTGTCCTATGTCACTTTTGCGCAGTCGCTGAAACTAATTGGCGTCGATGTCGCGACCGTTCTGTTCGAAAGTCACCTTGTCATTCTAGTATTCACGGCTCCTTTTTTTGTGAGACGGCTCAACAAACCGGAAGGTAGTAGACCCTATATCGCTGCAATTTCTTGTTTCATTATCGTCTCCGGTATTGGGACGTATGAAGCATTTCGCAAGACGGACTTCGAACTCACAAACCTCAACGTCGCACAGGGCGTAATGCTTGCAGCCGCCTCATCCATTGCAGTGACGGTGAACGTTTTATTCAGGCAATTGGCGTCGGACCGAATTAGGCAGGTTGCTCCAGGGTGTAGCGAATTTGATGTCTCTTTGGTGGCGAACACCATTAGCCGGTTTCTGCCGCTTCTTTGTCTCGTCTTCATTTGGGAAGATCTCAACTTCAAGACCGGTAGTCTAACTTACACTGATTGGGGTTTGTTGATATTTTACGGCGTCGTTGTAATCGGCTTAAACAACATCTTTTTCTTGATGGCGGTCAACCAATCCAGCGGTTCAACTGTAAACGCATTGCGCTATTCTGGCCCTGTCATAAGCCTGATTTTGTTGTGGATGCTGGGCGAGATCACAGATGTGAGCTTTCTTTTGGCCTTTGCTTACTCTGCGGTCGTCATAACCAGTTTTTTCACCGTGATGGACCCTCGCAAAGACCCAGCAACAGTGGCCCTTATTGCCGCCAGCGTTGGGATGACCGGATTGCTGTCGGCCATATCAGGTTCCAACATAGAAGATTATTTTGCGGCGACCGTTTCTCCGCTGGTCCTGTTCTCAGTCATCGTGGCGTTTCTCATCGACAGAATAAAAACGTCCATCAGGTCCCAAAGAAATCTGAGAATAGAGATCATATCGCAACGCCCGAAAGGTCGGAATGCACGGGAACTGATCGCCGAGATTGATGGGCTGGAAAACAAGAGCATAGACGACATCCTTGAGTCGCCGTTATTCAAGGATGACCCAAAGAGCCTGGAATTGCTGTTAAAATACCTCTCCTTGCGCAAAACCAACGTGACAATTGGAGAATGGATTTCGCTCATCGGCGCTGCCGGTGTCGCGATTTTTGCATCCATTGTTTATCGCGGAGACGGCTTTTTGTTCGATATCTACGCGCTCTTGCTTTCCACCACACTCATCTTCTTGGTCTTCCAAATCATTGTAGATGTCAGATTTCCAAATGCGACGCTTCCGTTGGAGCAACGGGCCAAAAGCGTCGGGGTTGTTCCGATTGTTTTGGCTCTATTGGTCATCTGCCTTCAGACAGTCACACTCTATCGATAGCATCGTTTGAGCACAAAAAGCCTAATTTTGTCTCTTGGTGTTTGTGGTACCCGCGGCCGGACTCGAACCGGCACGGCCTTTCGGCCTGAGGATTTTAAGTCCTCTGTGTCTACCATTCCACCACGCGGGCACAGCTGCCATTCATATCCGTTACGCGCGCGGTGTAAACGGCCAGACAGACATACGCGTCTTCTGGCCCCCGATCTCAAAGTTCTTCTTCTTCCGCCTCCAAAGCGGGCAGCATGCGACGTTCCGCCAACCATGGATTGATATCAAGCGCCCGCCGCAGGACAAGGGCCGCCTCAGCGTTGCGATCGAGCGCGGCAAGGGTCAGTGCTTGCCCCGTCAGGGCCGCGATATGCATTGGGTTCATCTCAAGCGTACGGTCCAAATCGGGCAGTGCGGCCTCATAATCCTGGCGAAGGAAATTGACAAAGGCGCGTTGATTGTAGCCTTCCGCATAGTCCGGGCAGTAGTCAATCAAGGCGTTGATCGAATCCAACGCCCCGGAATAATCAAACGACGCGCGCCGTTCCATGCCTTCGTCCAGCAATTCCTGGGCCCGGTCATCTGGCGCATCCGCCCAGAGCTTCCACAGCTCCACCGCGATCAACTGCGCCTCATACTCATTGGGCGCGTCCTTAACGCTGTCGATCAGCGCATTGGTTTCGGCCGAATAATCCGGGGCCTCCGGGCAAATTTCAGCGAAAACAGGGGTTGCGACAAGCGCGGCGACAGCGGGGAGAAAGGCAAGCTTAGGCATGCCGAGAAAAATGGCGCATCCCGCCTGCAAATCAAATCACATCAGATGACATCCGGCGAAACCGTTTCTTTGACCGCTTCCATCGCCACATAAGTCGACGTGTTTGCCACAAAAGGCAGCGTTGAAATACGCTCCGCCAGCACTCTGCGATAGTCAGACATGTTTTGCGTCCGGATTTTCAACAGGTAGTCAAAGTTGCCCGCGATCATATGGGCCTGTTCGATCTCCGGCACCTTGAGCACCGCGGCGTTGAAGGCCGCCAGCGCGGTTTCGCGGGTGTCCTGAAGCCGCACTTCGACAAAGCTGACATGGTCCTGGCCCAGCCGGATGGGATCAATCTGCGCCCGGTAGCCGGTGATCACGCCTGCCGCCTCCAGCCGTTTGAGCCGTGCCTGCGTGGGCGATTTAGACAGCCCCACAACGTGTGCCAGATCGGTGACTGATATCCGCCCATCAGCGGCCACAGCCCGCAAGATGGCGCGGTCAAAGCGATCCAGTTCAGATTGCGCAGTTTGCATTCAATTTTCCAGTCATTCGCGTTGCGAAAATCACATATTCAGGAATTATATGCTATTTGAACATGGTATCATAGGACAATTCACTTTTCACAGGACAGCGCCCATGCCCTATGACACTGACACCCGCCGCGCCATTGACCTGGCCACCTATGCCGAGGAGGCGGACACCGTCGCGCGCCTGATCGATATTGCCGCGCTGAGTGACGCCGATCGCGCGCGAATCTCGTCCCGTGGTGCAACCCTTGTCCGTGCCATCCGCGACAGATCTGATCCGGGTCTCATGGAGGTCTTTTTGGCCGAATACGGCCTCTCCACCGATGAGGGCGTTGCGCTGATGTGCTTGGCGGAAGCGCTGTTGCGGGTGCCCGATCCTGAGACGATCGACACGCTTATCGAAGACAAGATCGCGCCCTCAGATTGGGGCAAGCACCTGGGTCATTCGACCTCGTCTCTGGTCAATGCATCGACCTGGGCGCTGATGCTGACAGGTAAAGTTCTGGACGATGATCACGCCGGTCAAAACAAAGGCCCAGTAGGCCACCTGCGCGCTGCGATCCGCCGCTTAGGGGAGCCGGTGATCCGCACCGCTGTGGGGCGCGCAATGAAGGAAATGGGTCGTCAGTTTGTTCTGGGCGAAACCATCGATGCCGCCATGACCCGCGCCGCCGGGATGGAGACCAAGGGCTACACCTATTCCTATGACATGCTGGGTGAGGCCGCCCGGACAGAAGGGGACGCGATCCGCTATCACCTTGCCTATTCCCGCGCGATCACCGCCATTTCCGCGGCGTGCACCCATGACGACATTCGCAAAAACCCCGGCATCTCAGTGAAGCTGTCCGCGCTCCACCCCCGCTATGAGGTGGCGCAACGCGATGAGGTAATGGACGTGCTGATGCCGCGCCTGCGCTCTCTCGCACTCTTGGCCAAATCCGCGCGCATGGGGCTCAATATCGATGCGGAAGAGGCGGATCGCCTGTCGCTGTCGCTCGATGTGATCGAGGCCGCTCTGTCGGAACCCGCGCTCAAAGGTTGGGACGGTTTTGGCGTCGTGGTGCAAGCCTATGGGCAGCGCGCCAACCTGGTCATCCACCACCTCTATGACCTTGCCACGCGGCTTGACCGCAAGATCATGATCCGCCTTGTCAAAGGCGCCTATTGGGACACCGAGATCAAGCGCGCGCAGGTCGAAGGCATGGATGGCTTCCCGGTGTTCACCACCAAACCCGCAACCGATGTCAGCTACATCGCCAATGCCCGGACCCTTTTGGGTATGACGGACAGGATTTATCCTCAGTTCGCCACTCATAACGCCCATACCGTTGCCGCCATTCTCGACATGGCAGATGACAAGAACGCCTTTGAGTTTCAGCGCCTCCACGGCATGGGGGAAGCGCTGCATACGATCGTGATGGATCAGGAAAACAGTCGCTGCCGCATCTATGCGCCGGTGGGTGCGCATCGTGATCTTTTGGCTTATCTGGTGCGGCGTCTGTTGGAAAATGGCGCCAATTCCAGCTTCGTGAACCAGATCGTCGACGAAGAGGTCACGCCAGAAGAGGTGGCGCGCGATCCGTTTGATGCGCTGAGCGATCCAACGCCCCCACTGGCCAAGGGCACCGAGCTTTTCGCGCCAGAACGCCTAAACTCACGGGGGTTCGACCTCCATCATCAGCCGACGCTGGAGAGCATTGAGGTCGCGCGCGCGCCCTTTGCCACGACAAAATGGGCCGCCGCGCCATGTATCTCAGGCAAAGCCACGCCGCACGCAGCCGTCGCGACACGCAATCCAGCCGATCCCAGTGACACCCCCGGCACCGTCGCCATGGCCAGCCCGCAGGACATCGAAACCGCCCTCGCCAGCGCCAATCCGTGGCAGGCCAGCGCCCATGAACGCGGCGAGACCCTTACCCGTGCGGCCGATCTCTATGAGGAAAATTTCGGGGAAATTTTCGCGCTCTTGGCACGGGAGGCGGGCAAAACCCAGATGGACGCGGTGGCGGAACTGCGCGAAGCGGTCGATTTCCTGCGCTACTACGGTGCCAACGCGCCTGACGCCCGGCCGGTGGGCACCTTCACCTGTATCAGCCCTTGGAACTTCCCATTGGCTATCTTCACCGGTCAGATCAGTGCAGCACTTGCGGCGGGCAACGCCGTTCTGGCCAAACCTGCCGAACAAACCCCCCTCATTGCGCACTTGGCCATTGGTCTTCTGCACAAGGCAGGCGTGCCCCAAGACGCGCTCCAGCTTTTGCCGGGCGAAGGCGATGTTGGGGCAGCACTCACCTCCGATCCGCGCGTGGATGGCGTTGCCTTCACCGGCTCGACCGAAACCGCGCTGAAAATCCGCGCGAGCATGGCCCGTCACCTGGCGCCTGGCGCGCCGCTCATCGCGGAAACCGGTGGGCTCAACGCCATGATCGTCGACAGCACCGCATTGCCGGAACAAGCGGTACAGGCCATTGTCGAATCCGCCTTCCAATCCGCGGGCCAGCGGTGCTCTGCGCTGCGCTGCCTCTACGTGCAGGAGGATATCGCAGAGGGGCTGATCACGATGCTGAAGGGTGCGATGGATGCGCTGCGCATGGACGCGCCTTGGCATTTGCACACCGATGTCGGCCCCGTGATCGACGAAGAGGCCCGCGCAGGCATTGCCGCCCATATTCAGGCCGCCCGTGCCGAAGGGCGTCTGATCCATGAGATCAAGACCCCCAATTGCGGCACATTCATCGCCCCGACCCTGCTCCGCGTGGACGGTATCGCCGAGATGACCCGCGAAATCTTTGGCCCGGTCTTGCATGTCGCGACCTTTAAGGCGGATGAACTGGATGCTGTGATCGATGCCATCAACGCGACGGGCTACGGCCTGACCTTCGGCCTGATGACACGGATTGATGACCGCGTGCAGCATGTGTCCGAACGCATAATGGCCGGAAATATCTACATCAACCGCAACCAGATCGGCGCGATCGTGGGCAGCCAACCCTTTGGGGGAGAAGGACTTTCGGGTACGGGCCCCAAGGCCGGTGGGCCGAACTACATGACACGGTTTTTGCGCCATGACGCGCCACGGGCCAGCACCAGCTGGGGCAACCCAACCACGATCAATCTGGCCCGGTCACTGGCCGATGCGCCCCCGGGCGAGGCGGCAAAAGACACGCTTTTACCGGGGCCGACGGGGGAATCTAACCGTCTGTCGACACACCCACGCGCGCCGCTTCTTTGCCTCGGGCCAGGACAGGCCGCGGCGCAAGCACAAGGAGATGCGATCACGGCATTGGGCGGGCGGGCGATCGTTCTGGACGGTGATCTCGATGCAGCACAGCTATCGCAGGTGACGGGATTTGCCGGTGCGGTTTGGTGGGGCGATGATGCTACCGCACGTGCCTACACAACCGCCTTGGCCAAACGCGAGGGCCCCATTTTGCCGCTGATCACAGGCCTGCCCGATCTGGGCCATGCCTGTCAGGAGCGGCATGTCTGCGTGGACACAACAGCCGCTGGCGGCAACGCAGCATTGTTGGGTGGGGCATCCTGATCGTGAGCCTCACACCAAGGACTGCTCAGGTACGTCCAGGAGGCTCGGCGAGCCGGTCAAGCCCCAACGCGCGCCTTTGCTTTTCTGCGCGGTTTCGGTGCGATCCGTGCACATGAAAGAACGGGTCGTAGATGGAAAAGGGCTTATCTGACAACTGTTCGACCACGCGGTTCATCGCGACAATGCGATCCAGCGCCGTGACTTTCAGCTCTGCGCGCGAGCGATCCGGCACGATGTGCGGCGGCAGAAAATCAAGTATGGCATCTGACAAGGTTTCGACGACGTCTTTCAAGGGTCTGTCTGGCGTCTCGAGAATGTCGTCATAGGCAATCTCTAGGACGCGAGGGTGCTCCAGCACCTCCGGTTTGTAGGTTTTCTCCCCCCGTGTGGACGTTATGAGATAGAGATCGAACGCGCTGAACTCTTCCATCACTTGCAAAGGATTCCCGCCGTGGCATTTGCTTAGAAGCGACGTGTGGATCCAATTGCGCGTGGGAAAACAAATGGGCTCATCCGGGCAAATCAGGCCAGCCACAAGATTGACCACAAAGGTCGACCCGGTACCCGTCCTCGACATTTGGACAATGCGTGTTGTGGTTTTGTCCAGCATTTTGCGCCCCAACATGGTCTGTGAAAAACTACAGGGTGCAGAGACGGTTGGCAATTCAGGCCATGGAAGCTTGAACGCTTGACCCCGCCCATTCCTGCGCGCAGGTTGCGCCCATGTTTCCGATCCGTGATCATAACCCATCGGGCCGCACGCCTTTTGTGACTTATGCGCTTCTGGCAGCCAATATCGTGATTTTCGTGATGTATTGGTCGGCCTATCCCGATGATGGCGCATTGTACCGTTTCTTTTCGGAATGGGGCATGGTGCCCGTTGCGATCACATCTGGCGTCAACCAGCACACGATTTTCACATCCATGTTCCTGCATGGCGGCTGGATGCATCTGGCCGGTAACATGCTGTTTTTATGGATCTTTGGCGACAATATCGAAGACAAGATGGGTCATGTGCTTTACTTGATCTTCTATCTCGCCTGCGGCGTTGGTGCGGCGCTGATCCATGTGGCGGCCGATCCCTATTCGACCGTGCCCACCGTGGGGGCGTCGGGCGCCATCGCAGGTGTCATGGGCGGCTACCTCTTGCTCTTCCCAAAAGCGCGTGTCGATATCTTTTTCTTTTTCATCATCTTCTTCCGCATCATCCCGGTCCCCGCTTGGATCACGCTTTGTGCCTGGCTTGCGCTGCAGTTTTTCGGCGGGTTCTCAACGCCAAGCCCTGGCGGAGGCGGCGTGGCCTATTGGGCGCATATCGGCGGGTTTGCCGTGGGTGTGTTGCTCGCCGTCCCGGCGTTCTTGCGTCTGGGCGGGACAGAGTTTTGGCAGCGCACGCATGGCGCGCCACCGCATCCCGAAGCCAAGTACAAATACGTCCGCACCGCGATCCCACGCGTCACACGACGCTGATCATGTATCCCGGATCACCGCCGCGAATTTCTCGAAAATCGCTTCATTGGCGCAAAGTACATCGCCTGTCTCGACCACGCTGCCTGTGCCGGTCACGGTTTCAATCAGACCACCTGCTTCGCGCACAATGATCTCACCGGCGGCCACATCCCAGGCATTGAGGTCCCGCTCCCAAAACCCCTCATAACGTCCGGCCGCCACGTAAGCCATGTCGAGCGCAGCCGAGCCCCAGCGCCGCACGCCGGCACATGCGGGCATGAGCCGCGCCAGATCTTGCAGCGTCGCGGGCAGATCGCGATGGCCGCCAAAGGGCACGCCCGTGGCAAAGATTGACTCGATCATTTTGGCGCGGGCTGAGACGCGCAGGCGGCTTTCATTCAGCCATGCGCCTTCGCCCTTTTCCGCCCAGAAAAGCTCATCCTTGGCCGCGTCATAGATCACGCCAGCCACGATTTTTCCTTTATGTTCCAGCGCGATAGACACCGCCCAATGAGGCAGACCGTGCAAGAAATTCGTGGTGCCATCAAGCGGGTCCACGATCCAGCGCCGGGTCGGGTCTTCTCCCGGCTCGCCGCCGCCTTCCTCGCCCAGCCAGCCATAGGTGGGCCGCGCGCCCATCAGCTCTTCTTTTACGATGGCCTCAGCCGCGATATCGGCGCGGCTGACAAAATCGCCTGCGCCTTTCATCGTGGTCTGCAGGTTTTCCACTTCGCGGAAATCCTTAACCAGCGACCGGCCCGCCTTGCGCGCGGCTTTGATCATGATGTTGACGTTGGCGCTGCCGTGCATCTGCGGCCTCCTTGCGTTAGGCCGCGCATATACGCCGGGCAGCGCGGGGTGACAAGCCGACCCAACGCAGGGTCATCGGATCAACGCCTCCAACCGGGCTTGCAACGCGTCGATAGGGACAACGAGGTCACGGCGATTGTGAACGGCGCGGTTGCCTTGGACATTCGCATACCGCTCAAAAACGGTCAGGCCTTCTTCGTCGGGACACAGGAACGCCTCATAGGGTTGCCGCCGGTCGCGGGCCAATGTGATGTATTGCGACGTGTAGTGCGAACTAAAGAGTTCTATCACCCGCGCGGTGGGTGGACAGAACACGAGATTGGCCAGACCCGCCCCATGGGGGGATAGCAAGATCTCTGCCTCACGCAGACGCGTCGCCAGATCACGTGGCGTGTAATCTTCGGCAAACACTTCGACAAAGCCCAAGCGTGAGATCATCTCCAAGAACGCCTCATGGTTGACAATCTGCCGCCCCTTGGCGCGTTGCCGACTGATATAGACATGTTTTCCAAAAGACGGCTGATCGCCCAATGGGCGCGCGGCGTCAGAGGCAAAGATGTCGTCAATGTAGGCGTGTAGCCACTCCGGCGTGAACCGCGTCAGGCGTACGCCCTCAAGATGCACGGAATGTTCCAACCGGAACGCAGGGTTCTTCGGATTGAAAAACCGGATGGGCGGACTGTCCAGACCAAGCACGGAGGCCATGGTCGCATGCATCCACTTGGCCCCGGTATTGACGAGGATCGTGTCAAACGTCTCAAGTTCAAAACCGGCCTCTTTGGCGACCAAAAGTTTGGGCAAGCAATCCAGCAGGAAAAAAGAGTAGCGCCCGGCCCCCGGCACGGACAAATCCAGCGTGCGCCCCGGCACATCCACAGGTTCCGCCAGATCAAAGGGCGGGTCGAAGCGCGCCACCGCTTGCCGGTGCTGTCTGTAGATTTGACCGTCCCGACCGAAATACTTGAGCCCCTCTTTGATCCAAACCGTCGTGTCCCGCAGCTCCGTGACTTGCGGAGAGCCGTAGGTGCCGCGTTTGGGGATCAACCCCAAAGCTTGCAGGCGTGCTTCAAGCTCAGAGAGGTCATCCAACTCTTGCAGCACGGTAAATGTGGGGGTGATCTTGTTGGCCGATGCATAGGATTTGGGGATCATGATGCGATCGGGCTCAATCGCATCCTCATTGGGCAGGCCGTGCCGCACAAAGGCATGATGTGCAAAAATCTCGCTTTGTGGCGCGCGCGACAGGTGCCAGACCGCCGTGTGGGTCTTTGGCCCTTGGAAAACAGTGCAATCCGTGGCCAAAAGCCGGTGATAGGCGGACCAATGCTCGGGCAGATGGGCGTCTTCCAACACCACGTGCGCCTCCTCGGCGAGCACCTCCAACGCCGCGCGCACACTGGCAATCCGGTCCGCGCCACCGATCAAAGCCGCGTCAAAACCATCTGCGGAACCAAGCGCCTCAACCGATCCGACAACGCTCAGGTGATCCCCGAACCCAGTATCTTGGGCCGCCATCTGCGCCGCATCGGCCTTGGCGATATCTGCCTCAACCAAGGTCACCTGCGAGCCCTGATCGAGCAGAAACTGCGTCCCCGGGCCCGCGCCAAATTGCAAACTGCGATGGGGCAAGCCACGTGCTGCAATCGCCTGCGCCAGGTGCTCTGCCACGCCCGGCGCCCAAACGTCAGGCGCCCAAACGTCAGGCGTGGTCATTTGCGGGTCATCTTGCATCCGGCAATCCTTCAAACCACCTTGGGGCGAACCCTTGCCAGGCGTTGTGCCTCAAAATAGCACCACACTCCACGCTCAATTCTCTATTGGCTCTTGTTGCGATGGGGCAAGGTCAGCCCGGCCATGCCAAGAAATCCGGCAATGCGCCCTTCCGCATCCTCGTCCGAGAGATCAACCTCCAGATACCGCGGATGACCTTCAAAATACTGACGCACCGCCGCACGATGGGCGTTGAATACGGACTTGTAGTGCTCTTCGTGACCCACGGGCGTGTCGATACCGAACACATGCAGCTTGTTTTCCGAGGGGCCGCGCTGTTCGGTGTGCTTCAGGATTGATTTGAGCCAGAGGTCGGCCTCTCGATGCATGAAAATGAACCGTGCTTCGGGAAACCACTCATCCAACTCTTTGTAGATCATGGGCCAAGGGTGATCTTCGACCACCTCATATTTTTCCGCCAGCGCCTGGAGCGCGTCATAGTCCTTATGGGCCCACAACCGCACCAGTTGCGTCCGGTTGAGCCGCTCTGCACGCATGTCCAGCACGTTCAGCCCGGCGCCCCGCAATGCAGCAGACACGCTTTTGGTCCCGGTCCGGCCAAACCCGATCAGAAAGACTTTCATACAAGACGCCCCTCGACATTGCGTTTCGCCTGATTGCCAGATGCCGCACGGTTTCTCAATCTTTGGTTTGGGCCGTTACGACGTCAAATCACGGCACAAATCCAAAAGCCACTCGCGAAACATGCGCGCCGGACGGCGCAAGGCGTCCCGTTCAGGATAGATCAGGTGATAGCCCTCGCGCCCCGCTGTCTCAAACCCCGGCAGACAGGGCGTTAGGCCCGCATCTTTCACGGCTTTCTCGCTGACCGGGGCGCGGGCCAAGGCCACTCCCACGCCCGCAGAAGCCATCGACACCGCCACCAAAGTGCTGTCGGCATAGGCAAACCGCGCATCCACCGGCACCTCGCCCATCTGTTCAAACACATGCGCCCAGCCCGCCCTGTGGGTTGTCACTTCGATCAGCCGATGCGCCATCAGATCCCGCGGCGTTTTGATCCGCTCGGCAATGTCCGACCGTGCCACTGGATAAAGCCGCTCGCCCAACAGAAAATCACTGTCGGCCTCGTGCAAAAGCGGGCTGCCAAAGACAATCCGCATGTCGAAAAGACCCTGCCGCAACTCGGTGGCATGCAGAAAAGACCCCAACAGCAGCGTGATTTTGGGATGCGCCGCGGTGAACGTGTCATAGGCCGGTGCCAGGATCCCTTGGCTGAACAGCAGCTCCGCCTGCACGTGAAGTTGCCGGGCCCGCGCCTCTCCAAACAATCCGTCGGTCGCGTTTTGCAGGGACAATAGCGATTGCTGCACAATTGGCAGGTAGGCCCGCCCCAGATCGGTCAGTTCCACCGAATGCGCCGCCCTGGTGAACAGCGGCGCCCCAACGCGATCTTCCAGCGCGCGCACTTGTTGGCTGACGGCTGCGGCGGACATGTGCAACTCTTCTGCTGCACGGGCAAAGCTTTGAAACCGCGCGGCGGCCTCAAAAACGCGCAACCAGTTGAGGGAAGGGACGGTGATCGTCATCGCATGAGACTAAGTTCAACTTACGCTCAGCGTCCAGCAGAACCGCTTTGCCCGGGCATAAATATCGCTACTGTCCCGTCTAAAGTCATCTCAAGGACCCCAAGATCATGCTCGATGCCGTCCCCCTCAGCCAAGGCTTGCTTAATCCCACTGACGTCACGCGCTACCGCGAAGACGGCTATCTGCGCCCCATCGCCGTGATCCCAGCGGAAGAGGCCGCCACGCTGCGCGCAGAGCTCGAAGAGATGGAAGACACCTGGCTCACGGCGGATCTTCCTCACCCGCTCAACACCTATAAACGCGTCAACTCCCATTGCGTGATCCCCATGGCCCACCGCATCGCCGCTGATCCGCGCGTGCTCGACGTGGTCGAAGGCATCCTTGGCCCCGACATCCTGATCTGGTCGGTGGAGTTCTTCATTAAGGAGCCACAGACCAAATCCATCGTCTCGATGCATCAGGACCTGACCTATTGGGGCTTTGGCGCGGTGGATCAGCTGCTGACAGCCTGGATCGCGCTAAGCCCGGCGACCGAGGCGTCAGGGTGCATGAACTTTGTGCGTGGCAGCCACAAAAATCCGATCCTGCCTCATGAAGACACCTATGACAAAGACAACCTGCTGTCGCGCGGGCAGGAAATTCAGGTTGATGTCGCGCCCGAAGACAAGGTGCCGGCAGAACTACAGCCAGGGCAAATGTCGCTCCATCATGGGCTAATGATCCATGGCTCCGGTCCCAATGTCACCGATGACCGTCGCATTGCCGTGGCGATCCGCTACTGCACGCCCCAGATCGCCCAACAGGTGGCACAGAAGGATTATGCCATTCTGGCCCGAGGCGCGGACCGGACGGGCAATTTTATCAATTTCGCACCTCCAACTGCCCCCTTTACGCCGGCCAGCCTCGCGCTCTACGATGAGATCAGGGTGGCGCAAACTGAGGCGCTGATGGACGGGGCAACGGAAGACGGCCAGGGCCTGTATTCCTGATCAAAACGAGGCATGCGCGATGGACAAAGTCAGCTTTACCCAGATGAAGGACGGCACCAAGGAAGACTATGAATTCCTGACCGCCCATGAGATCGACCACACCAAAGACACCGCCAAACGGCTGCTCAAGGCGCTGGTGGAGCTGGATGAGGGCCTCTCTGGCTATCAAATCACACGCCTTGGCCATTCCGTGCAATCGGCCACCCGGGCCTGGCGTGATGGGGCGGATACGGATTGGGTGGTATCCGCGCTTTTGCACGATATTGGCGACATCTACGCGCCTTACAATCATGATGAATACGCGGCCACGATCCTGAAGCCTTTCGTGCGCGAACAATGCCGCTGGTGCGTGGAAACCCATGGTGATTTCCAGATGGTCTATTACGGCCATCACCTGGAAGGCATGGACCCGGACAAGCGCGACCGCCACGCCGGCCACCGGTTCTTCGACGATTGCGCCCAGTTCTGCGAACGCTGGGATCAAGCCAGTTTCGACCCAGATTACGACACGCTTCCCCTGGAATTCTTTGCCCCCATGGTCGAAGAGGTGTTCGCGCGTGAGCCCTATGCCAAGGACGTGATCGATTGGGACACCCGCAAACCCCTTGTCGATCCAAAGGTGGCCGCCCAGCGCGCCGCCGCTGCCTAGCCACCACCCCGCGCCGATCCCATTCGCGCCCTGCGCATGATCTGGCGCAACAGCCGGAATTGCCGCAAAGGTTCGCAACGTACCGCGGTCGGCCATTCGCGGCCCACATTGCGCCATAGGTATTTATGACAAGAAAGAAGCCAGAAAGGTTTTCTTAACTAAGATCGGCCAGGCTCAAAGGGCGGTACAGGCTGAGGAGCCGATGACCGTACAAGGAAGAAGCCGCCCTGCCCGACTTGGCCAAGCCGCTCGGGTCAGGGCGCTTCGACTTCAACTCCACTCCAACGCCGCGAAAACCGCGCCGTATCCTCGCTTCTTTCTTGTCAAAAATACCTAAATCCCAATCGCGCCACGCAGACGGAGCACGGATCAACGCTTCAAACGATCCCCGATATCGCGCGCCCACCAAGACCGCTTGAGCCCTTGGTAGATCCGGATCGGATCGCGCCCGTGCCAACCTTCTACGTCGGCGGCTTTGCGCAGCATGCTCTTGCCCTCGCGCCCCTGCGCATCTTTCCATACGATCCGAAAGCGCGCCCGGTTGTTGACCCGCACGTTGGTCTTAACGACTTCCACCACCTCTGCCATCTCAACCGCGCCATATTTGCGCGCGCGCAGCGCCTCCACCGTCCAGCGCCCCGTCACCCACAGCATGCCCAACACGATGACGCCCAGAACCAAGGCCACCCAGCGCAGCGCCGTGGCCCCCCGCGCATAATTGCCTTCGCGAAGCTCCACCGTCTCGGGTTGGCTTTCCAGGTACCGGATTTCAATCTCATCGCCCACCGCCTGCTCGCGGTAAAACCCACGGCCCACGGTCTTGCTGACATTCACCTCTTCGCGCCGCTGGGTCAGGAAATCCACAACGAGGTAATAGGTATAGGTCCGGTTCCCATCCGAATCCCGCCCCTCGCGCACATATTTGTCTTCCACCACCGCAACCGCCGTGCGCCCCTCTTCTTCAAACCGTTGCGCGGTCGAGAAATTATACTGCCCGATCAGCGATACGATCACCACGGGCACCGCGAAAAGCATCGGCAGCCAGCCCCCCATGCGCATGAAGAGGGAGAAGGCCGTTCTGGGTGGATAGTATTCTGGATCTGTCATGCGCCCGATCCTGCGCCAGACCCATGCCCCTCGCAACCCATAACCGCTTCCCCTTCCGCCTTCGACGCGCTATCTGAGCCGTCACGGGCAAGACGGTGAGAGGCATCCCATGGCCATGGAAAAAACATTCGACGCGAAAGCGTCCGAGAACCGCATCTACAACGAATGGGAAGGCTCCGGCGCGTTCAAGGCCGGGGCCAATGC
>JBCCDT010000051.1:0-25462 GCA_039030635.1 Pseudomonadota bacterium
CAAGGGCGTGACCCTTTGGGTGGTGCATCTGTCGATCAACCCCCAAGTGCAAGGCGTGATGCATGCGGATGCGGGCGGGGTGATCTGTTTCACTCCTGGCACCATGATCCAGACGCCGCAAGGGCCGGTCGCGGTCGAAGATCTGCGCGAAGGCGACCGGGTGCAAACCAAAGACAATGGCGCGCAACCGATCGAATGGACAGGCTCCCGCCGGATGAGCGGGGCGCGGCTTTTTGCCATGCCCAACCTTCGCCCGATCCGGATGCGGGTGGGGTCTTTGGGCATCGAACAGCCCGATCAAGAATTGCTGGTCTCGGCTGAACACCGCATGTTGGTGCAAGGGCCGGTGGCGCAGGCGCTGTTTAACACGCCTGAGGTGCTGGTCTCGGCCAAGGATTTGGTGAACCATTCCACCATCACGGTGGATAGCCAGCTGCGCGAGGTCACCTACGTGCATCTTTTGTTGCCCAGCCATCAGGTGGTCTGGGCCAATGGCGTGCAAACCGAAAGCTTTCACCCGGCCTCGGCGGCACTTACCAGCCTGGACGAGGAGGATCGCGCCCGGCTTTTGGCGTTGCATCCGCAACTTGAAACAGAGGCGCATGCCTATGGCGCATTTGCGCGTCGCAATCTCAGCACATCCGAGGCCGCAATCCTACGCCACGAGGCGGCTTAATCCGGAAAACAGGGATGGGGGCCAGCCCCCAACGTCGAAACCTGAAGTTTCGACGCCTCCCCCGGGATATTTTCAGCCAGAAGAAGCAGTTGACTCTCTCTTTGTGCCGGATATAAGCGCGACTTCATTGGTGTTGGTGGCCCCCGCAAGGGGATGCCTGTCGCTGCAGCCAAATCTGCAGAAAGGACAACGCCCTTCGCAACAGGAGCGAGACGCGACCCGAAGGGAAGCGACGAGCGCCCCGCAAAGGAGATCAGCAGGTGACCAAGAGGACCGCTGCCAAATACAAAATTGACCGCCGGATGGGTGAAAACATCTGGGGTCGTCCGAAATCCCCCGTCAACCGCCGCGAATTCGGCCCCGGCCAGCACGGTCAGCGCCGCAAAGGCAAGATGTCCGACTTCGGTCTGCAGCTGCGCGCCAAGCAAAAGCTCAAGGGCTATTACGGCGACCTGACCGAAAAGCAGTTCAAGCGCATCTACGCAGAGGCCGCCCGTGTCAAAGGCGACACCGGTGAAAACCTCATCGGCCTCTTGGAGCGTCGTCTCGACGCTGTGGTGTACCGCGCGAAATTCGTGCCGACCGTGTTCGCCGCGCGTCAGTTCGTGAACCATGGCCACGTCAAGGTGAATGGCAAAAAGGTCAATATCCCCTCCTACCGCGTGAAAGAGGGTGACGTGATCGAGGTGCGCGACCGCTCCAAACAGCTGGCCGTCGTGCTTGAGGCCGTGCAACTGGCTGAACGCGATGTGCCCGATTACATTGATGCCGACCATTCAAAGATGGCTGCAACTTTCGTCCGCACACCGGGTCTTGGCGACGTGCCATATCCAGTGATGATGGAACCCAACCTCGTCATCGAATTCTACGCGCAGAACTAAAGCTCTCGCATCAGTTAGAAGGCCGCGACGGGACCCCGCCGCGGCCTTTTTCTTTGCGCTGGCCAAGGTGGGACCCCCTCGGTAGAACACCCAAAGGGAGACGGGCCATGTCGACATCAACGCCAAAACTTACGCCTCAGCCGGGCATCCTGGATATCAAGCTCTACAAGGGCGGCGCGTCGCATATCGACGGTGTCAGGGATGTCGTCAAACTCAGCTCCAATGAAAACCCGTTTGGCGCCTCGGACGCGGCCAAAGCGGCCATCGCGGCCTCCGCCCATCAGATCCACCGCTACCCCTCGACCGATCACGCGGCCCTGCGCGCGGCCATTGCCGAGGTGCATGGGCTGATCGCTGAGCAGATCATATGCGGCGTGGGCTCTGACGAGGTGCTGACCTTCCTGTGTCAATGCTATGCTGGCCCGGGCGATGAAATCCTTTACACCGAACACGGGTTTTCCCTCTACCCCGTGTTGATCCGCGCGGCCGGGGCCACCCCTGTTGTCGTGCCCGAACAGGCCCGGCGCGTGAATGTGGATGCCATCCTTGAGGCCGCAGGCGATCAGACCAAGATCGTCTTTCTGACCAATCCGGGCAATCCCACGGGCACGATCACACCTCTGTCCGAGGTGGAGCGGCTGGCCGATGGTTTGCCCGACAGCTGCCTTTTGGTGCTGGATGGTGCATATGTCGAATATGCCGAAGGGTATGATGGCGGGGCGCGGCTGGTGGAACAGCGCCACAACGTCGTGATGACCCGCACATTCTCCAAGATCTACGGTCTGGGCGGGATGCGCGTCGGCTGGGGCTATGGCAGCCAAGAGGTGATCGATGTGCTCAACCGGGTGCGCGGGCCTTTCAACCTGTCCAACACCGCGCTGGCCGCCGCCGAGGCCGCGATGCGCGATCAGGCCTGGGTGGACAAATGCCGCGCCGACAATGACCGGTTGCGCGCCTGGCTGATCTCGGCCCTGGCGAAAAAGGGCGTGCCGGCGGACACGTCGCATACCAATTTCATCCTCGCCCGGTTTGCCGATTCTGACGAGGCGGAGGCCTGCGAGGCCTATCTGCAAACCCAAGGTCTCTTGGTGCGCAAGGTCGCGGGCTACAACCTGCCCAACTGTCTGCGCATCACGGTGGGCGATGAACCGTCCTGCCGCCGGGTGGCCCATGCTGTCGGGCAATTCAAAGAGGGCGCGCGATGACCCAGATTTACGATCGCGTGGCCTTGATCGGCCTTGGCCTGATTGCGTCTTCCATGTTCTGGGCGATGAAACGCGGCGGTCTGGCGGGCGAGGTGACGGGCTATGCCCGCTCGGCTGAGACCCGCGCCACCGCGCGTGACATCGGGCTCTGTGACCGGGTCTGCGACAGCGCCCAAGAGGCCGCCGCGGGGGCCGATCTGGTCGTGCTGTGCGTGCCCGTGGGCGCGATGGAGGCGGTGGCCCGCGATATCGCACCTGCGCTGGCGCCCGGGGCGACCGTCACGGATGTGGGCTCTGTCAAAGGCGCGGTGATTGAGGCGGTGGCCCCCCATCTGCCCGACCATGTCCATTTCGTCCCGGCCCACCCAATGGCCGGAACCGAACATTCCGGGCCCACCTCAGGCTTTGCCGAGCTCTTTGATGGCAAATTCACCCTGGTCGTTCCCATGCCCAATAGCGATGAGGCGGCGGTGACCCGGCTTGAGGCGCTGTGGCAGGGTATGGGCGCGCAAATCAACCGGATGGACGATGCAGATCACCATGATCTGGTCTGTGCCGTGACCAGTCACGCGCCGCATCTTATCGCCTACACGATGGTTGGTGTGGCCGATGACCTGCGCCGCGTCACTGACAGCGAGGTGATCAAATACTCCGCCGCAGGCTTTCGCGATTTCACCCGCATCGCGGCCAGTGATCCGACGATGTGGCGCGACGTGTTTTTGACCAACAAGGAGGCGACGCTGGAAATCCTGGGTCGCTTCACCGAAGAACTCTTTGCCCTGCAGCGCGCCATCCGCACCGGGGACGGCGAACACCTCTTTGATTATTTCACGCGCACACGCGCGATCCGTCGTGGTATCATTGAGGCCGGGCAAGACACCGATGCACCAGATTTCGGACGCGTGAAGCGAGGCAGTTGAATGAAGATCAAAAGCTGTGCGGTACTGATTTTTCCCGTGATCCTAATGGGTTGTGGCGTTCTTGGAATTGGCAAGGATCGCGATGTGGTCACCCGTGGGTCGGTCTGCGGCAACCCCATGATCCAAGGCGAGGTGATCGACCGCGTCACATCCGACACGCCCGGTTGCGGGGTGGCCGAGCCGGTGCAAGTGACCTCTGTCGGCGGTGTTGCGCTGAGCCGGGCCGCGGTGATGGAATGTCGAACGGCGCAAGTCCTGAGCGCTTGGGTGGAAAATGATGTCGAGCAGATCGTTGGGCGCATGGGCGGCGGCGTGACGGAAATTCAGGTGGCGGCGCATTACGTCTGCCGCACCCGCAATCACAAACGCGGCGCGCGCATCTCTGAACATGGCAAGGGCCGCGCGATTGATATCTCGGCCTTCACCCTCGCCGACGGGTCTGAGATTTCGGTAGAGGATGACTGGGGCAAGGGCCGCCGGGGCCGCATGCTCAGGAAATTGCACGAATCCGCCTGCGGGCCGTTCGCAACGGTGCTCGGGCCGGGGTCAGACGGCTATCACGAAGATCACTTTCACTTCGATGTGGCCATTCGGGATAACAACTATCTTTATTGCAGATAACCCGTCCCGGACTTGATCCGGGACCTCGCGACCCAGATCCCTGAGGCCCCGGATCAGGTCCGGGGCGGGTGGGCCCTAGAAATCCACGCTCACACCCGGCAGGTTCAGACCCGCAATCAAATCGCGCAATTCCTGCCGCGCGGCCACGTTTGAAATATTCAGCTGCTTAACCCCGATATCCTTCAGATCCAGCAGCGTCAGACCCCGCGGAAACAACTCCCGAAAGATCACCCGCTCATTGAAGCCTGACGCAATGCGGAACCCGATGCGCTTGGACAGGTCTTCCATCACCCGCGCCATCTTTTCCTTGTTCACCATCTGCTGCGCGCCCAATCGGTTGCGCACCACGATCCAGTCAATCGGCTTCAGCCCGGCCTGCGCTCTCAGCTGCCGGGCGTTCCAAACCATCTCGGAATAGACCGACGGGCCAAGGATTTTCATCCCCTCACTGTCCACATGGGCCAGCAGGTCGAAATCAATGAAACTGTCATTCAAGGGCGTGATCAGCGTATCGGCCAGGCTATGGGCCACCTGGCTCAACCGCGTGTGCGACCCGGGGCAATCGATCAGGATGAAATCACTGTCCGGCTCCAGCTTGGCCACCGCCGCCGATAGCCTCCGGTCATAGATATTCTCTCCGGGCTGCAGCTTCGCACTGTCCACATCCGGCAGCTCAAGGTATTCGGGCGAGGGCAGATCAAGCCCTTCTTTCTCCAGAAACCGCTTCCGATTGCGCACATAGGTGCCCAGCGTCTTTTGCCTGAGATCCAGATCCAGCGTGCTGACCACATGCCCCATGCGCGACAGCGCGGTCGCCACATGCATTGACACGGTCGACTTCCCCGCGCCGCCCTTTTCATTTCCCACGACGATGATATGCGCCATGCTCTCGCCCTTGCGTCTGTTCCGGGTGTCACGCCCCGGTTGACAGCCAACATAGATGGCGCGACTGCCCCCGTGAAGCGGCTCATGCGCAAACAGTGCGATTATTGCATTTGCGCCATTGCCGCCATGACGTGAGGCAAAAAGACAGATCTGAGCATCAGCCCCAAAACCCACGCCCGTCTCTCCGCGCTGTAGCGTTTGTCCACTATGAGCCCTTGTCAGACCGTCGGTCAGCAGCCCTGCGCGGACTCAAGGCCCCTTGGGGCCGCCGCGCATCGCCGGGCCGCCCGTCACACCGGAGGTGTGCCAATCATAGTGGCGCGCCTTTGGCGCGACGGCACGGCGATTTCGCTGCACTAGGTGCACAGCTCTTATCATTCGCGGATGTGGCCGGGATAAAGCGCGGCTCGTCTGAGGTCGGATCGCCATACCGCGGCCCGACAATGCGCGGCTCTCTTCTCCGCCGTCAAAACAGCCACAAACCTGCACATTTCGAAGTCTTTACCCGCGCAGCGAAGGCCTTCTTTGGTCCTAGAATGTTGAACGTCTTTGAACGACCAGAGGCACCAGAAATTCAAGCGACAGACAAAGCGCCTGGTGTCTCAATGCTGCGCAGAGCAAGCTGCGACGCCTCTAACACCGGACATCACCCAATGTCTCGCGGCTCTATCAGCTCAATCTCCACAAACGCACATTCAAAATCATTGCCGTTGATGACGTCATGTTCGACGCCAATTTCTCGGTAATAGGGTACGCCGCTTTGCATGGGCGCTTGCGTTCTTTCCCCATTGCCCAGGTCGATCTCCAGAACACCGTCAAACTGTGGAACCACGACGTAGTCATAGGCATGGCGATGCCATCCGGTGTTATCCCCACGCTTCTTGAAGCGCCATTCGGTCACCCTGACACGTTCGTTGCTGATCATCACCGTAGGCACCGCAGAGCCCGTTGAACTGCACATCCCAATTCTCCTTGTCCAAGGCCTTAGTCTCGGGGTTTATCGCCCGCTTGGATAGGTCCAGATCGTTGCGGCTTGTCTTTCCAGCAGAGGCCGGTCTTTCTTTGCACTGGTGCTTTCAATGTCTATCCGACAGCGCACAGTCGGATGACGCCGCACTGCTGTGGTGTGTTGGGATATGTCCTGCGCGAAGCCGAGCAGGGCCAGCCACTGGCGCAGCCGCCTCGAAACCCGGCTTTGTCCGCCCAATCGTCACACAACCCAATCATGTGGCCCCTGTACGATTGGGACCATATCCACCCCGCTCAATCCGCATGGCCCACCCCAAACAAAAACGCCGCCCCTGCAAGGGCGGCGCGTTAGGCGTAGCATGGACAAAGGTCTTAGAACCCAAGACCCGCGTACTTGTTCTTGAACTTCGACACGCGGCCGCCAGCATCCGTCAGGCGGGTGCCGCCACCGGTCCAGGCCGGGTGGGCAGAGGGGTCAATATCGAGCGACAGGGTGTCGCCTTCCTTGCCATAGGTTGAGCGCATCTTGACGATCGTGCCGTCGGTCATTTTCACGTCGATGAAGTGATAATCGGGATGGATATCTGCTTTCATGTCCGTCTCTCCTTAGGCGTTCGCGCCAGATTTGGGCTTGTAGTTGCTGTCCTCTGCGATCCGTGCGGATTTACCGCGACGCGCCCGCAGGTAATACAGCTTCGCCCGGCGCACGCGGCCGCGGCGCACAACGGTGATGCTGTCAATATTGGTGGAATAGAGCGGGAACACACGTTCCACACCTTCCCCAAAAGAAATCTTGCGAACGGTGAACGATCCGGCAATGCCCTCGCCGTTTTTACGGCTGATGCACACGCCCTCAAAATTCTGGACGCGGCTGCGTGTGCCTTCGGTCACCTTAAAGCCGACGCGCACCGTGTCGCCGGCTTTGAAATCGGGAATGTCCTTCCCGAGAGAGGCGATTTGTTCCGCCTCGATCTGCGCGATAATATCCATCGTCGCGTTCTCCTAAACTGCCGCGGTTTGCCCGCGTGTGGTTGTGCAATCTCAGAGCTCTTGGTCTTCGTCCGGGTCCGCCATAGCGCCCGCCAGAGATGCGATCATCATGCCTTTTCGTGACTGTCTCATGGCTGCACCAAAGGCAGAAGAAAACCGGGCAGGTCCAGAGATGACAGGCCCAAGCGATCCTTCGACCCTCAGGCAGGCGGTGGATACGAGCAAATGCCTTGCAACGCAAGCCTTTTCACGCGCCCCGCCCCGGCGTCTTTTCGTGAAAAGCACCAGCTCTCGCACCGGCTCTCGCACTGGCACCCGGTCTGATGCAACGGCGCTACCCTGTCTCGTCGTCGCGCTCTTGCCGCGCGGCCCACAAATCGGGTCGCCGCGCGCGGGTCAATGCCTCGGATTGCGCCTGCCGCCACTTGGCGATCTCGCCGTGATTTCCCGACATCAAAACGTCCGGGATCTTGCGCCCCTGCCACTCTGCCGGGCGGGTATACTGCGGATGCTCCAACAGCCCCGACGAGAAACTTTCCTCTTCCGTGGAGGCCGCATTGCCCAGCACCCCGGGCAAAAGCCGCACCGTCGCGTCAATCAGCGCCTGCGCCGCGATCTCCCCCCCGGTCAGCACGAAATCCCCGATCGACACTTCGGTGATGCCGAAATGCTCAATCACCCGTTCATCCAAGCCCTCAAACCGGCCGCAAATCAGCGTCACACCCGGGCCTTGCGCCAGATCCCGCGCCATCGCCTGATCGAAGGACCGCCCCCGTGGACTGAGATAGAGAACGGGGCGGCCCGGCGGCGCTGCGGTCATAGCCGCGTCTATGGCCGCTCCCATCACATCGGCCCGCAGCACCATCCCCGCGCCGCCGCCGGCTGGCGTGTCATCGACATTGCGGTGCTTGCCCTGCCCAAAGCGGCGCAGATCGGTGGTCTCCAGCGTCCATGTCCCGTCTTTGAGCGCCTTACCGGTCAGGCTCTCGCCCAGAACACCCGGAAAGGCGTCGGGGAAAAGCGTGATCACCTGCGCCCCCCAAGCCCCCGCCAATCGCGGATTGAGATCCATCAGATCGCGGGGTTTGAGAGAGGCCGAAATGGATTTGCGACCAAAGGATTTTTGCGGCGGGGCCTTGGGCGTGTCACTCAAAACAATCCCTCCGGCGGGTCGGCCACGATGCGCCGCGCGCTCAGGTCCACGGTTGGCACCACCTCTTGGGTAAAAGGCACAAGCACGGTGGCCCCGCCCTCGACCCGGTCCACCTCTAAGAGGTCCGATGCCCCGTGATTGAGCACCGCTTTGACCCGGCCCAACGCAGCACCCCCGGTGTCGAACACCTCCAGCCCGATCAGATCGGCATAGTAGTATTCATCATCCTCCGGCTCCGGCAGCTTGGCGCGCGCCACATAAAGTCGCGCCCCCCGCAACCGGTCCGCCACCTCCTTGGTGGCCACGCCTGAAAGCCGCCCGATCAGCGCGCCTTTGGTCTGCCCGGTCAGGGTGATGTCAAAACGCTGTGCGCGGTCTTCGGTCTCCACCGCGCCATAGGCGGCCAGGTCCTCAGGCGTCGCGGTAAAGCTCTTGAGCCGCACCTCCCCCTTGACGCCAAACGCCCCGGCCACCGCGCCCACGCACACCCGGTCCTCCATCATCTGCGCTCCACGATCACGGCACCATCGCGGCTATCCCAGCCCGCACGCTCCAATTCCGGCGTGTCCTGATCGCGCTCGGGCCAGCCCACGCACAGATAGCCGACCAGCACCCAATCCTGAGGCACGTTCAGATCTTCGCTGAGCCGCACAGGATCGAGGATCGACACCCATCCCACGCCGATGCCCTGCGCCCGCGCCACCAGCCAGAACTGCATGATCGCGCTCACCACCGAATAGCGCCGCATCTCCGGCATGGTCTGCGCGCCAAGCCCCGCGCCCTTCGGCGTGTCTTCCGCGCAAAACACGGCCAGTTGCACCGGTGCCTCCTGCATGCCCGACAGTTTCAACCGGCTATAAAGCGCGGCCTTCTCCCCATCGTAGCCTGCCAAGGCATCGGCATTGGCCGCCTGGAAATTCTCCAACGCGGCCTGGCGGGCCTCCGCGCTTTCCACCCGGATCACGCGCCACGGCTCGCTCAGCCCCACAGAGGGGGCCAAGGCAAAGCCATCCAGACAGGCCTGCAAAACAGCCTCATCCACCGGATCGGTGCGGAAACGGCGCACATCCCGCCGCCACCGCATCAACTCCGTAAGCTCTTGGCAGAAGTCCGGGGAAAAGCGCGTCACGCCCGGGTCCTCCTTGAGGGTCAGCCTTGGGTCTCTTCTTCGGCGGCCGCCTCTTCAGCAGGTGCTTCCTCTGCTGGTGCCTCTTCTGCCACAGCCTCTTCTGCTGGCGCTTCTTCTTCCACAGGCTCAGCCGCCGCTTCTTCCGCCGCTTTCGCCTTTTCAGCCTTCTCTTCGGCGCGATCCTTGGCTTTCTGGCCCGGCTCCGCCTTCTGCGGGTTGGAGCGTTCTTTCTTCTCGATCACACCAGCGGCTTCCAGAAAACGAGAGATCCGGTCAGTCGGCTGCGCGCCCTGATCCATCCAGTATTGGATGCGCTCCAGGTTCATCTTCACGCGCTCTTCGCTGTCTTTCGGCAGCAGCGGGTTATAGGTGCCCAGCTTTTCGATAAAACGCCCATCGCGCGGCATGCGCGAGTCCGCCGCAACGATGCGGTAAAAAGGGCGTTTCTTGCTGCCACCACGGGCAAGACGGATTTTCATGGCCATTTGAGTTTCTCCTTATAATGGCGTTTCGCACACGAAGTGCGGATGAGGGATGCCGGGGTGAACCCCGGCCTACGTTTGATGCCTTTTGTGATGCTGGATCACTTCGGCGATGATGAAGTTCAGGAACTTCTTGGCGAATTCCGGGTCCAGATCGGCCCGGTTCGCCAGGTCTTCTAGCCGTGCAATCTGCGCCGCTTCGCGGTCGGGATCGGACGGGGGAAGGTCGTGGGTGGCCTTGAGCTTGCCCACGGCCTGGGTGTGCTTGAACCGCTCGCCCAAGGTGTAGACGAGGATCGCATCCAGCCGGTCAATGCTTTCGCGATGCTCTGAAAGCACCTCTGCGGCGCGGGTAACAGGATCGTCAGTCAACGGGCATCCCCTTAGGTTTGAAAAGCGGGTCGGCATAGTGGCTGATCTCCAGCTCGATCCCGTCGCGCAGCTGACCTGACATCAGCCGCTCGGGGGAGGGATGGCGATAGACCGCATCACTGCCGTCAATGGTGGCGGCGTCCGGGTCTTTCACCGCGCCCAGCCGTTCGGCCAGCCGGATGGAATCGAGGTTCTTGGGGTCGATGTAACTCACCGCCTCGGTCCATCCCATCTGGTCATAAAGATGCCCGCGCACCGAGTGGGTCGCCTCCAGCGCATAGCCGTGACCGGCCTCCTTGGGCCAGATGATCCACGCGATCTCCCGCTCGGGCCAGGCCGCGGGGAACCAGCCCCCCGCCATGCCCAATGTGCGCCCATCGTCGCGGTGGTGGATCATCCACATGCCGTAGCCGCGAATGTTCCAATGCCCGATCTCGGCGGCATAAAGCATCCAAGTCTCATAGGCGTTGAGCGGCCCCCCCATAAAGCGCGACCGGTAAGAGGCGAACGTTGCCTTAAAGTTGGGGTAATCATCCGGCTCCGGTCCGCGCAAAATCAGGCGGCGGGTTTCGATGACAGGAATAGACGCCGTCGACATCACGACACCCTCCCGGCGACGGGCTGATCGGCCCGGCACGCTGTGCTTTGGCTGACCCACGTCATGGGCGCGGCCCCCGCACGCATGCGGACGGTCTCAACCGGCGTCATTGCTGCGCCCCGGGCGTCAAAACCGGGCGCAAAAAGATACCCCAAATTGGGTTTCGGGCCTTTCAAAGTGACCCCAAATTGTCCCAAACCGGTCTTTTCGCCCCCATCGCGCCCGATCACCCTTGCCACGTCTCGCGTCAAGGAGTGGAGGGCTGTCGCCAGGATGTTCTGAAACGCGTGTCGGGTCATGTGTCACCCTCCAGAACCGCAGGGTGCCGCCACATCTGCGTGGGCTGTCCGCGCAGTTCAACATCCTTTTCAAAATGCGCGCCAAGGCGGGTGGCAAGCCGCATAGACCTCTGATTTTCCTTGCTAATATAGGACATGACCCGATCCAGGCCAAAGTGTCTGGCCGAATACTCCCGGGCCAAAACACTGGCCTCAAAGGCCACGCCCTGGCCTTCAAACCCCTCATAGATATGCCAGGCCAATTCGGGTTCGTGCCAGCCGTCATTGAGGATCACACCGACGCGCCCGGCCACCCTCTGGGTCGCGCGATCCTCAATCACCCACATGCCAAATCCGCGCAAAGTCCAGTGCCCGATCGACCCCAAAAAAGAACGCCAACTGTCCGCCACACCCATGGGACCACCGACAAATGAGGCCCGTTCAGAGGCGGCGAATTCCGCAAAGCAGGCAAAATCAGATTCCATATAACCTCTTAAAATCAACGTATTAGAGGTTACACGAGGGGCGTGCTCCGTCATGCTGCCCCCTCCTGTGCAGCACTTGGCCCGGGGTGGCGATAGAGCATTTCCGCGCCCATATGCACGTTGTCATAGCTGCGCTCAAACCACGCGCCCATCCGCTCGGCAAGCGCCACAGACCGGGTATTGCCCGGCACGATGTTGGAGGTCAGCGTGGTAAAACCGAGGCTGTCATACGCCCAGTCGCGCACCCGTGTAGCGGCCTCATAGGCGATGCCTTTGCCCTCATACCCGTCAAAGACCACCCAGCCCACTTCCGGTTCGGGCCAGCCTTCGGGATTCCAAATGCCTGATATGCCTGCGGGTTTGGATATGTCTTTGATTTCAATCGTGAAATACCCATATCCATGCAGCGCCCAATGGCCGACATTAAGGGCAAACCACCGCCATGCGGCCGACCGATTTTCCTCTGTTCCGAACCCTTCTGAGCGGACCGGATCGGTCAGAAAATCGCACAAGGGGTCAAAATCCCCATGCTCGGGCCCCCGCAAAATCAGCCGGTCTGTCTCCAGCCGAGGGATATCAAGCGCCAAACTCATTGCAACCGCCCCCGCCCTGAATGGCGATAAACCACATCCTCAGGATCGGTCTTTTGGGCGCCGGTGTCTTCCACCGCGCCCAACCGTTTCGCAACCGCGATTGAGGCGGCGTTCTCGCCGTCTATGTAACTGACAAGAGAGGGAAATTTGTGTTCCGCAAAGGCCCAGGCGCGCAAAGCGTAAGCGGCCTCTGCGGCGTAACCATGGCCTTCAAACCCGTCAAAAAGGGTCCAGCCCAATTCCACTTCGGGGTACTCATCATGGTTGAGGATGCCGACCTCGCCCACCAATGCGCCATCCTCATCGCGCACCACATGCAGCGGCCCATAACCAAAGAGCGCCCAATGCCCCATCCCGGCGGCAAACTCACGCCAAGCCGCCGCCACGTCAAACGAGCCGATAAACCGCGCACGCGGGCTGATCATGAAGTCACGATATGTCGCAAATTCAATGGCTTGCGGGGCGCGCAAGGTCAGCCGCTCGGTCGATAGCGTGGGGATGGTCACGGTCTGCATCGGTCAGTTCAGCGCCTCGCGTCGCGCGCCAGGATGCCTCCGGCGGGAGTATTTTCGGAAAGATGAAGCCATTACTTTTTCTTTCCAAAGCCTGAGAGACCCGGAGGCAGGCCACCGCCACCCAAACCCGGCAGGCCACCCGGCATCTTGCCGCCCATGGCCTTGGCTGCTTGTTCAAGCGCTTTGGGATCCATGCCAGCGGCCATTTCTTCGGGCGAGGGGCCGCCTTTCCCCATCATGCCCTTCATCGCCTGCTTGAGCATGCCGCCTTTGCCCATCTTGCCCATGCGCTTCATCATGTCCGACATTTGTCGGTGCATTTTCAATAGCTTATTGAGTTCACTGACCTCTTGACCGGCACCAGCTGCGATGCGTTTCTTGCGGCTGGCTTGCAGCAATTTGGGGTTGGCGCGCTCTTTCTTGGTCATGGATTGGATGAGGGCGATCTGGCGGGTGACTACGCTGTCATCAAGGCCCGCCTGTTCCATCTGTTTGGACATCTTCGCGGCCCCCGGCAGCATGGACATCATGCCCTCCATACCGCCCATCTTCTGCATCTGTTCGAGCTGGCTGCGCATGTCGTTGAGGTTGAACTGACCTTTCTGGAAGCGCTTCATCATGCGCTCGGCCTGTTCGATCTCGAGCGTTTCCTGCGCCTTTTCCACCAGGCTGACAATGTCGCCCATGCCCAGGATGCGGCCCGCGATGCGCCCGGGTTCAAAGGTCTCGATGGCGTCCATCTTTTCGCCCAGACCCACAAAGCGGATGGGCTTGCCGGTGATCGCCCGCATCGACAGCGCGGCCCCGCCACGACCATCGCCATCCATCCGCGTCAGCACCACGCCCGAGACGCCGATCTTGTCGTCAAATTCGGTCGCCACGTTGACCGCGTCCTGACCGGTGAGGCCGTCGACCACCAAAAGTGTCTCGCGCGGTTTGGCCACGTCGCGGACCTCGGCGGCCTGTTGGATCAGCACCTCATCAATGTGCAGACGGCCCGCAGTGTCGAGCATGTAGACATCGTAACCACCTAAAGACGCTTGTGTTTTTGCGCGTTTGGCAATCGCAACGGGGTCTTCGCCTTTGACGATCGGCAGGGTGTCCACGCCGATCTGTGTGCCGAGGATTTGCAGCTGTTCCATGGCCGCCGGTCGGTTCACGTCAAGCGAGGCCATCAGCACGCGCTTTCCGTCGCGCTCTTTCAGGCGCTTGGCCAGTTTCGCGGTCGTCGTGGTCTTACCCGAGCCCTGCAGACCGACCATCAAGATGGGGGCGGGCGGGTTGTCGATCTTGAGCGCGCCGGGGTCTTCCTCACCGGTCAACGTGTCGACCAAGGCGTCATGCACGATCTTGACGACCTGCTGGCCCGGGGTCACCGATTTGGTCACCGCCTGACCGGTCGCCTGTTCCTGCACCTTCTTGATGAATTCGCGCGCCACAGGCAGGGATACGTCCGCCTCAAGCAAGGCAACCCGCACCTCGCGCAGCGCGGTCTTGACGTCATCATCCGACAACGCGCCCTGTTTTGTGAGCCGATCAAGGACGCCAGATAGACGTTCGGATAGATTTTCAAACATCAGCGGCCTCCTTGCCGGTTGTCACGATGCCCTGCCAATATAGGCAGAACGGTTCAAAGCATAAACGCCCCCACGGGCGAAACTCGCTGGTGGGGGGCGATCCCGGGTCAGGTGCCCAAGGGACCGGAAGCATCAAACTTCCAAAGATTTGTGGCCGTCTAATCCTGATCGCAAAGCGAGTCAATGCGTAGAACAGTTGCCAAGTGAATGCAGGCCAGCCTATGCTGCCGTATATCAACCATGTCACAACAGGAGGGCCCGAGCTGAACATGCGTATCATCCGCCGACTTCAGCATAGTCCCCGTACCGCCCTGCAGATCCGTTTGCAGGGCTGATCTGACATCCTATCCGGTCTTGATCAGCCATTTGCCGCATGTGCGGCCCCTTTGAATTAGCTGAGACAGACATGACCCTTCTTCACCTACAATCCCTTGGTATCACGCTGAGTGAGACCCTGTTTGCCGACCTGACCCTGACCCTCACCAAAGGGGATCGCATTGGCCTTGTGGCGGCCAACGGGCGGGGAAAATCAACCTTGCTGAATTGCCTGATGGGCGATGCGGAGGCCACCCAAGGAGAGATCACCCGAGGCCGGGGGCTGCGCATCGGGTTTGTGCGGCAGAACCTGCCGGCTACCGCCCACGCCATGACACCCTATGACCTCACGCTGGCCGCGTTGCCACCTGATCAGGCGGATTACGAAAGCTGGCGGGTGGATGTGGTGCTCGGGGATTTGCAGATGCCTTATGAGCTACAGCATCGCCCCCTTTCCGCGCTGAGCGGGGGCTGGCAGCGCATGGCGATGCTGGCCGCGGAATGGGTGGTGGAGCCCGATATCCTGATGCTGGATGAACCGACCAACCACCTGGATCTGCGCCGGATCGGACAGTTGCAGGATTGGTTGACGGCGCTGCCACGGGATCTGGCGATCATCATGACCTCCCATGACCGGGCATTTCTGGATGCGGTCACGAACAAGACCCTGTTTTTGCGCGCGGAGAGGTCGCGTGTTTTTCCTCTGCCCTACACCAAGGCACGCACCGCCCTGGATGAGGCAGATGCCGCCGATGACAGGCGCTTTGTCAATGATCTCAACAAGGCCAAGACGCTGCGACGGCAGGCGGCGAAGCTCAAGAATGTGGGGATCAACTCGGGCTCTGACCTGCTGCTGACCAAGACCAAACAGTTGACGGAACGCGCCGATAAGATGGAGGCAGCGGCCCGCCCCGCCCATCGAGAACGCAGCGCCGGTGACATCAAGTTGAGCAACAGCGGCACGCATGCCAAGGCGCTTTTGACCCTGCCGGATGTGACCGTGAGCGCCCCGGATGGGCGGGTGCTGTATCAGACAGGCAAGAAATGGATTTCCCCAGGCGAGAGGGTCGTGTTGCTAGGGGCCAATGGCACGGGCAAAACGCAGCTGATCAACCTTGTTGCGCGGGCCTGTCACGGGGAGGGGCCGGTCCGGGCGGCATCCTCTGTTGTGCCGGGTATATCGGATCAGCATCTGTCGCAGTTGACGCCGGATCGAACACCCATGGCCCTGATCACCGAGCGTTTTGACATCGGCGATCAGAGGGCGCGTGGGGCGCTGGCGGGGGCGGGCGTTGTGATGGCGATGCAGGACACCCCCATTGATGCGCTGTCCGGCGGGCAGAAGGCGCGGCTGGCCATGTTGATCCTTCGGCTGACGCGGCCCAACTTTTATGTGCTGGATGAACCCACCAATCACCTGGATATCGAAGGGCAAGAGGCGCTCGAGGAGGAACTGATCCTCCATGGTGCGGCCTGTCTTTTGGTGAGCCATGACCGCAGTTTCCTGCGCAATGTGGGCAACCGGTTTTGGTGGATCACTGGCACGCGATTAGAAGAGGTGGACGACCCTGAGGCGTTTTTGAAAGACGAGATGGCGGCGGGTTAATCCAGATACGCATCCGCCCGTCGGCCCGCCCGCTCCCAATGGATGGGCAGGGTCCGGCCATACAGCTGTTCGGTGCGTTCCGGGCTGCCGACCATGTCGGGCTTTTCCACATAAGAAAAGATCGCCACATAGCGCGGACGCGACCCGAAAAGAGGTGCTACCCGGTGCAGGGAATACCGACCGCGAAAGATCTGCAGATCGCCGGGATCAAGCTCCAGCACCGTGACCTTGTCAGAGGTGCCATCCAACACGCGGGCGACCTCTTCGAAATTCTCGTCGCCTTCGCGGATGCCCGGGGCGTATTCAAACGCACCCCCGCCGTCGGCGTTCTGAATGGCCAGCGTGACGGTGAAATTGTTGGTGTCGAAATGCCAGGGGAACCCATTGCCTTCTTCGGCCATGTTGACGATCACATCCGCCAGCGGATCGGCGTAGCGGTGAAAATCCTTCTCCTGCAGGCAATCACGGATGAAGGCGTCGAACCCGTTGAAATCACGCACCTGCCGCAACGGACCGTCCGTATAGAAATTGTCGGCCGGGATAAACGCGTTGGAGCGGTCGTAGAATTGCCGGCGCGGATCGCTTTCGGGCAAGCCGGGATCGTCCTTGGTAAAATACGGGTTTGTCCGGTTAAAAGAGCGATGCGCGTGTTTGGCCACGCGATCCGCCTCTTGCGTCAGGGCCGCGATGCCCTCTGCAGTCAGAAAGCCCTTGAGCACGGCGCAGCCATCCTTGGACAGATCATCGCGCACCTGCGTCAGCACTGCATCGCGCTGCGCCCCGCGCTGATGAATGGGGTAGTCCGAAAGGTTGATGAAATGCTGTGCGTCCATAGGCCTAGGATTGGGTCGTGTCGGCGTCTTGTCTATTTCATTTGCGACACGCCGTTTCACACCGCGATGTTGTCGATCAATCGCACGCCGGCAAGCCATGCCGCGGCGAACAACCGGGCCTCTCGCGTGGGCGCGGCCAGTTCGGTCAAATCGTCGGCGGCGCGCAGATCAAGGTATTCGACCTTGGTGAACCCAACCTTGTCGAGCGCATCCACGGCCTTGGCATGAAGCGCCTCGAACGGCTCTCCGTTTTGAAGACCCTCTGCCAGTTTTTCCATCTCTTCGTGCAGGCGGCAGGCGTGGGTGCGGGCGCGGTCAGACAAGAGGAGATTGCGAGAGGACAGGGCGAGCCCGTCAATATCGCGGATCGTGGGGCAACCATGCACCGTAATCGGCAGATCAAGATCGCGTGCGAGGCGTTTGACCACCTGCAACTGTTGGAAATCTTTCTCTCCGAAAAACGCATCCGTGGCTGTGCTTTGGGTGAACAGCTTGGTGACAACCGTCGCCACCCCATCGAAATGCCCGGGCCTGTGCACGCCGTCCATGACATCGGTCAGGCCGGCAACGGACACTGTGGTGGAAAAACCGTCGGGGTAAATCTGATCGGGGTCCGGAACGTAGAGCGCATCAATCCCAAAGCGGGCGAGTTTTTTGGCATCCTCTTCTTCCGTCCTCGGATAGTTGGCAAGATCTTCGGTGTTGTTGAACTGCTTGGGGTTCACAAAGATCGTGACGATCACCCGGTCGCATGTTGCCTTGGCAGCCGTCACAAGGGACAAATGCCCATCATGCAGCGCACCCATGGTGGGCACCACCCCCACGCTTTCGTCGGCGCGGTGCCATGTGGCCGTCATGGCGCGCAGGTCAGCCAATTGGCGGAGGATGGGCGGCGGTGTCATTGTGGTCACTTGGAAGGGGCTTTGTCGGCAAAGGTATGTTCTGCTGCGGGGAAACTGCGGGCACGCACCTCTGCTGCGTAGTCGTTTATGGCCGCTTTGGCCCCGTCGCCCAGAGTGGCGAAGCGTTTGACGAATTTGGGTTTGAATTCGGCGAACAATCCCAGCATGTCATCGACCACAAGGATTTGCCCGTCGCATCCCGCACCTGCGCCGATGCCGATGGTCGGGATGGCGATCTCTGACGTGATCTTGTCGGCCAGGTTGGCGGGCACCTTTTCCAAAACAACGGAAAACGCGCCTGCATCCGCAACCGCATGGGCATCGGCCAAAAGTGCGGCACCCGCCTCATCGCGGCCTTGCACCTTGTAGCCGCCCAACGTGTTGATCGATTGGGGCGTCAGGCCGATATGGGCCATCACCGGGATCCCGCGCTGGACGAGAAAGGCGATGGTGTCTGCCATATGCGTGCCGCCTTCCAGCTTCACCGCCGCAGCGCCCGTTTCGCGCATCAAGGTGGCGGCGTTGCGAAAGGCTTGCTCCGGGCTCTCCTCATAGGCGCCAAATGGCATATCCATCACCAGCATGGCAGAGGTCAGCCCGCGCGCCACGGCCTGCCCATGCATGACCATCATTTCCATGGTCACGCCAAGCGTTGAGTTGAGCCCATGCAGGACCATGCCCACCGAGTCCCCCACGAGGACGAAATCACAGGCCTCATCCATCAACCGCGCCATTGGCGTCGTGTAGGCAGTCAGGCTGACAATGGGGGTTTGCCCCTTCATCGCCAGAATATCATCGGGCAGAGGGGCGGTTTTCTTGGCGGTGGCGCTCATGTTCTTGTCACACCTGGCACGTTAGCATTGGGTTTTGGATATCAGGTCACCCCCTGGCTTGCCAGTGTCTGCCGCAAGAACGCGGCGGCAAAGCTCCGCAAAAGGTGATTGGCCCGTGCCAAATGGCCCGTGGTGTTTCCTGTGGCAGTTGCCTAAACTTCTGTCCATCAGCCCGTCGGAGATCATTTTGCGCCGTTTATTCCCTGTCCTTTTTGTTCTGTTTGCCATGGGTCTCAGTGGTACGAGCGAGGCTCAGAATGCGGCCGTAAAGGTCAATCGCGCTGAGATGATCCGCATTCTGGGCGAGCTGCCAAGCGCCATGCCGATCCGTCAAGATCTACAGCGGTTGGGGTTTACCGGTCAGAACCTCGAACTCGCGGTGACGCAGGCGGAATCGTTTTACAAGGATCCCACCATCGCAGGCCACATCGCGGACCAAGTCATTGCGGCCTATTCCAACCCCAGTTTTCAGGTTGAGGCGCAAGGTCTCATCTGGCCGATGGTGTCGCGCGGGATGGGGCATCTGACGTTGGCGGAGCTGCGCTATTACTATTCGGTGGAACAAGCCATGATCAACGCGCTGCCGACCCGAGAGTGCGGGCGCGCCATGCGCGGGCGGTTCTCGGATAAGCAGTTTGCCGATGCCATGTCGCGCGTGGCGGCGCGGCTTGAAACAGGCGCGCTGCGAGAGTTCTACAGGATTGAGTTCAAAGCCGCCAAGCTGGGCGCGGCGCGGGGGCCTGTCACCCTGTCTGAGGCGACAAAGCAAACCGTGGGTGCCGCGATTGATGCCCGTCTGGATGTGCTGATGCAGGATGATCCCAATGCCGGGCGAATGCGGGCGGCGATGCAGAACCTGTCGCGCGCCGATAACAAAAGCGCCTGTCAGGTCGGCCGCACGTTTTACCGGGCGGTGATGACGCTTGACGCCTCCAACCTGCGCAATGGGCTTTTGTTGATCGGACAGCCGTGACCGCAGCTTTGAGAATTTCCAATCGAGAGGCCCGCAGGCTTTGGTTGTGGACCAACGGGTTGTCGCAGACGCCGGTGGGCAAGCTGGATGTGATGGGCATGATCCGCGCGCTTGGATTTGTGCAGATTGACACGATCCGCAATGTTACCCGGGCGCATCACCATATTCTGTGGTCGCGCAACCAGAATTACCGCGAAAAGTTGCTGTGGCCGCGGCTCAAGGGCCGTGATCTTTTTGAGCATTTCACCCATGATGCCTCTTTGATCCCGATGGAGGTGTTGCCCTATTGGCAGCGGCAATTCGATCGGCTGGGTCAGAAGGCCGCCGCGTCCGATTGGTTTCAATCAGGCTTGGGACAGGCTGAGATTGCAGGCATTCGCCGTCGGATCGAAAAAGAGGGCGCGCTGTCGACCCATGCCTTTGATACCAAAGCCGAAAGCCGAGAGATGTGGGCGCGCCCGCCCCATAAAAAGGCGCTGGATCAGATGTGGTATGCGGGCGACTTGGCAACGTGTCACCGCAAGAACTTTGTGAAGTTTTACGACCTGGGGGAGCGGGTTTTTCCCTCGCAGCTTCGCCATGCCCCGGGGCACGGTCCGGGGGATGAGGAAGCGCGCGATTGGCTGTGTGATCGCGCGTTGGAATTCATCTCGGTCGGCACCTGCGGTGAAGTGCAACGCTTTTGGGAGGCGATGAGCGCGGCCGAGGCCAAAACCTGGGCGCAAAGGCGCGCCCCTGTTATGGTGGAGGTTGAGGGCGCAGATCGCCAGTGGCGGCAGGCCTATGCCGTTCCGGACATCGAAGAGCGCTTGAAGCGCGCACCAGAGCCGTCGACGCGATTGCGGCTTCTGAACCCGTTTGATCCCGCCATCCGGGATCGCGCGCGCCTTGAGCGCTTGTTCGGCTTTGACTACCGCAATGAAATGTTTGTCCCGCGTGAGAAACGGCTTTGGGGGTACTACGTCTATCCACTGCTCGAAGGTCATCGGTTTGTCGGGCGATGCGAGGTCAAGGCGGATCGTGGCGCAGGATGGTTGCGGGTCACCGGCTTCTGGCCAGAGCGCGGGGTGAAATGGACGCCTGCGCGGATGGACAAGTTTGAGGCGGAGCTTGCCCGGTTTGCCCGACTGGCCGGGATCAAAGATGTGGGCTGGTCCATCCCGCGCCCGGCTGTGTAGGGTGTTGGAACCATCACGAAAGGCCCGCCCATGCGACTGAAAGACAAAACCGCCATTGTGACCGGAGGGGCCAGCGGCTTTGGCGCCGGGATCGTGCGCAGGTTCGCGGAGGAAGGCGCCCGTGTCATGGTGGCCGATATCAATGCGGAGGCCGCGCGCGATGTCGCAAAGGCGCATAACGGTGTGGCCTGCACAGTCGACGTCTCTGACGGCGACAGCGTAGAGGCGATGGCAGACCTGGCGGGCCGAGAGTTTGGCCATGTCGACATCCTCGTCAACAACGCCGGTGTCACGCATCTGCCGCAGCCGCTCGACGATGTGACGGAAGCCGATTTTGAAAGGGTCTTTGCCATCAATTGCAAATCCGTCTACCTCGCCGCACGGGCCTTTGTGCCGGGCATGAGGGCGCGGAGAACGGGTGCGATCCTGAACGTCGCCTCCACAGCCGGAGTCAGCCCGCGTCCGAAGCTCAACTGGTACAACGCCTCCAAGGGGTGGATGATCACCGCGACGCGGACCATGGCAGTGGAACTTGCGCCCGAGGGTATTCGCGTCAACGCGATCAATCCTGTGGCAGGAGAGACGCCGCTTCTGAAATCCTTCATGGGTGAAGACACGCCTCAGATGCGCGAGAGGTTTCTGTCAACGATCCCTTTGGGCCGGTTCTCCCAGCCCGAAGATATGGGACACGCGGCCGTCTATCTGTGCAGCGACGAGGCGAGCATGGTCACCGGGGTGTGCATGGAAATCGACGGCGGACGCTGTATCTGAGCGCTGCGTTTTCTTCGAGGATTCTCGTCCTGATCCCGCGGGATTACTTCTTTTTCGTCTCTTCGACCTGTTCCACCGGGCCGCCTTGTTTTTCCCAGGTGGAAAACCCTTCGCGCAGGTGGGCGGCCTCAAACCCCATATCCTGAAGCGTGGCCACGGTGAGCGCCGACCGCCAGCCGCTGGCGCAATGGAAGACATATTTTTTGTCCGGCTGGCCAAACACGTCCTTGAAATAAGGGCTGTCGGGATCAACCCAAAACTCCACCATGCCGCGGGGCGCGTGAACACTGCCCGGGATGAACCCGCTGCGTTGGCGTTCGCGCACATCACGGATGTCGACGATCACCACATTCGGGTCACCCACAAGGCCGATCAGATCTTGGGTTTCGATCTCTTCGATGCGGTTGCGAGCCTCTTCGACCATCTGTGCGGCGGTTTTCTTGAGCTTTTGCATGGGCGGCGCCTTTTCTCGTGTGAGTGTCGGTGTGGTTGTGCCAATATAGGAAACGATCTTTCAATATGTTGACACGATTTGCCAATCCCCGCAAGGTGATCCCATTGCAATCAAAAACCGTGAATCACCCGTTTCCATGGACAGATCATCACCAATATCTCTTTGGGATGCCACCGCAGAAGAGCGCGACTATCATGCCGATTTCGTGCCGGATGAACGCGTGGATGTGGCGATTGTGGGCGGTGGGTATACCGGGCTTTCGACCGCTTTGCATTGTGCCGAAAAGGGTCTGTCCGCGCGTGTCTTGGAGGCGCGACATATTGGATATGGGGGCTCTGGGCGCAATGTAGGGCTGGTCAATGCCGCCGCTTGGCTGCCCCCGGCCAAAACCCGCAAGATGCTGGGCGAGACCTATGGCCCCCGTTTTGTTCAGCGGTTCAGCAACGGGCCGCGCACGGTGTTCGAGATCATTGAAAAGCACCAGATCCGCTGCGAGGCGACAAAGACCGGCACGGTTCATGCCGCCCATGCGCCATCGGGGTTTGCGGACCTCAAAGCGCGACATGCCGAGTGGCAGCGCCTGGGCGAGCCGGTCGATCTCTTGAGCCGCGAAGAGGTCGCAGCGCTCATTGGATCAAGCGCGTTTCACGGCGGCCTTCTTGATCACCGTGCGGGCACGATCAATCCGATGGGCTATTGTCGCGGGCTGGCGCGCGCAGCGCTTGGGGCCGGGGCCAAGATCGCGACGGGCGTGCGCGTCACCAAACTGCGCAAGGATGGTGGCGATTGGGTGGTTGAAACCGATCAAGGCGCAGTGCGCGCACAGAGCGTGGTTTTGGGCACCAATGCCTACACGGATGACCTTTGGCCCGGGTTGAAGGGCATCTTTACGATGATCCATTACCTGCAATTTGCGACCACGCCGATGGGACCGGAGGCGGCGCATATCCTGCCCGGCAGGCAGGGATTGTGGGACACCGGCAAGATAATGTTCAACTACCGCCGCGACGCGCGTGACCGGCTCTTGATCGGCACCATGGGGCGTATCATTGGCACCAAGGACAGTGGCCTGACGCACCGCTGGGCCCGCAAGCAGATCGCGCGGGTGTTCCCCGATTTGGGTCCGGTGGAGTTCGAGGAGGCCTGGCACGGACAGATCGCCATGACGGATGATCACCTGCCCAAAGTGCACGCGCTTGATGACGGGCTTTGGACCGCGATTGGGTATAACGGGCGGGGGATCACCACGGGGACACTCTTTGGCCAATCCATGGCGGATCTTTTGACCGGAATGGACCCCTCAGATCTGCCATTGCCGGTCACCACCATGACGCGGGCCCGTCGCTCCGGGCTGAATGCGCGGTTTTTTGATCTGGCGTTCACGGCCAATCAGGTGTGGCGCACAATTCTATGAAAGATGGCTCCATGAGTATCCGGGTCGGTGTGGATATTGGCGGGACATTCACGGATGTGGCGCTTGAGCATCCGGGCGGTTTGTCGACCTGCAAGGTTCTGACAGATTATGCCGCGCCCGAGGCGGCGATCCTGCGCGGTATCGCACTGGCCTGTGAGCAGGCTGGCGTCGCGGCGGACGCGATAGAGCAAGTGATCCATGGCACAACGCTGGTCACTAATGCGTTGATTTCGAGGCGCGGGGCGAAGACGGCATTCATCACCACGGACGGGTTTCGGGACGTGATCGAAATGCGCTCAGAGAACCGGTTTGAGCAATATGATCTCAACCTGACCTTGCCGGTGCCCTTGGTGCCGCGTCAGGACCGGCTGGTCGCAAAAGAGCGTGTCGCGGCCACAGGCGAGGTGCTGCTGGATCTTTCAGACGAAGACATTGACGGGCTCGTGCGCCAGGTTGAAGCGGGCGGGTATGAGGCTGTCGCCGTGGGGTTCATGCATGCCTATGCCAATCCAGAGCATGAGCGCCGCATGGGCGCGGCCTTGCGTGCGGCGATGCCGGAGCTGTCTGTGTCGCTGTCTTCTGTCGTCTCGCCACAGATGCGGGAATTGCCGCGGTTCAATACGGTGATTGCCAATGCCTATGTGCAGCCACAAGTGGCGGATTACCTGGGCCGGTTGGTGGCCCGGATGCGCGAGGCGGGGATCGCGGCGCCTGTGTTCATGTTGCATTCTGGTGGTGGTTTGATCAGCGTGGAAACAGCCATTGAACAGCCTGTGCGATTGCTCGAATCCGGTCCGGCGGGTGGGGCCATTTTCGCCGCTGGTTACGCCCGTGCCTATGGCATCGATAAGGCGCTGAGCTTTGACATGGGGGGGGACAACGGCCAAGATTTGTCTGGTTGAGGATGGCGTGTCCAAATCCGCCAATACCTTTGAGATCGCGCGCACCTATCGTTTCAAGAAAGGGTCCGGCATGATCGTGTCGACCCCCGTGGTGGAAATGGTAGAGATTGGCGCGGGCGGAGGCTCCATTGCGTCCATTGACAGCATGGGTCGCATTCAGGTGGGGCCGGCCTCAGCCGGGTCAGAGCCGGGCCCGGCCTGTTATCAACGCGGGGGTGCGGACGCCACTGTGACGGATGCCAACCTTGTTCTTGGGCGGCTTGATCCGGATGGGTTTGCCGGGGGGGCCATCCCGCTTGATCCTGACCTGTCCAAGACCGCCATACATACCGCGCTCAGCGCGCAAACAGAGTTGCCGGTGGATGACGCCGCCTTTGGCGTGACCGAAATGGTCGATGAAAACATGGCCAATGCCGCGCGGGTGCACACGGTAGAGCACGGCCGCGATATTGAACACTTCACTATGATTGCCTTTGGCGGGGGCGCGCCGCTCCATGCTGGGCGGTTGTGCGAAAAGCTGGGGCTGACATGTCTGATCGTACCACCGGGCGCAGGCGTCGGCTCCGCCATTGGTTTCCTGCGCGCGCCGTTCAGCTATGAAGCGACACGCGGGCTTTTCCAGCGGATTGACGCGTTTGATCATGCCGCGGTGAATGCCGCGCTTCAGGATCTGGAGGCGGAGGCCCGCGCTTTTGTCTCCGCGGGTGCGCAGGGCGCTGAAACGACGTCAAAGTTGACCGTGTTCATGCGGTATTCCGGGCAGGGCTGGGAAATCCCTGTGCCTTACAATGCCACGCACTTCGCGCCAGGTGATGAGGCCGCTTTGGTCACGGCCTTTGAGGCGGCGTATCGCACGCTCTTTGGCCGGGTGATTGAGGGGCTGGCCGTCGAGGTCACGAACTGGTCGCTCACGGTTGCCACATCTGAGCGTCCGACACCCCGCGTGCCAGAG
>JBCCDT010000052.1:0-25331 GCA_039030635.1 Pseudomonadota bacterium
GCGATGTAATCAGCGACGGCATCCATCGCGCCATCCGCAAGAATGGCCTTGTTGGTTGTGACGGCGGCCTCGATATCATCAGTCTCTTGCGCCCAAGCGGGATGCGACAGGCCCGCCACAAGCGCGCAGGACAAGGCCGCATGGCTGACCGATGCCTTCAGTTTGCGCGTTCGAGCCGCAACGGCTTCAAACGAAATCCACTGACATCTTCTGCCAATAAGCATGAACAAACGTCCCCAAAACACGGTCCCACAACCGACGCACGAATCCTTCGTTAGCGCATTTGATGTGTTCTGAAATCACCCAATTGGGTGGATCGGCAAAACTCTTTTTAAATGAGTGGCTAAGGCGTTTTCTGAGGTCCGATTTTTGACGCCTTTTTCAGCTTTCAACTGGCTCGTAGTTTCCCGTTGTTTCGCGCATAAAAACTGGACCAAAACTACGTAAACACGACTTGCCGCCTGCTGTGGATTTTTCCGACGGCCCTATCCAAAACCGCTGTTCTGGCTGAGGTCACCGACCTATACCATCTTACTGTAATCCTGCTCGTGCCAACGAAAAGAAAACACGATGCGCACCCTGTCTGGGAGCTCGTTGGAAGATAGCCAGAATGTGCAAGTTTGATTCTGTATCTGCACCGCATTGAAGGTCGGCTTTCCGGCCAAAGCTTGACCTTTCAAAAGCAATGAATTAGGCGTTCGACAGGTTTAGCGGGCGTTGTGTAGTGGTAAGACCTCAGCCTTCCAAGCTGATGACGCGGGTTCGATTCCCGCCGCCCGCTCCAAAAATTCTCTTCCGACACATAGCCGACAAATGCATTTATATAAGATCTTTAAAGCATTGATGTTAAACGGAAATAGGCTGTTTTAACAATAGTCTTCCAAGCTGATGACGCGGGTTCGATTCCCGCCGCCCGCTCCAACCCTTTCCTGCCCTTCCAGTCTGACCCTCTTGGTGACATTTCGCGCAGGATTGCGATAGTGCAAATCAAGCCGAGCAAAACGTGTTTAGACCATGACGCGGCACTATGAGGGCTTGACCCGCCTGTGACCCACGTACACAAAATGCAGGCTAGTCCAACGAGGGCAACCCATGGTGCGCAAAGCCGAAAACGGCGCGGATGATTTTGAGCGTGAGAAGTCAAAGCGCGTCGGTGCCTTGATGGAGCTTTGGCCGTTCATGCGCCCCTACAAGGGCCTGATGGTCGCGGCGACGCTGGCGCTTTTGATCACGGCGGGTGTGTCCTTGATCCTGCCCCTGACAGTCGGGCTTTTGGTGGATACGTTCCTTGAGGGCGAAACCGCCCTTCTGGACCAATATTTTGTAGTCGCCATCGCCTTTGCCGGGCTCTTAGCCCTGGGAACGGGTCTGCGCTATGCCTTGGTGTCGCGCATTGGCGAGCGGGTGGTGGCCGACCTGCGCAAGGCGGTGTTTTCGCGCGTGATCGCGATGAGCCCGTCCTTTTATGAAAACATCCTGACCGGTGAAGTGTTGTCGCGCATCACCACCGACACGACGCTGATCCTGTCTGTGATCGGCTCATCCGTATCGGTGGCCCTGCGCAATGCGCTGTTGTTGCTGGGCGGGCTTATCTTGATGCTGTTTACCTCGCCCAAGCTGACGGCGATGGTGCTTTTGATCGTGCCTTTGGTGCTGATCCCGATCCTTGGGATGGGGCGGCGGCTGCGACGGCTCAGCCTGGAAAATCAGGACTGGATCGCACACAGCTCTGGCAAGGCATCAGAGGCGCTGACAAGCGTGCAAACGGTTCAGGCCTTTACCAATGAGACCGACAGTCAGCGGCAATTCAACACCGTCACCGAACAAAGCTACCGGGTCGCGCAAAAACGCATTATGACGCGGGCAACCCTGACCGTGATTGTGATCTTTTTGGTCTTCACCTGCATTGTCGGCGTGCTGTGGATCGGGGCGCGGGACGTGCGCGCGGAAACGATCAGCATGGGCACGCTGGTGCAGTTTCTGATCTATTCCATCATGGTGGCCGGCGCCGTGGCCGCGCTGTCGGAAATCTGGAGCGAGCTTCAGCGCGCAGCCGGGGCCACGGAACGTCTGGTCGAGATGCTCAATGCACAGGACCGGGTGCGCGATCCCGTCAGCCCGCAAAACCTGCCAAACCCGGTGCGCGGCGAAGTGCGGTTTGAAAATGTGACATTCCGATACCCGTCGCGCCCGGACACGGCGGCGCTGGATGAGGTCACTCTCACGGTCAAGGCGGGCGAAAACATTGCCGTGGTCGGTCCTTCGGGCGCAGGCAAGACAACGATCATTCAACTATTGCAGCGCTTCTATGATCCCGATGCCGGGCAGATCCTGGTGGATGGCGTCCCGATCCAGACATTGATGCGCGCAGACCTCCGCGGGGCCATGGCGATGGTGCCTCAGGAACCCGTGGTGTTTGCCGACAGCGCGATGGAGAACATTCGGTTTGGGCGTCTGGATGCCACCGATGCCGAGGTTGAGGCCGCCGCAAAGGCCGCTGCCGCCCATGAGTTCATCACCGCCCTGCCCCAGGGCTATGGCACGCAGTTGGGCGAACGGGGTGTGATGCTGTCAGGGGGGCAGCGCCAACGCATCGCGCTGGCGCGGGCGATTTTGCGGGATGCGCCCATTTTGTTGCTGGATGAGGCCACAAGCGCGCTGGATGCAGAAAGCGAGCGCGCGGTGCAGGATGCCGTTGAGGCATTGTCAAAGAACCGCACCACGATCATTGTCGCCCATCGCTTGGCCACGGTGAAACGGGCGGACCGCATTATTGTCATGGATGGCGGCAAGATCGCGGCCTTTGGCACCCATGCCAGCCTGGTGGCCGAAGGCGGTCTCTATGCGCGCCTCGCACGGTTGCAATTCACCGATGGGGAAGCTGCGTAAGGCAACACCCACCCAGTGTGCCGGGCGCAGTCTAAGAGATCAGAGCGGCTGAGACGCCATGCCGAGTGACCCGGTCGAGCCTTATTTCACGACCGGTTCTGCAAAAATGTTAAAAAGTTTTACATTGACCCTTGAAGCGGGTGGCCCATGATCCCATCTTGGGTAATGTAAAGGCAATTTACATTCATTCTACACCGCACCGGGCCCTGCCTGGCTGCACTTCCACAAGGATCACCCTATGCAAACTGCTGCATCCTCAATGGACACATCCGGCTTTTTTGGCTGGCTTCACCGGGCTGAGGCATGGCTGGACGACAAAGGCCAAGGGGCCTGGATCGCCGTCATGGTGCTTGGCTTCATCTTTGTCTGGCCGCTGGGCCTCGCCCTTTTGGCTTATATGATCTGGAGCAACAAAATGATCTGTTCATCCAAACGTCGCAAATCCTCTGGCCGGTCCTATCGGTCTTCGGGTCGGATGACCCGCAGCTCCGGCAACGCCGCGTTCGACGCCTACAAGTCCGACACGTTGCAACGGCTGGAACAGGAACAGGAAAATTTTGAAGCCTTCCTTCAACGCCTGCGGGATGCGCGCGATAAGGCCGAGTTTGACCAGTTCATGGATGAGCGCGCCCAGGCTGCCGCCGCCCCGCCGGACGAGCCTGAAACCCGCACAACCTGAGCCCTGCGCAAACTGTCGCGCCCTCACCTGGCCTTTCCCCCTGAAGGCCGGGTGTAAATTGTGAAACCGACCTCCTATATCCCTACCTGATGACCGACTATAGCTGGCATATTCCCGATCCCGTGACACAGCCCGAGTTCTATGATGACGTGCCCACAAAGCGCGCCATCGCTTGGTTGATCGACGCCGTTCTTGTGCTGCTGCTTTGTGTGCTGATTCTGCCCTTCACCGCCTTTGTCGCGTTGTTTTTCTTTCCACTTCTGTGGTGGGCGGTCAGTTTCGTCTACCGTGTTGTGACAATATCCCGAGGGTCGGCGACCTGGGGAATGCGCGTCATGTCCATTGAGTTTCGGACCCGCGCGGGCCACCGATTTGACCTGCCCATGGCGCTTAAGCATACGATAGGATACAGTTTTTCATTGTTGTTTGTGATTTTGCACATTCTGTCTATTGGCGCTATTTTGACGACAGAACGACGGCAAAGCCTTGTTGATCTGGCTTTGGGCACCGTGGCGATCAACCGCCGCGCAGGTGGCTGATCCTGGCAACCGCGCTTAAGTCTTGGCGCATAGGCGCTTCATTGCTATCGTCGGATTGAGATCGGTAAATTATTCATGCGCCACACGCTTCCTCTTGCGCCGCAATTCTATGTGACGGCCCCGCAGCCCTGCCCATATTTGGCGGGTCGTATGGAACGTAAACTGTTCACCGCACTTCAGGGTGACAACGCGCAGAAACTCAACGATAGCTTGTCCAAACAGGGGTTCCGGCGCAGTCAGAATGTCCTCTACCGCCCTTCCTGCGCAGATTGCGCGGCGTGCTTGTCCGCGCGGATCAACGTCGCCGCGTTTGAGCCAACGAAAAGCCAGCGACGCACCTTGCGCCGCAACACCAGTATGGAGCGGCGCGCGACATCGGCTTGGGCGACAGAAGACCAATACGATCTTTTCCGGCGCTATCTGGAAACGCGTCATGCCGATGGTGGCATGGCCGATATGGACGCGTTTGAGTTCGCCGCCATGATCGAGGAAACACCGATCCGAACGCGCGTGGTTGAGTATTCGAACGGGGAAAACGGCGCCTTGGCGGCTGTATGTCTCACCGATGTGCTCGATGACGGGGTGTCGATGGTCTACTCTTTTTATGACCCCGCGCTGACCCGCAACTCTTTGGGCACTTACGTGATCCTTGATCATATCGACATCGCGCGGGAGGCAGGTCTGCCATACGTGTACCTAGGCTATTGGGTGCCGGGCAGCGCGAAGATGGGGTACAAGGCCGCGTTTTCCGGGCTTGAGGTGTATTCTGGCGGAGAGTGGCGCCAAATGCGCAACGTAGAAGAGTTTACCGCCAAACGTCACCCGCTGTGCAACGATCCGATTGCCGAACAGGTGGCCAACATTTCGCTCCCGGACACACGCCCGACGCAGCCCGTTATAGAGTAATGCGACACGCGGCTCTGGCGCCCTCCAGATCCCTACAGCTCAATTGACAAGACCTCGCGGCACTTGCCCTGCGCAGATCACATGCGAGAGGCACGTTTGCGCGTGTCCAGCGCCCATCTAAAAAGCGCCGCCAAAACATCATCATGATCCGTCAATGGCCGGGCGATCACCCCTTCGGAAACGAGCAGCGCGTTCAAATTTGACAGGCGCTTTGGCGTGCGCGTCATCAAGTAGTCTTCAACGGGCACGGCGGACGGACTTGGAAGATCATAGGGAATATCGATCAGATCATTGACGAACGCGGTGTCTTCTAGGTCAACACAACGCGCAAAGGGTGCGGGGTTCAGGGGGACGTGGTCCTCGACCAAAGCATGACAGGTGCGAAACAGCAAAGGACCAAGCGGTGGGTCGTCTCGCATGGCCTCAAAGATCGGGCTGACCCGTGACAGCTGATACAACATCTGCACCACGCCTTCGGGAAAACTGGCATTCACATCCGTGCCTGTCGGGTTGAGACGGGTTTCGTCCAGCCCAAGGCGCTGCGCGAAAAGGCGCGTTATGTCACCGCCAAAGAGGTCTTTGTCCTCATAGCGCCAAATCGTAACGGCCTCCGGCCCAAACACATCCATCAACATCACCACCGTGTTTCGCAACGTGCCGGTGACCACTTGAAGATTGGTCAGACCTCCGCGCTTGATACGTTGCTGGGCGAGGCTGGCTGTCCACGCCACGGGTTCACGGACGAACAACACGACCTGAACGCGGTCGCAGAAACGGGTGATCAGGTCCCGAAATGCCCGCCCTTCGGAGGTCGAAAACCGCAGCATCCCTTCGGCAGAAAACATCACCCGCGCGCGGTCCAGCGACAGGGCCGCCTCCACCTGCTGGCGGCGCTGCGCGGCGGTGTCCGCATCGGAAAACTGACCCCATTTTGGGTCATACCCGCTTTCTGAAAACGCCTGCCGCAGGGGCACGGAATGATTGGCATGATCTAGATCAGCATAAACCGTCTCACCATCATCATATCCCTGCAAAGCCCATTGGATGGCGGTCGACCCGGTTTTGTGTGCGCCTGCATGTAGCACGCAGGTCTTGGGGCTGTCTGATACGGGTCGTTTCACGCCGGCAGGTCAAAGTTGAAACGGGTCCAGTAGCCTGCCACGTATCGCTGCGCTTTGGGCACCGCCTTCAACTCTTCGGACGCTGTGATCTTTCCGGTTTGTCCACGCTCTGCCGCGATCCAGGCGTAGCATCCGGGCTGAGATGCCAAGGCCGCGCGGGTCACGTCCGCAAAGCGTGTTTTGTCGGTCCATGTCACGGACAAGCCGCCGGCGTTGGGAAACGGATAGTCGCGGTTGCCATTGTGACTGAGCAAGATGATCTCGCCGGTCGCGCCCGCAGGCAAAGTGTCGATGATCCGGGCAATGGCCGGAAAGGCGGTTTCATCGCCCGCCAGGACCACTTTTGCCTCGGGGACAAGGCCGCCACCCCCCGGGCCGATAATCGCCAGACGCGTGCCCGGCGTTACGCTCTGCGCCCAATCGGAGGCGCGGCCCCCGTCATGCTGAAAAACGTCCATCTCCACCAGATCCCCATTGAGGCTGCGTACCGTGTAGACAGGCCGGTGCAGCGCCTTGGCCCCTTTGGGCCATTTGGTGGCCCCGTTGGGCGCCAGGGTCGGGTAATCCGGATCGGTGTTTGCGGGCTCTGGCAAAAGAATGCGAAAATGGATTGCGTCGTCATCCTCAAAAGCCTTGGGACGCTCAAGACGCAAGGTGACGCGTTGAAAATCGGTGCAGAGTTTACGGGTATTCACCACCTCAGTGAATTGCAGGTTGGGCGGGTATGGATCGCGCTCAGAGGTGTCTGACCAGGTGATCGTCTCGGCCACGTCGGGCACGGCATCGGCGATCTGGCCCACAAGGGCATCCCGGATGACGTGAACATTGTCAGGCTTGCCCGCGTTGATCACCAATCGCAGCCCATTCGGCGTGCGATCTTGGACGCCAAACTGTCCAAATTCCGTCTCAACCATCAAGATTTCAGGCCCGTCTTCGACCACCGTCAGCTCATATTGCTGGGCCCGCAGCCGCATCAGCGCCTTCATCGCATCAAAGCTCAGCGTGTCGATATCGGAATGCACTTTCATGGCTCTGTCATAGCTCGAACAGAGGGGCGGCGAAATAGGTCAATCCGGCCACCGCGCGGGGTGATACGGCGTCACGGGTAAAGCTGCGCCACCTCGGCAACGCGCGCCGCACCAAGGTTGCGGACAATGTCATTGATCACGTCAAATTGCTCGGCCATTGGGCTGGTGCGCCGCATCACAAGACCGATTGTGCGCCGCGGCACGTCACTTTTGAACCGCGCGATATGGATGCCAGAGGCGCGCGCCTCAAATGGCACTGCGATCTCGGGAATCAGTGTCAGGCCAATCCCCGCGCCAACCATCTGCACCAAGGTAGAGAGCGAACTGCCCTCCATCACGTCGCGGACAGGTGTGCCATCAATGGCGCAAAAGGCCAGCGCTTGATCCCGAAAACAGTGCCCTTCTTCCAGCAAAAGTAGCCGCATCTTGAGCAACCGATCCGGGCTTGGAATTGGGTCTTGTGCATCCGCGGCAGAGCGCACAAGCACGAACTCTTCTTCAAACAGAGGCGTTTCAAGGAGGCGCGGCTCAGACACGGGCAAGGCCACAAGTGCGGCATCGAGACGATGTTCGAGCAAATCTTCGACCAAGGCTTGCGTCACCGCCTCGCGCGGTTGCAAATCAACGTCGGGAAACGCTGCGGCCAAGGCTTTTGCGATGCCGGGCAGCAAATAGGGCGCGACCGTGGGAATGACGCCCAGGCGCAGCCGTCCCGTAAGGGCCTGGGTGGAGCTGCGCACCAGATCGTCCAGTTCTTCCACAGAGGCCAGAATGCTGCGCGTGCGGTCAACAAAATCCTCGCCAAGCGCCGTAAGGCGGACGTGTCGCGACGTGCGTTCCACCAAGGGCGCGCCAACCATCGCCTCCAATTCCTTGATCTGAATGGACAGCGCGGGTTGCGTGATCGCGCACTCCTCGGACGCGCGGCCAAAGTGCAGGTGCTTGGCCAGCGCGTTGAAATAGCGAAGGTGTTTCAGCGTCAATCCATTCATAAGAAAAATATATCGTTTCCCAAAGAAAATGCAATTTGTGTTTATTGGTGGATTCAGTAGTGTTCGGCTCAGCAACGCGTCTCATTTGCGCAGCAGGAGGATTCTCTACATGGACGGCAATAACCCACGCGCGATCACCGGTTGCCCGGTCAATCACGGCGGCAATACAGCGATGGACAAACCGGTCACCAAATGGTGGCCCAACGCGCTCAACCTCGACATTTTGCATCAGCATGGGGCGCGGACCAATCCGATGAACCCCGACTTCAACTATCGCGACGCGGTGAAGGGTCTGGATTTCGACGCGCTGCGCGAGGACATGGTCGCGCTGATGACCGACAGTCAGGAGTGGTGGCCAGCCGATTGGGGGCATTATGGCGGGTTGATGATCCGTCTAGCGTGGCATTCTGCCGGCTCCTACCGCACGCAGGATGGCCGCGGTGGCGGGGGCGGTGGCAACATCCGCTTTGCGCCACTGAATTCCTGGCCTGACAATGCCAGCCTGGATAAGGCGCGGCGCCTCTTGTGGCCGATCAAGAAGAAGTACGGCAATGCGCTGTCCTGGGCGGACCTGATCCTCTATGCGGGCACAATTGCTTACGAATCCATGGGGCTCAAGACGTTTGGCTTTGCCTTTGGTCGCGAAGATCTGTGGGGCCCGGAGCAGGATGTCTATTGGGGCTCAGAGAATGAATGGCTGGCACCGAGTGAGAACCGTTACGGTGACCTGCAAGATGCCTCCACCCTCGAAAACCCGCTCTCTGCGGTACATATGGGCCTGATCTATGTGAACCCCGAAGGCGTGAACGGTCAGCCTGATCCGGCGCGCACGGCAATGCATGTGCGGGAAACATTTGCCCGGATGGCGATGAATGACGAAGAGACGGCAGCGCTGACCTGTGGTGGTCATACCGTGGGCAAGGCCCATGGGCGCGGCGCGGTCGACAACATCGGCGTGGAGCCGGAGGCCGCCAGGATTGAGGCGCAAGGCTTTGGCTGGCACAACCCGGGCCATGACGGCAAAGCGACCAACGCGTTCACCTCGGGCATTGAGGGCGCATGGTCCAAGGAACCCACCAAGTGGGACATGGGCTATTTCGAGATGCTCTTTGGCTACGAATGGGAGCTGGGCAAGTCGCCTGCTGGCGCGTGGCAGTGGCACCCCAAGGACATCAAGGATGAGGATTGCCCCGTTGATCCCACCGATCCGTCAAAGGCCACGATGCCGATCATGACAGATGCCGATATGGCGATGCGGGTGGACCCAGCCTATAACGAGATCTGCCAGAAATTCATGGCCGATCCTGAGTATTTCTCAGACACGTTTGCGCGGGCTTGGTTCAAGCTTCTGCATCGCGACATGGGGCCGAATGTGAACTATGTCGGACCGTTTGCGCCGACGGAGGAATTGATCTGGCAGGATCCTGTGCCAACAGGATCCACGGGTTACGATGTGGCCGATCTGAAGGCGAAAATCGCGGCCAGTGACCTGACCCCGGCAGAGATGATTTCGACCGCATGGGACAGCGCACGCACGTTCCGTGGGTCGGACAAGCGCGGCGGTGCCAATGGCGCGCGCATCCGTCTTGCCCCGCAAAAAGACTGGGCCGGAAATGAGCCGGAGCGTCTGGCCAAAGTGCTGGCCGTGTTGGAGCCTCTGGCCGCAGCTGCCGGTGCCTCCATCGCCGACACGATTGTCCTGGCGGGCAATGTGGGGCTTGAGGCGGCGATTAAGGCTAGTGGGTCGTCGGTGACGGTGCCCTTCGTGCCGGGTCGAGGCGATGCCACAGAGGCGCAGACCGATGTCGAAAGCTTTGACGTGCTGGAGCCGGTGGCCGATGGTTTCCGCAACTGGCAGAAAGAAGAGTACTCGGTCTCTGCCGAAGAGATGATGCTCGACAAGGCGCAGTTGATGGGTCTGACGGCACAGGAAATGGCGGTCTTGCTGGGCGGTATGCGGGTCATGGGCACCAACCATGGCGGCACAGAACACGGTGTGTTCACGGATCGCGTGGGCGCGCTGACCACGGATTTCTTTGTCAACCTGACGGACATGGCCAACAGCTGGCACCATGTTGACGGCGGCTATGAAATCCGCGACCGCGCCACGGGCGCCGTGAAGTGGACGGCCACGTCCGCCGATCTGGTCTTTGGATCAAACTCGGTGTTGCGGTCTTATGCGGAAGTGTATGCCCAGGATGACAATGGCGAAAAGTTCGTCCACGATTTTGTGGCGGCCTGGACCAAGGTGATGATGGCGGATCGGTTTGACCTGCTGGATCAGGCGGCCGCGGCGTAATCAGCACCCAACATGCGCGTCGACACCCGGCGCAAAAAGACCCGCTCAGAGCGATCTGGGCGGGTTTTTTATGCCGCATCCCAAGACCCACTTAGATTGGACAGCAGACCCGGCGCGGAATCAAGGGCTTCAGCCCGCCGCGCCTTCGTCAGGCCGTCCCGGGGCCTGGCGAATGGGTGAGGTAGGTACACCGCTTGAAATGAGTCCGAGGTCCGCACAATAAAGCGCGGCTTTTCGAAGGTTTGATCGCCATGCCTCGGCCTGAAGAAGGCGCTGGTTTCCGCGCGGCAGCTACTCGACGGCTTCGACGCCGTTGATGATGTCGGCGGCGGCTTTCAGGTGGGGGATTTTCTGCTGCGTGATGCGGCTGTCATTTTCGGCCGCTTGCTCCATCGCCTTGACCATGCGGTCATGGGACACGTCAAACAGCTCCCGCCCCCGCTTCCAGTTCATGAAGCCCATGCCCTTGAGCGTCGAGATGTTCAGCAGCACGTCATCCCCGATATCGGTGTGCATCAACAGCCGCCGTGAATTGACCACCATCGTACGGCTGAGGATGGAAAACAGCGTCGGCTTGCGCGGACCGCGCTTACGACGTTTGAACAGCCCCGCGATGGCCTGACGGCGGGAGGGGAAGTCATCATATTTGGTTTTCGCCCGCCAGGGTTTGGGCGGGTGGAAATTCATGATCAGGTTCGGACCGGTTTTCAGATCGCGCATCACATTGATCGGCACGTTGTTAAGGATACCGCCATCGATCAGCACCTCACCATCTTCCATAATGAAAGGCGGGAATACGCCCGGCACGGCAGTAGAGGCACGCACGGCCTCCCACAGGGGGCCACGGGTGATCACCGCTTCGTCATTGTGCGTCAGGCTCGTGGCCATGGCGAAGTAATTGAGCGGCGTATCTTCGATATTGAAGCGGCCGTAGTGATGCTTGAGCGCGTTATCGAGGATCGTATGATCAAGCACGCCGTGTTTGGGGACGTTGATCGTCGACATGGCTTTGGAAGTGACGAAAAGATCATCGCAGACATCCATAATCTCAGGCGTCGGAATATTGAGTGCCATCGCCGCTGCCAAGGCCGCGCCGACACTGGTGCCGCCGATGAAGTCAAACTCATACCCGCGCTCTTGCAAGGCCAGGGCCACGCCCAGATGCGCGGTGCCAAAGGACCCGCCACCGCACAGGACAAGGCCCAGCGCTTCGCCGCGCATAAAACGCGCCAGACGGGCGAAGTCAGCCTCCCGATCGAGCGCCACATGGTGATGGAGCGCAACATCGCGGTGCACGAGCCAGCGGGCGGTATCGGTTGTGGGCTCGCTTGATGACTGCCGGTAAAGCGCGAGTTGCACGTTTGAGCGCAGCGTGCCACCGAGCAGCTCGGCCTCCAGGGTGGATATGGGCACGTCCTCGCCCCCTTGCGGGGTTTTTTCGACGGCGATCATCACGCTGTCAGAATTTTCCACGATGACCTTGCGCCATGTGTCATTGCCTTCGGCATGCACGCAAAGCAGCACCATGTTGGGCCCGGTGGTTTCCTGCTCTTCGAGCCAGGCCGTCATGCCCTCTTCATCGTCATGGAGTGCTTCAGGACATGCGGTTTCATCCATCACCACCCAGTCGCCGACCTTGTTGAAAGCCTCGCGCAGCTGGTTGGCGAAACTGGCGTCAATCGGACCGTCACCCCCGGGCAGAACCGAGCAGATCCGGCCAGGGCGTGGCGTGTTGTCGGCACGCGGCACGATGGTTTGAGCCAGACGTTGAGAGAGCGCCCGCAGGATGCCCTTGGCCAATTCCGGTGTGCGTTCCGCCAGATCGTCATAGGCGGTTTTGCTGAGCGAAATGACAGAAGAGTTGCGCGCGGCCATCACGCTGGCCGTGCGGGTGCCGCCCGCGAAAAAGGCAAGCTCTCCGATCGGCTCGCCCATGGAAATTTCGGCAATCTTGCCTTCGCCCTTGAGGACGACAAACCGCCCCTTCAGCACGATATAAAGCGTGGCGGCCACATCGCCCTCGCGGATCAGCATCTCACCGCGACGAACCTCTTTGTAGCCGGCGGTGTCTGCGATTTGGTTCAGAACGTCTTCGTCGAGACGGCGAAACGCCTCTACATTGCGCAAAAGTGACAATTGCAAATCACGGTTGGCCGCAAGCGTCGTCGACATCAAAATCCCCCTGGTCGGGCGCACTTTGAACCGGCACCCTTTCAAGGCCACGACTATTCAACCAAACGGGATTTTAAGCAAGCGACGCAGGGGCTTACCCTACGTCATCTTTTTACCTACTGAGGAAGGCGAAAAGCCAAGGCGCGCACGAAAGCAGAGCTGTGCCCCGCCAGGTCATCGGTATCCGCCGAAATAGCGATATAGCGCAGGGCCGACATGTCCGGGCTCATGCCAAAGGCGCGACGGTAATCGCCGACGATGTTGCGGCGCACCTCGACCCACTCTCCGGTGCGGCCCTCTGCGCCGACCACCACGATCACGCGGCCCTTGTCGTAATAGGGGTTGGCCAACACGGTGCCGGCCGGTTCCGTGGCCCCCCAGACATACGTGAGCAGATGACCCACCTTGGGCCGCCCGGCGAGCGAGGCCAGATTGCCAAAGAGCGAGGCGCGCCCTTCGGTGTCAAACCAGACATGGACCGCCAGCGGGCGGTCATCACGACCTTTTTGCGCTTGTGAGGACAGAGGCGAATGACGATCCACCCGCCAGCGCCAGCTCAGCTGTGCCGGTGCCACCACGCCGCGCGGCAGTTCTGTGTAGCGAAAGGAGACAGACCCGTCCGAGATCACCTGCAGCGCATCGCCACGCAGCACAAACTGATTTTCCCGCGCACCGGGCACTTTTAGGGTGCGCCAACCGGCGGCCTCAAGCGGCAATTGCCACCCTTCGGATGCGGATGGTGCCTGCGGCAGGGAGAGGACGGTCAAGAGGGTCAGGCCGGCGAAAAAGCGGTGGAACATGTCTGTGTCCTAGTGGCTGCTCGTGAGGGACATAGCGCGACCCTAGCATCCTTCACGCCCGTCTCTTCGTCACAGTCCGTCACGATGGGGTGAGGCCAAGCGCAGCGCGCCAAAGCCCGGCAACGCCCTCAAAAATCGTGCAAAAGTCTCCTTTTCTGCGCCCAGATTTGGACATGTTTAGAAGGTTAACCTGATCCTAACGAGCGAAACGGGGCGAACCATGCCCAAGACAAATGCCGAGCGAATGCGAGTATGCAAAGCAACCGGAAACTGAAACTTCAGGCTGGGGCAAAGGAAGCGGCCCACGCGCTGAGCACGGGCGACAAACTGTTGCACGGCCAGTACACGATCCAGTGTTACCTGAGCTCGGGCGGCTTTGGCGTGACGTATCTGGCGCGCGACAGTCTGGACCGTCGACTTGTGATCAAAGAGTGTTTTCCGGTGCTGACCTGCCACCGCAAAGGCAAGCGCGTGATCGGTCGCACCCCGGAAGAAGAAGAGACCTTCAAGACCATCGTGCGCAACCTGATGCATGAAGCCCGTCGCATGGCGCGGCTCGATCACCCTAACATCGTCGGTGTGCATCAGGTGTTTGAGGAAAACGGCACCGCCTACATGGCGCTTGATTTTGTCAATGGGCTCGACCTTCTGGATATCATTCAACATGACCCGGATCGTCTGACGCCGGAGGTGGTCAAATCCATCCTCAAAAAGACGCTTGAGGCCGTGGTCTACATGCATGAATGCAACATGCTGCACCGGGACATCTCACCCGACAACATTCTGATCACCGAAGACAACGAGCCTGTTTTGATCGATTTCGGGGCTGCGCGTGAGGTCACGAACAAGGCCAGCCATGCCCTGTCCACCATCGATTCCGTCAAGGAAGGCTATTCCCCTCTGGAGTTCTATTCCAAGGGCGCAGAACAGACGCACGCGGCGGATATCTATTCGCTCGGGGCGAGCTTTTACCATGTCCTGACAGGGATAGCCCCGCCCGACAGCCTGACGCGCCTATCAGCCGTTGCAGCCGATGAGGTGGACCCGCTTGAGCCCCTCTCAATGGACATTCCCGGATATGACCGTTTCTTTTTGTCGGCCATCGACCGCGCCATGGCGCTGTTTCCAAAAGACCGGCCGCAAAGCATGAAGCTGTGGTTGGATCAGGTGGATGAAGAGCGCCGACAAAGAGCGCTTGAAGCCGCCGCACAGCAGGACGAAGGGCTGGAGGATATCATCAAGGACCTGATCGACAAGTCCAACAGCGATCTGTCAACCGCGCAGGCCGTGCGTCAGGCTGAAACCGCGCGTCGGGAACGGATCGCGGCGCAAAATCAACGCTCCATGAATGACATGCCGGTGGCGCGCAAAGCGACCCATGACATTTTCGGCGACCTGCTTGAAGAGGCCGATCCGGGCGCACAAAACCCGATCCTGGACCCTGAAAAGCTAAAGAAACGGTCGCTATTCGGTGGGGTGATGTTGCTGTCCTCGTCCTTCTTTTCATCCAAAAAATCTTCCGTTGAAGCGGAATCGTGAGGTCGCGCGTGAAACTGATCAGAACCTTGATAGACACCAAACGGTCCGATGGCGACGTGCCGCTGCGACCAAGTGAGCTGGCCGAGAAGCCGCAATCAAAGATCGCGCGGCCTGCGTCGAAATCGGTCAGCCACCCTGTGACGCGCCCGTCCAGAGCCCTGTCCGAACCACCGGCATCGGAACCCGTCGACCCCAAGCTTGAGGAATTCAAATCTGATCTTGCCGATCTGACGCCGCGGCGGACGCCAGTGTCCACAGGCCCCAAGCGCAAGAAAGTCTGGGATCTGGACGCTGAGAACCTGGCAACATTGCAAGAAGATGTGCAAACATTGCCGGTGTCCGACCCGGACACAGAAACGGCCGGCCAAGGTGAGGCCCAGGCGACCCCAGATGCAGCAACAAGCACGCCGGACCACATGAACATGTTCGAAGTGCCCAACCCGTTGGCACCGCGCCGCAACCTGAGCGTGGCCCGCGTCCGCACCCGGATCATGGGTTTTGGCGCCAATGACGCACCGACCGATGTTTTTGATGCGGTGTCAGACGAGGCCGCAGGCGGCTTGGATTTTCCGGTCGGTTGGCTTGTCGTGACCCAGGGCCCAGGACGCGGCAAATCCTTTACCCTGCAAAACGTGGTATCGACCATCGGGCGCGGGTTGGATCAGACCATCACCCTCAATTTCGGCGATGATACGATCTCGCGCAGCAACCACGCGGCTGTGGCCTTTGACGACCAGATGAACGCCTGTTTTCTGGGATATGGCGGCAAAGCGAACCTCGTGCGGCTCAATGGGCGGCCGGTGCTGACCACCGAGCAGTTGAGCGATGGGGACGTCATTCGCATCGGCGAAACCGATCTGCGCTACGTGGCATTCTGCGGCCCCGATTTCGTTTGGGATGATGAGGCCGCAACGGATGGCCCAGAGGCCCATGGCTAGGCCGCTCTATTCATATCAGGCCGCCACGGCGCTTTACCTGGGTCAACGCGACAACCAGGAAGACGCCATTGCGACCAGCTTTGCGATCGGAGAGGACCTCGGTTTTGCTGTGCTGTCCGATGGCATGGGCGGTCACAATGCCGGCGATATTGCCAGCAAGGTCGTCGTGACCGAAGTGTTCAGCGAACTGAAATTGCACAGTGGCAATCCCGGCGCGTTTCGCGGGCGTGTGCAAGAGATCCTGCAAGGGGCCGCAGAGATTGCGAACGCCCGCGTGGGTGACATTGCCAGAGGGGCACCAGAGGCCCATGGCATGGGTGCGACCCTCACGGTGCCGGTGCTCTTGCGCGATGAACTGTTTTGGCTTTCCGTGGGTGACAGCCCGCTTTACCTGCATCGCAGCGGGCATTTGCGCCAATTGAACGAAGATCACTCCATGGCGCCACATATCGACCTGATGGTGCGCACGGGGTTGCTGAGCGAAATTGGCGGGCGGGATCATCCAGACCGCAATTGCCTGACCTCTGTTTTGGTGGGCAGCCCGATCTCCAAGATCGATTGTCCGGACACGCCCACACAACTTTTTGACGGCGATATCGTGGTCGCGGCAAGTGACGGGCTGCAAACCCTGTCTCATGTCCAGATACGCGACATCATCACCCGCCATGCGAACGACAGCAGTGACCGCATCGCCGAAGAACTGCTGCACGAGATCGAACACCGTAACGATCCTGATCAGGACAATGTCAGCTTGATCGTGATCAAGGTCTGTCACACCGTCGCAAAACAGCACGCGCAGGTGAAACCAGATGACGGGATCATTGAATTGGCTGAGGCCGAAAAAGCGCGGGCCAAACGTGGACGCCGCCGTTTGCCCAAGTTGCGCCAAGGCCTGGCGCGCTTGTTGCCGGTGGCACCCGGCGCAGCTGACTGATGCCAGACGCCGTGCAGGGGACCACCCGCGCAGACGTGCTCGCGCGCCTTCAGACCACCCTCGATCACGCTGACCTCCCGGACCGGTTGCGCCTGTCGGGGCGCGCCTTGGCGGAGCGATTGGCCTCTCCTGTACGGTTGTCCTTTTTGGGGCGGCCCGAGGCAGGCAAGACAACCCTGATCCGCGCCCTCTTGGGATCAGACGTGCCCGCCTTGAATGGAAATGCCCCAAGTTATGAGCTGGGCTACGGGCCCATTCCAAAAGCGCGCGTCACCTTGGAGGATGGCACGCACCAAGAGGTGACAGCGGCGCGCCTCGAAGAGGTTCTGACGCAGGAGCCTTTGTTTGTGGAGGTGGAACACCCCTGCCCCGCGCTGGAAAAGCTGCGGGTGTTGGAAGTTGTCACCGATGGCAGCGCAGCCGAACTGTCCGCCGCGGCACCTTGGGCCGCTGAGCGCAGTGAAATTCCGATCTGGTGCAGCCGAGACTTTGACGGGGTCGAAAAAGAGATCTGGTCACGCGTGCCCGCCAACCGCAAGGACCACGCGATGCTGGTGCTGACGCAAGCGGACACCTTGGCCAAAGACGTGTTGGCCGCCCGTTTGGAACAGGCCTTTGACCGAGATGGCACAGGGTTTTCCATCATTGCACCCGTCGCCGCGCGTCCCGCGCTGGAGGCAGAACACGCCAAGCGGCCAAATGCAGATACCGTGGCCAAGGCCTGTGGCATCGCAGCCCTGCGCCAAGAGATCTTTCGCCGGGTTGACCAGGGCCGTCAGGCCGATCTGGATCACGCGGAGATCTTCCTCAGCAGGTTTGAAAACCGCGCCTCGCGTCCGCCCTCCTTGCCCGTCAGGGTGCCGGATGGCGCGACGGTGGGCAGCCCTTCCCCGATCATGAAAACGGGTGCGGATTACGTGCGGCAACAGGCCCGGGACATGCTGATCGATATCGAAGAGTTTGGACCATTTGCGCCGGGCAAGATCGTCGAACGCTGTCTTGAGACGGCCAACACTCTGGTTGATATGATCGCCGATGACGCCCCTCTTGGCGCAGCCCAAGCGCTGGCCCATGCGGCGGCCCTCGACGCTGCGGACATGTTGCTTTTGATGACGCTGGAAAACACCGACGGGGCCGCAGAGGATGCGGTCAATCTGATGCTTCAGATCAAACAAGAATTCGAAATGGCGGCCTGATCCAGGGCTGATGCTGCCCCTGACGGCCAGATCAATAACCCGAGTTAGCCGCATTTCTAACAAAATTCGCGCTTAGTTTTAACGGAAATCACTTGTCCGAAACCTCCTGACGTCATGGGTTGAGCGCGCATCAGATGAACATTGAAACCGACATTGCAGATTTTGACAGTGCCCCCGCTGGCCCTGCCCCGCGTCTTGATTTGATGCGACAGGCCATGACGGCCTTGGCGCCCATGGCCGCAGAGCGAGATGCGCTTGGCGCGGCTTTGGAGAATTTGATCAAGGTGGGTGACCGGGCCACGATTGAACGCACCCGCAAGTTGCAAGCGCGGCTGGCAGACGTGGAACCCGCCATCACCATGATCGGACAGGTGAAAGCGGGCAAAACCTCTTTGGTCAACGCGATGATCGGGATGCCGGGGCTGTTGCCATCGGATGTGAACCCGTGGACATCCGTGGTCACCTCGCTGCATCTGGACCCAAAGATGACGCCGGCGCAAAACAAAGCGCGCTTTGAGTTTCTGGGCCGCACCGATTGGGACCGATTGGTCAAGGGCGGCGGGCGCATTGGCGAACTGGCCCGCCGTGCCGGTGCTGACAGCGAATTGGCGCGTGTCACCGAACAGGTCACCGCCCTGCAAGAGAAATCCAAGAAACGTCTGGGCAGCAAGTTTGAAATGCTGTTGGGACAAGACCACGATTACAGCTATTTCGACAGCGATCTGATTGAGCGGTATGTCTGCCTTGGTGACGCGTTCGAGGATGACACCGACACCTCGCGCGATCGCGGGCGCTTTGCCGACATCACCAAATCCGCCCATATTCACATGGCCCATGACGCCGCGCCGACCAAGCTTTGCCTGCGCGACACGCCGGGTGTGAATGACACGTTTCTTGTGCGCGAACAGATCACGATGAAGGCCATCCGTGGCAGTCAGCTTTGCGTGGTTGTGCTGGCCGCGCATCAGGCGTTGTCGACAGTGGACCTTGCGCTGGTGCGGCTCATTTCGAACCTGCAGTCGCGCGATGTGATCATCTTCGTCAACCGCATTGATGAGCTTGCCGATCCGGCCACCCAAGTGCCGGAAATTCAAGCCAGCATCGCCGCCACTCTGAAAGAGCACCAAGGCCCTGCTGATGCCGATATCCTCTTTGGCAGTGCGGATTGGGCGAGCCAAGTGCTCCGCGGGCAGATGACAGAGCTGTCAGCGGACAGCGCGGATGCGTTGCTGAACTACACCCGGTCGCAGCTGGGCAGCCTGCCGGACGGTCTGTCTGAAGAGGAAATCGTCTGGCACCTCAGCGGCGTGTCACAGTTGCAGCAGGCGGTGGCGGAACGGGTGGCCAAAGGTGCGGGTCGCACGGCGCTGCAATCCATCGCCCGCAGCGCCCGCAACCTCATGGGTGGGATCAAGATGTCCGACCTTCGCGCCGACACCAGCGCGGACGGCACACCGCCCAAGCCGATTGATCCTGAGGCCGCGGAAGAGCGCTTTGCCACGCTGGAGCGCGAGAGCCGTGCCGCGCTGGACACAGGCTTGAACACGCTGCACAGCGCCTTCACGGACCGGATTGCGCGGGTGCATGACAGCTATCTGGATCGGGCCACGGCAGCCCTTGTGCAGCATTTGGACACCACCAAGGCTGGCACCGTTTGGAACTATGACCCAACCGGGCTTCGCATGCTGTTGCGGTCGTCCTATTACACGTTCGCCAAACGCTCCAAGGATGTGATCTCGCAGGTTTTCACCTCCAGTGCGGAAGAGCTTTCAGCCTTCTTTGATGACTTGTGCACGCCGCAAGACGGCGGCTTTGAATTGGCCGCGCCCGTGCCGATGGCCGCGCCTGAACCGGTCATCCTGGGCAAGACCATCGCGCTGGATCTGCAATCCAACTGGTGGGCCACATGGTGGCAAAAACAAACCGGCACCAAGGCGCAGACCGAAGAGTTTCGCGCACTGATCGCGGCAGAAACCGCCCCGATCCTGGAGGCACTGCGCGACGACTGCGCGGCGGCGATCTTGTCGGATGCCGAAACCCAACTAACCGAGCTGATTTCGGAACAGCGTCTGGTCTTGGAACGGATTGCGCAGGGGGATGCGGCGCAACCGGGCCAGACCTCCAAACTGACGGCGCGGGCAGAGCTCCTCGACAGCGCGTTGCCCATGCTCGACGCCATGCTCTCGGAGGACGTGTAAGATGACCTACGCCAATGACAGTGCCCAGTTTGACCTGACCGATCGTGCCAATGGCAAACCGCGCATCGCCCTGATGGGGGAATTCAGCGCCGGCAAAAGCACCCTGTGCAACTTGATCCTGGGTGAGGTCGTGCTGCCCACCCAGGTCACGGCCACGCGCCTGCCCCCGGTTTGGGTGGCCAAGGGATCGGGCGCGCCGGTGGTTGTGGATCACCTAGGCGAGGCACAAGAGATTGATCTGGCGGATCTGACCCGCGTGAAGGCGGAAGACACCCGATACATCAAGGTGCACAAATCGGCGGATCTGCTGGACATGTGCGATCTGATCGACATGCCCGGCATTTCAGACCCCAACATGACGAGCCTGGCCTGGGATGGCGTGCTTTCAGAGGTCGACGCGGTGATCTGGTGCACCCATGCAACGCAAGCGTGGCGCCAAAGCGAGGCGGCGGCCTGGGGCGATCTTCCCGCTAAAGTGCGGTCGCGCAGCATGCTCTTGCTGACCCGCTTCGACAAACTCACCGCCGAGCGGGACCGAAAACGCGTGATCCAAAGGGTCGAACAAGAAACAGCCGGTGGGTTTCGCGGCATCTACCCGATCTCACTTTTGCAGGCCATGGAGGCGGGCGACGACCCCGACCGCCTGCGCGCTGCCGGGGCTGAAGCTTTTGCCCGCGGAATCGTTGATCTGTTGGGCGATCTGGGCTCGCTCGACGCTTAAGCGCGTCTCGCTTCTCTCAGGTCACGCCCCAATGGATATCACCGAACCCCTTGCCATGCTTCGCCGCGACATTCCCGGCTGTCATGTGGCCGCGTTTCTGGATTTGTCGGCCCGAATGACCCTGGCCCATGATGCGCGCAGCAAAGCACCGCAAGAACGGTTGGACGGTCTGGCCGATCGGGCACAGCGATTGTTGAGCGTGCCGGGTTTGTCCGTGCCGGACCATGCGGTCGCACTCTCACCTGAAAACTATGAGCTGTTCCTCCGCACCAATGAAAACAGCGATGACGGCCTTGCATTGGTGTGCGGTGTCGACACCGATCTTGATGCCGCTCTCACCCAGGCACGCGCCATGCTGACAGGGCTCAACAGCCATGCTTGATACCAGCGTTTTGAAATCAGCCCTGACACGCGCCGCGCAAGAGGGCCAAGCGCCGGATCTCTGCCATCCTCAGGACTGCCTTACCCGGTTGATCGATCAGATCGACGCGGCAGTGCTGCCCCGCGACATCGCACTGGACAATGGGGCTCATCAAACCCTGTCCCTCACCGTCAAGTCGCGCCGCCTGATCCGTGTCAATGGGCCAGTGCCGCGTGCCCTGGGCGCCCTGCCCGGCGTGGCCGACGCGGAATTGACCGGTCAAAGCGATCAATTGGTGGCCTTGGCGCATCTGATGACGGCGTTTTCAGCCCATGCCACACAGTTGACCGTGTCGGTCACCGACCCGGCCCAGGCGCATTGCCTGAACGAACTGGGGTTGAGCGCAGAGGATCTCAAACGCGGGTTGCTGGCCGCCGGTTACTCCCTTCCAAACCAGGCTCAGGATGACATGGCCGCATTGGAAACCCTCGCGGCGTCACAAGGGCTTGACTGGGCCAAGTTCGACGGCGACGGACCCCTGGACCCCGCCACGACGGGCGACACGCACCTCAAGATCTGGGACACCGTCTTACCCTATCTCCTAAAGGTGGATCGGCCCGCCGCGGGCAAGATAGCGGCTTGGCTGATCGGGCAAGATCACGGTCCACGCGTGGGCATCGCCGTCAAAGACACGACATGCCTGATCGCGCTGGTGCCCGCAGCGGAAACCCAGGCCTGGATCGCCGCCTCTAGCTGGCAGTGACCGCTTAACTGCTTTCGCTCATATTCATCGCTTCCGTTTCGATCTGGATGTCCACCTGATCGCCGACCAGACCGTTGTCCACGGCGTAGGTCATGCCAAACTCGCTGCGCATGATCGACGTGCTCATCGACAGGCCAAGCACCTCGCGTTTGTGGCCAAAGGGGTAATCCCCCACCTTGTTGAGCGTCACTTCCAGCGTCACCGGCTGGGTCACGCCGAGGATCGTCAACTCCCCTGTCACGGTCCCAGCACTGTCGCTCGTCGGTGTGCCCTCACTGGCGGTAAAGGTGATCGTGGGGTGCTCTTCCACGTGCAGGAAATCCTTGTTGCGGACATGACCATCGCGGGCGGCATGGAAGGTGTTCACGCTGTCGGCCTGGATCGTGACGTTCACATCTGACAGCTCTTGCGTCTCGGTATCGTACATGAACGTGCCTTCGAGACCGGTGAAAATACCCAGTGTCTTGGAATAACCGATGTGATCCACAGTAAAGTAAATCGCCGTGTGGGTGTCATCGAGCTGATAGAGCACCTTGTCAGCGAGGGCGGGCGTGGCGAATGCTGTGGTGGCGGCAAGTACGAGGACTGGAATACGCATGATCTCTCCTGTTGGTGGGCGGTTATGGGTCAGATATAGGCGGCCTGTGTGGAATTGCTGTAACAAATTCGCGGGCGCGCCCTTGCTGCGCGGGTGTTGGCTATAGATTGTGGACAGACATGATTTGAAAGGGTTTGCGGTATGAAATGCGCCGCCTTTGCCGTGCCGGGCGACCTCAACACGTTGACCGGCGGGTATATCTATGACCGGCAATTGGTGGAGGGGTTGCGCACGCTGGGATGGGAGGTAGAGGTGCTGTCCTTTGGGACAACTTTCCCCGATCCAAGCGATGAGGACATGACCGACGCCGTGCAGCAATTGATGGGCGTGCCAGAGGGTTGCCCGGTTATCATTGACGGCCTGGCCTTTGGGGCGATGGACCCTGCTCTGGTCGCGGGCATCAAAGCGCCGATCGTCGCGATGGTGCATCACCCGCTGGCCTTTGAAAATGGCATCTCAGAGGCGGCAAAGGCGCGGCTGCTACAGACCGAACGCGCCAATCTGGCAAGGGTTGCCCATACCATTGCGCCCAGCCCGCACACCGCGCAGATGCTCAAAGACCCCTATGATGTGTCGGAGGATAAGATCACCGTGGCCCGCCCTGGCACCGTGCGACCCACAAGCTTTCCCGCGCCGCAAGACCCGCCTTTGATCCTGTCGGTGGGCATTCAGGTGCCGCGCAAAGGGCATGATGTGTTGCTGAGCGCGTTGGCGCAGATCACCGATGTGGCGTGGCAGGCGGTGATTGTGGGCGGGGTGCATGATGATGCTCACGGCGAGATGCTGGCCCAAATGGTAACGGGATTGGGCCTTCAGGAGCGGGTTGAGATGCCCGGGCGCGTGGCGCATGAGGCGTTGTCGCAATACTACGCGCAGGCCAGCCTGTTCGCTTTGGCCACGCGGTACGAGGGCTATGGCATCGTCTTTGATGAGGCCACGGTGCACGGGCTGCCAATTGTATCATGTCGCGTGGGGGCTGTGCCGGGAACCGTATCGCCAGAAGCAGGGCTTTTGGTGCCACCCGATGATCCCACATCTTTTGGCGATGCCCTGCGCCGGGTTTTGACCGACACTGACCTGCGCGACAGCATGGCCGCTGCGGCGTCCAACGCGGCCCATGATCTGGCCACATGGGACAGCACAGCGCGCACCGTCGCGGCGGTTTTGGAGCGGATTGGCAAAGGATCGCCGGACAGGTAAGCGCTTCGCGTTGCCGAACCCCGCCGCTCGCACTAAATAGTAGAATATGTTGACAGAATCTTGCGTCAGGCAAAAATGACAGTCGAAGCGTTATGGTGCATATCGCCGGGCGAAGCCATGGTGCAACCGGGTGCGGAAGGCGAGGGCGTTCTGGTTGAGATGCTCTATTCCGGCATCAGTCGCGGGACGGAGCGCTTGGTATTGGAAGGTCGGGTGCCAGAGGACCAATACGCCCGTATGCGTGGGCCTGCCCAAGAAGGGGATTTCCCATTTCCGGTGAAATATGGCTACTGCGCGGTGGGCCGCGTGGCCGAGGGCGCGATGAAAGGTCAGACCGTGTTTGCGTTGCACCCGCATCAGACCCGGTTTCGCATGGCCGAGGCCGCTTTGACCCCCCTGCCCCAAGATTTGCCCCCTGAACGCGCCATTCTGAGCGCCAACATGGAAACTGCGCTGAATGTCCTTTGGGACAGTGGCGCAGGCGCTGGTGACGCAATTGTGATCATTGGTGCTGGGGTAGTTGGCGCGTTAACAGGCTATCTAGCGGCCATATTGCCAGGAACGGAGGTCACGCTGGTGGATATCAACGCCGACCGCGCACGCCTGGCGGATCACTTGGGCTGTGCCTTTGCCGTGCCGGACGCCTGTCCGGTTGACGCGGATGTGGTCGTGCATGTATCAGCGAGCGCCGCAGGGCTGGAGACCGCGATCAATGCCGCAGGCGATGAGGCCACAGTGGTGGAGGCCAGTTGGCATGGCGCGACACCGACGCCCGCACCACTGGGCGGGGCGTTTCACAGTCGTCGGCTGAAGCTCGTGAGCTCTCAGGTGGGCAATCTGCCTGCCTCGCGTCGGCCTAGGTGGGATTATGCGCGCCGGATGGACAAGGCGTTGGAGTTGCTCTGCGATCCGAGGCTGGACATCTTGATCTCGGGCGAGACCTCGTTTGAGCAATTGCCCGCCCATTACGGCGCGATTCTGAACGATCCGGCAACCCTCTGTCACCGCGTGCGTTATCAGTAAGTTTTGAAGGAAGACCTGACATGTTTGCCGTAGAAGTTCGTGACCACATCATGATCGCCCATTCGTTCCCTGCCGAGGTGTTTGGCCCGGCGCAAGGCGTGCATGGGGCGACCTTCACCGTCGATCTGGCGTTTTATTCTGAGACCATCGACCAGTACGGCATGGTCGTGGATATCGGTCTGGCGCTGGAGGCGTTGAGCGAGATCCTCACCCCGCTCAAATACAAAAACCTCGATGAGGTGCCTGAATTCAAAGGCAAATTCACCACCACCGAGTTCCTGTGCCAGCACATCTTTGATGCCATGGCCGCACGGGTGCGGGCGGGGGACCTCAATGATGAGGGCCGGGTGATAAAGCTGCGCGTGAAGCTACATGAAAGCCATGTCGCGCGGGCATGGTTTGAAGGGGATATCTGAGCATGGGGTTCACCGCAGA
>JBCCDT010000053.1:0-25314 GCA_039030635.1 Pseudomonadota bacterium
CCGTGTCTCAGTCCCAGTGTTGCTGATCATCCTCTAAAACCAGCTATAGATCGTAGGCTTGGTAGGCCATTACCCCACCAACTACCTAATCTAACGCGGGCCGATCCAAATCCGATAAATCTTTCCCCCGAAGGGCGTATAAGGTATTACTCACCGTTTCCAGTGGCTATTCCTTAGATCTGGGCACGTTCCCACGCGTTACTAACCCGTCCGCCGCTCACCCGAAGGTGCGCTCGACTTGCATGTGTTAGGCCTGCCGCCAGCGTTCGTTCTGAGCCAGAATCAAACTCTCAAGTTGAAATCCTGAATTACTTCAGGATCCTTGACGTTCGACCTCTGCACATCTTTGACACCTACCGCTTTGCTACTTGAGGCGTGAGCCCCGGGGAGTAGCGCCGCGCCTCAACCCGGCTAGGGAATGAGCGGCATCAAAGGTCATCTGTTTGCAGATCTAAAAGATCCGACAAACAGTGAAGCTGACTATCCATCATCGGAAGATCGGTTAGTCCCGAAGGACAGGTCGAAATTCCTAGGTAGTTGATATGCAAAGGTGTCTCGTCGCATGGACCAAACCGCCCGCATATCTCTTCAGTATCTCGCAATTTCAAAGAGCGTGAGCGACAAAATCAACTGGATGCGTCTGTATCTTTAGACGCGCCCGGCCTCATGTATCTCTCGTTATTTTTTCCACCGCGTCACTATTTGCGTCTGCATCTAGCTCGTTTGGCGTCCCGGCGGCGCGTCTGCGCTGTCGGTGAAGGGGTATTTACGGATTGCCGCGCACCCCCGCAACCCCTTTTTTCGACAAACCGGCATTTTTTTGAATTTTGCCTGTTTGCCCTTGTTTTGAAGGGGTTGTGGGAAAGACGTTGCGATAAAGTTTTCCACAGCGCAAGAAAATTTCGGGGCCAATCTGCCCAAATCGCCTCTTTGATGGGACTCAGCCTGTTTTTTGAGCGGCCAAACATAGACTCAGTCGTGGAATCGGGGACGAGTCGGGCGCTCTTTGTTTCAGGAGCGCGCCATGCGCGTGGCGCGCCGACGCCGGAACACCCGCATATTTGGAATACGCAACCCAATGAGCACGGCCACGATCGCCAAAAGCACCAGTGGTTTGAGCTGCCAGCCTTTGGCGAGCATCACGTAGTGCATCGCCCCCAACAGCGCGGCGGGGTAGACCAGCAGATGCAGTTTGCGCCACGCCGGGCCCAGTTTGCGCACCGACCAGTTGTTGGAGGTGATCGCCAGCGGCAAGAGCAGCGCAAAGCCCGCCATCCCGACCGTTATATAGGGGCGCTTGAGAATGTCGGCCCAGATGCGATCGAGCGCCTGCACATCGAGCACCGCCCAGATCGACAGATGCGCCAGCACGAAGAAAAAGCAGGTCACCCCGATGGCACGGCGGAATTTCATCAGGTTGAGACGCAGGTGATCGCGCAAGGGCGACACGGCAAGGCCCGCGATCAGAAGATAGAGCGCGGTATCCCCATAGGCGTGCTCCAACGCCTCCACCGGGTTGGGGCCGAGATCCCCGTTGAAGCCTTGCCAGAAGAGCCAGGCCGCATAGACGAACCCGGCGGCATAAAGCAGCCATACGGGCACGCGGGCCAGGGATCTGTTGATGATCTTGGTCATGGGGCGTCTGAAAGGGCCGGTCTTTGCTGTGTCTGGAACAACAGATAGGGCGCGTGGATGCAGATGCGCAATCTCTCTCACGGACATGTTGGTTGTGTTACAGTGGAGGCGCTGCGGGTGGGTGAGGCCTGCGGACGTTCTGGGGCGGCAGTTTCGCGGTGCTGTGAAAGTCTGGTTTGGGATCATAGCGTGATCGTCGGCAAGCAGTCCTGCGCGGAATCAAGGCCCACCGGGCCGCCGCGCATCGTCGGGCCGCCCCCACGGCACGGCGATTTTGCTGCACTGGGCGCTCATCTCAGATCTTTCGCGGATGTGGCTGGGATAAAGCGCTGCTGTTCAAAGCAAAGATCGCCATACCGCGGCCCGACACTGCGCGGCTCTTCAACGGAATGTCTGAACGAACGCTTTGTCCGCGTTCCTGACATTTGGCAGACCTTCAAACCCGTTATCAAAAGCGGCGCGGAATCAAGGCCCTTGGGCCGCCGCGCATCGTCGGGCCGCACACACGGCACGGCGATTTGGTTGGGCCAAGCCCACAGCTCAGATCTTTCGCGGATTTGGGCGGGATAAAGCGCTGCCGCTCAAAGCGCGGATCGCCACACCGCGGCCCGACGATGCGCGGCTCGGTTGTCCGCAGGTGGGCTTAAGACGCGGCGACCGTCATGGCCGCATCAAAATGCTTTGTCGCTTTTTCGAACTTGTCGCGACAGCCGGTGTTGCAAAAGCCGACAACCTGTCCGCGATAAAGCGTGAGCGCGTCGGCGGAGACGGCATTGCCGGACCAAGGGCAGGTGTCGTTGACGCAATTTTCAGGTTTGAGATCGGTCATGTCAGGTACTCCTAGTTTGAGGCATCGAAGGATGCGACTGTGATAGGCGTACCTGATTTGGGCAATGGCAGAAATGACAGATAGGCCGTGATTTCGGCCAAATGTGATCGTGCAAGACAAGAGCCGGGCTGAAGCCCGGCCTACGGGGGATGGGTCAGGTGGGGGGTTTGACCCACCGCTCAGTGGAATTTGATCAGGTCCATGCCTTCGTAAAGGCTGGCGACCTCGTCCTCATAGCCGTTGAACATCCGCGTGGGGATCTTGCGGGCAAAGAGGCCGCTGCCGATCAGCTGTTCGACCTCTTGGCTCCAGCGCGGGTGGCTGCGGTTGGGGTTCACATTGCTATAGAAGCCGTATTCGCGAGGCGCGTATTTGTTCCAGGCGGCGGGCGGCTCTTCATCGGTGAGCGTGATGCGCACGATGGATTTGATCGACTTGTAGCCGTATTTCCACGGCACCACGAGGCGCAGGGGCGCGCCGTTCTGGTTGGGGATGTCTTTGCCGTAGATACCCGTGGCCATGATCGTCAGCGGGTGCATCGCCTCATCCATGCGCAGGCCTTCGACATAGGGCCATTCAATCACCGGGCTGCGCAGGCCGGGCATCTCGTCAGGGCGCATCGCGGTTTCAAAGGCCACGTATTTGGCAGATGACTGCACGCCCGCGAGATCGAGCAGATCCTTGAGCTCAAACCCGTTCCACGGCACGATCATCGCCCAACGTTCGACACAGCGGAAACGATAGATGCGTTCCTCAATGGTCATCTTCGACATGATATCTTCGAACGCATAGTCGCCGGGGTTGTCGACCATGCCGTCGATCTTTACCGACCAGGGCGAGGTGGTCAGCATGTGGGCGTATTTCTTGGGGTCGTCTTTGCTGGTACCGAACTCGTAGAAATTGTTGTAACTGGTGATGTCCTCCCACTTGGTGGGAACCAGCTCCTCTTCCTCGGCGCGCGCGGGCGTGCCCAGGCCGGACAAAGCCAGACCGGCCATCGCGGCCCCGATCACATGGCGGCGGTTGAGGTAGAGATGCTCTGGCGTGACATCGTTTTGCGTGAGCGTGTTCTTCCAGCGGTAAGCCATGGGTCTGGGTCCATTCGTCGTTTGCGTGCCTCGGTCAGCCTTAGATTTGCGGTTTCATACGCGCAAAACAACTGACCTCACGAAGTCGTGGGGGCATTGTAACTTGGCAGGATTTGATTGAGCGGGGTGGATTGGCCATCGGCCTGGACAATCCGCACATGGCGGCGGCGCATCTGGCGGGGTTCATTGACGCCCACGGAATGGGCGATGACCTCAACCTCTTTGATCACGGTTTTGGCGTAGTGCGCGACCTTGTCGACCTTATCGGAGACCACGAGACCCTTTTGAAAGCGGGGGTCATGGGTGGTGATGCCGGTGGGGCAGGTGTTCTTGTTGCATTTGAGGGCCTGAATACAGCCCAGAGAGAACATGAAGCCGCGCGCAGAGGTCACGAAATCCGCGCCCGCACACAGCGCCCAGGCCACATCGCCGGGATTGACCAGTTTGCCACTGGCGATGATGCGGATGCGATCCTTGAGCCCATACCTGTCGCGGATATCGACGACGCGGGGCAGCGCCTCTCGGACCGGCATGCCCACCAGATCAATGAGCGGCATCGGCGCGGCCCCGGTGCCGCCTTCGCCGCCGTCGATGGTGATGAAGTCCGGCGCGGTGTCGGCCCCGCGGGCGGTGATGGCGTCAAAAAGCTCTTCCATCGCGCTTTCGGTGCCCACGGCGGTCTTGATGCCGGTGGGTTTGCCGGTCACCTCGCGCACGTGACATATAAGAGTGAGCAATTCGTCGAAATTGGCGGCCTCGCGGTGGCGGTTGGGGGAGATGCCATCCTGACCCTGGGGGATGCCGCGGATGCCGGCGATCTCGGGCGTGATCTTTTCGGCGGGTAGGATGCCGCCTTTGCCGGGTTTGGCGCCTTGGCTGAGCTTGATCTCAAACATGCGCACGGTGTCGTGCGCGGCGACCTCGGCCAGACGCTCGTCGCTGAGCGCGCCTCGCGCATCGCGGACGCCGAACTTGGCGGTGCCGATCTGAAAAACGAGGTCACAGCCGCCTTCGAGGTGAAACGGGCTGAGGCCGCCCTCGCCCGTGTTGAGCCAGATGCCGGCTTTGGCCGCCCCTTTGGAGAGCGCGCGCACGGCGGGTTTGGAAATCGCGCCATAGCTCATGCCCGAGATGTTGAAGACCGAGGGCGCGGCAAAAGGATGCCGCGCGCCGGGGCCGATTTCGAGCGGTGCTGTCTGGGCGTACATGTCATCGAGCGGTGGGAAGGCTGCGTTGACGAAAATGGGGGTGCCCGGCACGCCGATATTGCGGGTGGACCCAAAAGCCACGGTATTGCCCGCCCCCGAGGAGGCCCGTTCGACCCAGGTGCGTTGGGCGCGATTGAACGGCAGTTCTTCGCGGTCCATGGCAAAGAAATACTGTCGAAAGAATTCGCCCAGTTCCGAAAAGAGATGCCGGAAGCGCCCGATCACGGGGTAGTTGCGCCGGATGGCATCGCCCGTCTGGGTGCGGTCGACCACAAAGAAGATAAAGGCCAAAAGCACGATGAGGCCAAAGGCGGCGGCGAAGGCCAGCGCCATAACCTCGATCACTTGAAAGGCCACTTGCATGCCGAGATCCATGGTGTTCCCCTTGGGTCATTGGTGTGTGGTGATGCGTTGGCCCCACCTTGGACAGGGATGGGGCGTGAAACAAGCGGACAAATGCGCCCTCGGTCGGGACGGCGTGCGCGGGTGAGCCCCCCTGCGGTTTTCACGGTTCTGTGAGTTGAAAAGGTTTTGACGGCCCGCTTAGGGCAAATTCCTTTGTAATCCAGCCCAATTAATTTTCGCCAATTTTGAACCAATCCGTATTTTGCACCGTACGCGAACAGAATGCGCAATAGGCATTCGTTGATAATGCGCAAAAGCAAGGAGAATTCACATGCTTCGCAGAACTTACCTGGCGCTGTCTGCCGCCGCACTGATGACCACGGCTATTCCGGCCATGGCCGATGGCCATTCCAAGGACATCGTGGACACCGCGGTTTCGGCTGGCTCGTTCGGCACATTGGTGGCGGCGGTTCAGGCCGCGGGCCTCGTGGACACGCTGAAGGGCGAAGGCCCGTTCACCGTGTTTGCCCCCACCGATGAGGCCTTTGCCGCCCTGCCCAAAGGCACGGTCGACAGCCTGCTTCAGCCGGAGAACAAAGACCAGCTGGTGGCGATCCTGACCTACCACGTGGTGCCGGGCAAAGTGATGTCGACGGATCTGTCGGACGGCATGACCGCGACCACCGTGCAGGGCAGCGACGTGACCATCGGCACGACCGGTGGTGTGACCGTCAATGGCGCCAACGTGGTGGCCGCGGATGTGGAAGCCTCCAACGGTGTGATCCACGTGATCGACGCGGTGATCTTGCCGTAAGAGCACACGCGACAGACGCATTTAGGGGCGGTTCTCCGGGGTCTGGGGACCGCCCTTTTTTTGGTCATTGCGGTGGTGGAACGGGGTGGCGGGCTGAACCCCGCCTTACGGATTTTGGCTGTGGTGGGCGGTGGGACCTCCGGCCGCGCGTGTCGGCAGGCGGGTGTACATAAACCGTTCGTCAAACAATTCCGGCCAAACATGTTTCAAAAAACGGGCATCTGCTGTAGCCTCTGGAAAAAACAAGAGCAGAACAAAAAACGAGGCCAAGGGCATGCAGAACCCCTATGAGACCCAACCGCCCCGCGCCTTTTGGCGCTCCGCCGTGTCGGAGCTATCGCCGATTGAAATGGACGGCGTTTATGAGCCGCGGTTCGAGATCACCCAGGATATGCGTATTTCGGCGGCGGGCAGTTGTTTTGCCCAGCACATCGCGCGCCAGTTCCGGCTGCGCGGCTACACGTTCATGGATTTTGAACCGGCCCCGCCGATGATCGATGCCAAGATGGCCGATGAGTTCAGCTATGGGCACTATTCCGCGCGCTACGGCAATATCTACTCCGTGCGCCAGTTGGTGCAGCTGTTTGACCGCGCGGAAGGCCGGTTTTCCCCCCAAGATCATGTGTGGGCCACCGATGGACGGTTTTACGATCCGTTCCGCCCCAGCATTCAGCCCGGCGGTTTCGCCAGCGAGGGGGAGTGCCTGTTGGAGCGGGAACATCATCTGGCGCAGGTGGCCGGGATGCTGACGCAGACGGATATCTTTGTCTTTACCTTCGGGTTGACCGAGGCGTGGGAAAACACGCGCGATGGTGCGGTGCTGCCCACATGCCCCGGCACGATTGCGGGCGCGTTTGACCCCGACACCTATGCGTTCAAGAATTTCCGCTTTGGCGAGATCATTGAGGATGCAAACCGGTTCATCGCCTATGCGCGGGAGCATAACCCGGAGATGAAATTCCTCTTTACCGTGTCGCCTGTGCCGCTGACGGCCACGGCCACGGATCAGCATGTTCTGCCTGCCACGGTCTATTCCAAATCCGTGCTGCGCGCGGTGGTGGGCGAGCTGATGATGGAGCATGATTTCGTGGATTATTACCCGTCCTACGAGCTGGTCGCCTCGCATCCGATGCGCGGCGTGTTCTACCGCCCCAATATGCGGCAGGTGGCCAGTGAAGGCGTCGCGCGGGTGATGGATATCTTCTTTCGCGCCCATGGCGGGGGTGAGGCCGCAACTTTGCAGGCCACAGGCGCGCCGCGCGCGACAGAGAAATCAGACGTCCATTGCGATGAAGAAGTGTTGGAGATGTTCGGCTCATGACGCTTTATATCTGCGGCAATTCCCATGCCCGCGCCTTGCGCGCAGGTGCCAGCGCGCTGGAGCAAGAGGAAGGCGCCGATCCGATGGTCGTCTTTCCGCTGGGCACGGCGGATAACGAAACAGAGCCCTTTAGCGTGATTGAGAACGGACAGGTGGTCCTGACCAATCGGCGGTTTCGCAAAAAGCTGAAACAGTATTTCGGATTTGATTCCTTTGCGCCCGAGCATCGCTGGGGGATTTGCCTGGGCAATCACAATTTCCGCATTTTCCGCAATGAGGGTTGGGTGACGGCGGCGCCGGCCTGGATGGGGCTGAAGGGCATGACGCCAATATCGGAGGCGTTGTTTGAACGGATCGTGGCGGAGGATCAAAAGCATATCCGTGCGTTCTTTGATCAGCTGATCGAGACGGGCGTGCGGCCATTTGTGATCTCTGCGCCTTGGCCGCTGAGACCTGATCCTGAGACCTCGGGGCTGGTGCTGATGCCCGAGGTGCTCAAGGCGATCGACACGCGGGCGCGGGTGCTGTTTTCGGAATGGCTGGCCGAGCGGGACATCGCGATTGTCACGCCGCCCGTGGAGACCGCCGATGAGGATGGGTTTTTGAAACCTGAATTCGCCAAGGGCGGGGATGACCCCTATCATGGCAATCCGGCTTATGGGCGGTTGATGATGCGCAAAGTGTTACAGCATGAAGCCAAGGCCAGGCGCGTGGTGAACAAGGTGCAACGCCGGGCGTGAGCATCGCGGTTGTTTGAGACCGTCGCCCGCATTTTTTTCAAAAAAATGCCCGCCAACGTTGGCGTCAGAATTTTTAAAAATTCTGCATTTTCTTTGCAAGAAAATGGGGGCCTCAGGCAAGGGCCGCGAACATTTCCTTGATCTTGCGCCCGAGGCTTGGGTCATTTTTCATGTCACTGGTGAAGCCGATCTCAGGCGCTTTGGCGATACGGTGCAGGGCGGCGTTGAGCTGCCCCGAGGAGCGCGCCCTGGGGCTGATCGACATGCAGGCTTTGATCAACTGTCGGTCATTGCAGGGGTTCACATAGGTGGCGTGCCCATGGGCCAAAAGACGCGCGCCCAAGGTCTGCGGCAAGAGCAACTCCAGAAAGGCGAACTCGTAAAGCCGCTCTTTGGCAGGTTGCGGCACCGTCTCCAGCCAATTGCAATATTCCGCGCCCCAGTAAAACGTGTTCTGTTCCATCGGGCGGCCCCCGATGCGCAGCTTTGACACCGCATGGGGCAATGAGAAATCCAGGCTCGGCGGCCATTGATTGGCGCGCGTCATATCAAGGATGTTGCCGCGCAAGACCAATTCCACCCGCGGGGTGATGTGCTTGGCCACCAATTCCTGATCCAGCGGCGGGCGCATATAGCCCGTTTTTTGAAAAAACGCCCAGCGCAGGCGATCCAGATCCGCCTTGTTGATATTGCCCGCACGCATCGCCAGGCGGGCATCCACCAGATGCAGGTCAAACCCCAGATCACGGGCCAGTTGGTCGGCGATGTAGCAATCGATCCCCGTGATCTTATTGGTGCGATGCGCGTAAAGCAGCTTGGCCTTTTTGATATGCGCCTTGGCGGAATAGGCCAATGTCCGGCTATCGGCCCCGCCGCTGAGCGGCACCGCGCATTCATAGCTCTTGAGCAACGCGCCGGTGATCTTGCCCAGGCGGTCGACGATGAACGCGGCCGTCTCGTCGACGGCGCTGTCAGGCAGGGTGAATGTGTCATCCGGCTGGGGCCAATGGCGATGCAGGGTGAAGGTATCCAGATCCAGATAATGATTGGACATACCGCGCATCACCTCAGGATCGCAGGTCAGGCCCATCCCGTAATTGCCGCCCTCCGTGATGATCCGGTCGTGATTGATGCGATAGTTGCGCCGCAATGGCCGCGAGAGGGTCATCAGCGGCGAAGACCCCACCACGCGCGTCTTGGCATGAAACACCGCGGGCAGGTTCATCACCGGATCAAAATACATCCGCGCGCCCATCGGCGTGAGCAAGATCGCGGCATAGCTGCCGGAGAGATCGGCGATGTGCTGTTCCGCCTTGTCCCAGAAATCTGCGTCCGCGAGCGCCGATTTGAGCTTGTGCGGATTGGGCCCGATGACACGTTCAGCGCCGTCAACGGCGATCCCCAAGAGCCAGCCCAGGGCCTTGCCCTTGCTATCTTTCAAAGGGCGGCAGGCCAGTTTGGGGCAATGGGTGAGCCACCAGCCATTCAAACTGTCCTTTGTCCAACTCTCCACATTGGGCGGCTCATCCCGAGACAGGCGGTACTGGCGCATGAATACGTCTGTGAAGGCCTGATTGGCAGCAACGCAGTTGTGGATCGCGGTGAGCATCGGGTCAGGTCCTAGCGTGTTGGCCTAGATCACAGATAAGGTGTTTTGCGCCAATTTGAATTCCGCGTGGCCCGGATTTGCCGCGCACCGGCGGAGTGTTGCATGCATGCCCGGACGCGCGGGTATCTCTGCGATAGCTGGGTGGCGTGTGGTGAAGACCGGGGATCAGTTCTTTTCCACGCGCCGCAGATGTTTGAAGACCGCGCTCAGCGCGCGGCGGAATGCGACAGGGCGGGCGAGGATCGCGCATTGGGTGATCGCCTCAATCTGGCCCGCGGCCTTCATTTTCTTGCCCAGCGCATGGCCCACCTGATCGGCCAGATAGTGGTTGAAATTGTCGGCCCGGGGGAAGCGGCTCCAATGGGGTTTTTCGCGGTCGCCGCCGCCATGGACGACGAAATAGAGACACGTCTCGCTCAGCGTGCTGTCCATGGGCGGGCGGGTGAAATGGGTGATCTTTTCGCGATATTCCATCCAGCGCTCTTCCTCGGGCACAACCTTGGGATCGGCCGAATACTGCGCGGAAAAGGACAGACAGCTTTTGGCCCCCAGCGCACCGGCGAAGATGATCGCGCCGTAGCCGCCCATGGAATTGCCAAAGGTCACGACCTCTTTGATCTTATGCGTGCGTTTGTAGCTTTCGACGAGATCGAGGATTTCCTCATAGATGCCCGGCGCATTGTACCAACTGCGCAGCGTGTCGGCGACAAAGAGCACGTGATTGCGCCCGCGCATGTGGCTGGTGTTCACAAACTCCTCCGCCTGTTCGCGGGTGTCGGGTTTGCCCACCCCGGTAAAGGAGACCACGAGGCGCGGCTCGGTCCCGGGCATGGACGTGGCGCGGACCCGCTCTGAGGCGTAAAACAGCGTGGGTCGTGCGGGCGCCATCTGGTTCATGCGACGACCGAGCGGTCTTTTTGATCGGCGATGGGGGTCAGGCTGGCGTCGATGCCGTGTTTGATCATCAGCTCATCGAGGAAGCTGCCTTTGGGCGGGACGCCCCCGTGTTTGCGCGCGCAAAAACGTTTGATCGGGGCCCAGATATGGATGCAACGGGTGTCGTCGGTCGTTTGTTTCCACGTGTGGATGGGCCGCCGGGTAAAGACCCGCCTGTCGGCGAAATGAATGGGGTAGTAATATGAGGTGGGGCGCGCGTGCTCCATCTCTCCGGTCATGTTGAGATAGGCGGTCACGCCCAGCGGGCCCCAGATGCCCCAGGGCAATTCGGTCACGTCCATGGGGTCACCGGCGGCGGCGCGCGCCTTGACCTCTTTGAGAAAGCGCGGGGGCAGCCATTCGGGAATGGGGTGGGTTTCTTCGGTGAAGGCCAGCAGGCCCTGAAGCGTCGGACAGTCGGGCGGCATCCGCAGGATCGCGCCATTGATCTGCCCCCTGCCCTTTTCGTCATTCCAGGTCTCGTAGCCGAAGACGTATTTCTCATCCGCAGGGATCGGACGGACGGAATAAACATCGGTGTCGACATAGATGATGTCGGGGTCCTTGGCGATCATGTGAAAACGAAACAGATCGGAAAAGAGCGCCACCGAGCCGGTGCGGGCATGGGTTTGAAAATTGGCCGTGTCGAGCACATCGCGGCCATCGCGCACCTCGACCCCCTCGGGCACGCCCAGAACCTCACCATAGGTGTAGAGGATTGTCGGGTGACCCTGATCGACAAAGGATTTCAGACACACCTGTTCGAGCCAGGTGAGAGAGCCACCGATCCACAATGCGCCAATGGGGGGGAGATCCGCCATTTTGTCTGCCTCGTTCTTATATTTTTGTCAGAAAGTAGCCGAAAGGCGGTTTTCTCGCAACCTGTCGTGGTGGCTCTTTCGCTTCATTTTGAACGGTGTTGGCCTGTCTGCATCGCTTGGGGGCGCTGCCCCCAAACCCCCGGAGTATTTCTGGAAAGATGAAACAGGGGACATGTCTGATGCTTCATCTTGCCAAAAATACTCATGGTGCGGGCGGGCGGCGAGGACAGATGTCATCCATGGCCGAGTTCACGCGCTGTCAAACCCTGCTGTGCTAGGGGCTAGGCGTGTGATGGGCACTCTGCTACACATTCGCAAAAAGAGCATGAGGCAATGATGGACAGTCTCCCCACCTGCACGCTTGTGGGCACCGTCAAGGATGAGGGCCCGTATCTGTTGGAGTGGATCAGCTATTACAAGCTGATCGGCTTTGAGCGGGTTTTCGTGGCCTCCAATGACAGCCTCGATAGGACGCGGGAGATATTGGACACGCTGGATGCGGCGGGTGAGATCACGCATCTGGAGAACTCAGACCATATCAAGGGCGAGCCTGAGGACCCGCAAAACCGCGCCTATCAGCGGTTCTGGAAGATGGATGAGGTCAAAGGATCGGATTGGATCCTGGTGGCGGATGCCGATGAGTTTTTGAACATTCACGCAGGCGATGGGAGCTTGGGCGCGCTCTTTGCCGGGTTGAAGGCGCGCAGATCTGACGATGCGGATGTGCTGTCGGCCACGTGGCGGGTGTTTGGCAATGGGGGCGTCACGCAATTTGAGGACGCGCCCATCATTGAGCAATTCAGCCGCTCTGCCCCGCCCGGCGTGAACCGCATTCAGCGCTATACCGGGTTCAAGACCATGTTTCGCCCCCGTGGCGTGCGTCGGTTGGGGGTGCACCGGCCCAAATATGCGCCGCGCTTTCGCAACGGGTTGGTGCCGCTCAAATGGGTCAATGGCTCGGGCGAGGAGATGCCGGCGCAATATATCACCCAAGGGTGGCGGTCTTTCGAGGGCAGCTATGGCGACGCCTTGGTGAGCATGAACCATTACATGATCAAAAGCTCTGAGGCCTTCCTGATGAAGCGCTACCGGGGCACGGCCAACAGCGCGGATGCCGAGCGGATCGATTTTTCCTATTTTGAGACGTTCAATGCCAACCACGTGGAGAATGTCAGCATTCAGCGGCATGTACCTGCGTTGCGGGCCGCGATTGAGGATCTGAAGACCCGGGTGCCCAAGCTGCGGGACTTGCATGAGGAGAGCCTCGCCTGGCACCGCAAACGGTTGGATGTGGCCCGCGCCGAGGTGGTGGCGGACCTACCGGAGATTGCCCAGAAGCTGGGATTGGTGGCGTAGATGGCGAAGGGCAAAGAGACGTTCCTGGCCGTGACCACGATGAAGAATGAAGCGCCCTTTATGCTGGAATGGGTCGCGCATAATCAGGCCATCGGGTATGATAGTTTCCTCATTTACACCAATGATTGCGATGATGGCACGGATGACATCGCGCGGCGGTTGGATGAGCTGGGGATCGCCTCTCATGTCGACAACAATGACCGGCCTATGGGGCGCAAGGCCAAACCGGTGTCGCCGCAGCGGCATGCGTTGCGCGGGGCGCCCAAGCATGAGCGGTTTGCGAGTGCCACCTGGGTCATTTGCTGTGACTGCGACGAGTTTTTGAACCTGCGCGAGGGGGCCACCCTGCCCGATCTGGTGACGGCGAGCGGGCCTGCAGATGCGATCTCGGTCTGTTGGAAGCTTTTTGGCAACGGGTTTCGGCGCCATTATGAGGATGTGCCGGTGATGGAGCAGTTTTTCCATGCCGCCCCTGAGGATGCGTTTACCAATTACCGCGGGGCCGGGCTGAAGACGCTATTCCGCAACAATGGCGCGTTTCACATGATGGGCGTGCATCGGCCCAATGTGGACCCCAAGCAAGCTCCCGATCCAGAGCGCCCTTACGCCCATGTGACGTGGCGGGATGCAGGCGGGCAGGCCTATGATGGGGATAAGGTGAAATGGCGCTGTTGGCCCGGGTTTTCCCATGCTTTCGCGCGCATGCATCACTATGCCATTCGCAGTTGTGACAGTTTCCTGGTCAAGCGCGACCGGGGGCGGACCAACCATGTGCGGCTGGATCAGGGGCGGGATTATTTTGACGCGATGAACACCAACCAGACGCGCGATGACACTATGATGCGGCTGGTGCCGGGGATGCTGGAGGCGCGGGCCAAGCTGCTCTCCGATCCGGTGCTCAAGGAATTGCATGACCAAGGTGTCGCGTGGCATCGGGCCAAGATTGAGGACATCAAGGCACGCACCGATTGGGGTGAGTTCATCGATATGGTCTATAGCCATCCCGGCGTGAAAACCCGCACCAAGGCGGAACGTCTGGCTGAGGCCGAAGCGGCGGAGGCAGAAGAGGGCTGAGATGGGGACGCTTGCCGATATCCTGCCGAACTATCAAAGCCGTCGGCATCTGTTGCAGAACGTGCATCTGCCCGCGCAGGATTTTGGCGGGCCGTATTTCCTGTATATGAAGAACCACAAGGCGGCCTGCACCAATGTGCTGACGCTTTTGATCACGCAGATCCATCATGCGTTGAGCGCAGACGAGAGCCTGGAGATCAGCATGGAGGGCGTGCACAACCTGCCGCCGGATTATCTGCGCGCAGGGGCGCGGGGGCTGGATTGGGCGACGGTGGAGGATGCGCTTTTTGGACCGTGCTATCGGTTTACCATCATCCGGGAGCCGCTGAGCCGGACGGTGTCGGCGTGGTCAGACAAGCTTTTGGGTGACACGCGGCACCGGCGGGATCTGAACAAGGTTCTGGGACGGGCGCCGGAGACAGAGATCAGCCTGCCCGCGTTTCTGGATGTGATCGCGCAAGATGAAGACGCGCGGCTGATTGACCGGCATTGGCGGCCACAGCATCTGGAGATCAGTTTTGGCCAGGTGAATTATGATTTCATCGGGCGCGTGGAAGAGATGGATGCGGCGCGCGCGCATATCATCGACACGCTTTTTGGTGCGAAAGGCCGGAGCGTGAAGATCGTCGATACGCGTGAGCATTTGGGCCATAAATCCAGCAGTGGCACATATCGCGATGCGCTGACGGCCAAGGACCGGCGCAATGTGGAGCGCGCATTTGCGGCGGATTTTGAGATGTATGAGAGCGTGACGCGCGCGAAAGTGGCCTGATGCGGCAGCTGTGGCTTCATATCGGCACGCCCAAGACCGGGTCGACGGCGGTGCAGCGCTATTCGCGGGAGCGCAATAAATACCTGACGTCGAAGGGCGTGGATTTCCTCGTGCGGCGGGCGCGGGCCTCTTACAATGATCTGGGCATCGCTTTGCGCGGGCGGGTGGCGGCGGATGCAGCCGAGATCGGAGAGGCGATCAAGACGCGCATTGCCGCGAGCGAGGCGGACACGCTGGTGATCAGCTCGGAGATGTTCACAGGCGGTGATCCCACGCTACTGCGCGATGTGATCGCGATGGATGAGAGGTTTGACACCAAGATCGTCGCCTATTTTCGCCGTCAGGACCGGTATTTTGAGAGCAATTACAAACAGAAGATGAAAACCGGGAAGGTCGCGCCAGGGTTTGAAAATTACTTAGCAAAGTTCGGAACCGCGACAGGGGAATACGGCCGGATTGTCGACACATGGGAACAGGCCTTTCCCGAGGCGGAGTTTCATTTCCGCCGGTTTGAGCCTGCGCGGTTCCCGAAAGGTGATGTGATCCGGGATTTCCTGGGCCTTTTGGGGCTGGATATTGAGGCCGATGACAAGCTGCCATCCGGTGAGGCGGCCAACCCGACGCCCGATATCGACATGCTGGACCTGATGCAGATCGTGACGCGCATACCAGGGCTGGATGCGCGGACGGTGTTTCGGTCGATGCCCGTGGCGGACCTGCCGCGTTTTACCGGGCGGGCGATGAGCAACACCCAGGCGCGCGAGATCCTGGCCCAGTTTGACGATGAGAATGAGGCTTTGCGCGCGCGGTTCTTTCCTGAGGATGATGTGCTTTTTGACAGCGCGGATCTCGACGGGCCGGAGCCGGAGATCGCGGTGCCCTCCTTCAGCGATGATCAACGGCACATGATCGAAGAACTGCTGAAATCCGTGGTCGCCAATGTCGGGCGCAAGAAACGATGAGCGAGACTGCCCGTCAGGGCGGACGAGCGGCTTGCAAAAGAAAAACCCCCGGCCAAACCGGGGGCATCTCAATTCAAAACGCGATGGCTTAGCCCTGGCGGGCTTTGAACCGGCGCTGGGTCTTGTTGATCACGTAGACGCGGCCTTTGCGGCGCACCACGCGGCAATCGCGATGCCGGTTCTTCAGCGAACGCAGTGAGTTCTTGACCTTCATGGTCCTCTCCTCTTTGTCGCGGCGCGGGCGGATAAGTCCGGACGCCTGGGGTTTCGGGTGCCGCACGCCAGTACAGGCCTGATGCGCGACAAGTCATTATGGTGGGCGATACTAGGATCGAACTAGTGACCCCTTCGATGTCAACGAAGTGCTCTACCGCTGAGCTAATCGCCCGTGTCGCCAGCGACGTTCGACCTTTCATTCGCCCCAAAAAGAATGGGGCGCGGGAAAACCGCGCCAGCGCCCACGCCGTATAAAAGCAATGATGTCGCGGATCAAGGGCTTTTAGATCGCCAGTTTCGCGATATGTTATACCCTGATAAGGAGAGCAGATGTCACATAAGGCGTATCATGTCCATCAACCCATGGACCGCAACACCTGCGTGGTGTTCGCCTCGCCCCATTCCGGGCGCGTCTATCCCAATAGTTTCATGCGCCAGACCGTGCTCGACAAACACGCGATTCGCAGCTCTGAGGATGCGTTTGTCGACACGCTGTTCAGCTCTGCCCCCGAGCATGGTGCGCCTTTGGTGACGGCGGGGATGCCGCGCGCCTATGTGGATGTGAACCGTTCCGAGGATGAGTTGGACCCCGCGCTGATCCAAGGCGTGCGCCGGTCCGGGCATAATCCGCGCGTGGCCTCAGGCCTGGGCGTGGTCCCGCGTGTCGTGTCCAACGGCAAGGCGATTTATTCCGGCAAGATCACCCGCGCCGAGGCACAGCGCCGGATCGACAGCTTTTGGCGCCCCTATCACACCGCGCTGCGGGCCGAGTTGGACCACGCCAAGGAGATGTTTGGTCAGGCGATCTTGCTCGATTGTCATTCCATGCCGCATGAGGCGATGGACAGCGTGGCCCAAACCGGCGCGCCCCGCCCGGATGTGGTTTTGGGCGACCGGTTTGGGGCGGCGGCCAGCGATTTGATTGTCGGGCTGGTCGAAGATGCCTTTCATGCCGCAGGCCTGACCGTGACGCGCAACACGCCCTTTGCAGGGGCCTATGTGACCCAGCATTACGGACGCCCCTCCAGCGGGGTCCATGCGATCCAAATCGAAATTGACCGTTCGCTGTATATGGATGAGCGTCAAATTCGCCCGCATCACGGGTTTGAGCCGTTTTGCAAGCTGATCGACGGCATTGTGGCTGATATCGCGCGTATTGGCCGGCCGTTGCAGAAATCCCTGGCCGCTGAGTAAGCCCGCGTAAGGGTTTTCTTGATCTTTTTGCCCTAAGCATTTGCCGAATGATGTCATCCAACTAGTTCAGGATTACTGACCTATTAATTGATGGCTTTTTTAGGTGTCGGCGATGCAAATCTCTATTCTTCTTCCTCTCATTTTGATCTCGGGTACGGGCTCTGACGCGCAGATCAAAAGCACAGCCAAAATGCAGCAACACGCGGTGGTCCAGGACATGTTTGACGGGTGCCGGTCGCCTGTTTTGGACACCACGGAGGCGAGCCGCATTCTCTATGACGCGCAACTGGGCGAAACTGAGGTGGCGCCCGATGCGCCGCTCTTTATCGCGCGCTGCGGGTCGGAATTTGTGCTCTTCACGCGCCCGGACTCTGAGGTAGACGTGCTTTACGCGCGCTTTCAGGACGGGACATATGATCTGATCGAGGCGCGTCGCGGCTAAGGCTCACCGCAGGGCGCGACCCTTGATGATGGCGTCGCCCCCGAATTTGCGGCGGATTTCATCGGTGGCCCGCTCCGCCTGACCGCGCACGCGCGCGCCGGGGTCGAGCAGATCGCCAGACAGATCCGCCTGCTCAGACGACACCAGATGCGACAGCCCCACACCGATCAAACGGTAGGGCGCATCATGGGTGACCTGATCCATCAGGGCGCGGGCCTCGTGATAGATCATATCGGCCATCTGCGTGGCATCGCGCAGCGCGTGGCGGCGGGTGATGATCGAATGATCCGCGCGCTTGAGCTTGAGCGTCACAACCCGACCGGCAAGATCCTTGGCCTTGGCCCGATCCGACACTTTCTCGGCCATGCGCCAGATATGCCCGTCGAGGATGTCGAGATTGGCGGTGTCCTCAGAAAACGTGGTCTCATTGGAAATGGATTTCACCGGCTCATGGGCGGTGACGCGGCGATGATCCTGCCCGCGCGCCAGGTGCCAGAGCCGCTCCCCCATGGCGCCAAAGCGCGCGGTCAGATCTTCCCGCTCCCAGCGCAAAAGATCGGCGAAGGTGCGAATGCCCGCGGCCTCAAGCGCCTGTCGCGTGGCCTGACCCACACCCCAGATCAGGCTGACCGGTTGCGGGCGCAGAAAGTCCTGCGTTTGAGCCGCGCCAATCACGGAAAACCCGCGCGGTTTATCGAGGTCAGAGGCAACCTTGGCCAAAAACTTGTTATGAGAGAGCCCGACCGAGCCTGTCACGCCAAGCTCGTCGTGCATGCGTTTGGTGAGCCGCGCGAGCATCACGGCAGGGGGCGCGCCATGCAGACGCGCGGTGCCGGTGAGATCCAGAAACGCCTCATCGAGCGAGAGCGGTTCAATGGCCGGCGTCAGCTCCTCCATCATCGCGCGGATCTGGCGGGAGACTTTGGCATAGACCTCCATCCGTGGGGGCACCACCACCCCATCGGGGCACAGGTCCAGCGCCTTGAACATCGGCATGGCCGACCGCACGCCGCGAATGCGCGCGATATAGCAGGCGGTCGAGACCACCCCGCGCCGCCCGCCGCCGATGATCACCGGCTTGTCATTTAATTCGGGATTGTCGCGCTTTTCCACGCTGGCATAGAAGGCATCGCAATCCATATGCGCGATGGAGAGATCAAAAAGCTCAGGATGCTGCGTGACCCGCGGGCTGCCGCAACTGGGACAGCGTGACCCGGTGTCGAAAGTGGCAAGGCAGGCACGGCAAAGGGCGGGCATGGGTCACATGGTTTGAGAGGGACGCGGGTACAGTATAGGACACAGGCGCGACAAGCGCGAGAGGCGGGGGCAGATGACCGACCAAAAACTGTCAGCAGAAGAGGAATTTGACGGGGCCAAACTGGTGCTGTTCCTCGGCGACCGGTTGGCGGTGATCCGGCGCGATGACAAACCCGGTCTGCCTTTTGCGGGGTGCGTGGATCTGCCGGGCGGGATGCGGGAGCCGGGCGAGACACCTCAGGCCTGCGTCTTGCGCGAGGTGGAAGAGGAGTTAGGTCTGGTGCTTTCGGCGTCCGATTTGCAGCAACCGCGATTTTACACCGCGCCGAAACGGGCCTGGTTCTATGCGGCGTATCTAAGCGCTGAACGGGCGGATGACATTGTCTTTGGCGATGAAGGCCAGGGCTGGTGGCTGATGCCGCCATGGGAGTTTGTGACGGCCCCCGATGCCGTGCCGCATTTTCGCGATCGCGTGCGCGTGGTTCTGGAGGCACCGCGTTAAAGCGCCCTCCCTGCCCCGGGGCCTTACGCGTCCCGACTTCATCTTTCCAAAAATACTCAAACCCCAGCGCGCGGTGAGGCGCGGGTTTATTTGTCTTCGAACCGCGCCACACGCTTTTCCACAAAGGCCGCCATGCCTTCGCTTTGATCCTCGGTCGCAAAGAGCGCGTGGAACATGCGGCGTTCATAGAGCAGCCCTTCGCGCAGCGGTACCTCATAGGATCGGTTCACGGCCTCTTTCACCGCCATCACCGAAATCATGGATTTCTCAGCGATTTTTTCGGCAGCGCCCAGCGCCTCTTCGCGCAGTTTGTCCACCGGCACCACGCGGGACACCAGACCACAGCTTTCGGCCTCAGCGGCATCCATGAAGCGCCCGGTCAGGTTCATTTCCATGGCCTTGGATTTGCCAACAAAGCGGGTCAGCCGTTGCGAGCCGCCAAGCCCCGCCATCACGCCCAGATTGATCTCTGGCTGGCCGAATTTCGCGCTTTCGGACGCGATGATGAAATCGCACATCATCGCCAGCTCACACCCACCGCCCAGCGCATAGCCACTGACGGCTGCGATGATGGGTTTGCGCGTGCGGGCGAAAACATCGGCCACCTCGCCAAAGAGATCTTCGCTGAACACTTCGGTGAAGTTCTTGGAACTCATCATCTTGATGTCGGCGCCGGCGGCAAAGGCCTTGTCCGAGCCGGTGATCACGAAGCAGCGCACGTTTTTGTCCGCCTCACCTTTGCGCAGCGCGGTCATCAGATCATCAAGCAGTTGCGCGTTCAACGCATTGAGCGCGTCCGGGCGGTTGAGTTTGATCAGGGCGACGTGGTCTTCGACATCCACGATGATGGTTTCATACCCCATTTGGCGCTCCTCAATTTGGTCTCGTGCAGCCTAGCAGCCGCCGCACCGGGTTCAACCTTACTTTTGGCAGCGCGCGCAGTAGAAGCTGGAGCGGCCCGATTGCACAACGCGCGTGACGGTGCCGGTGCATGCGTGTTTGCGGCAAGGTTCATTTTCGCGCCCGTAAACATCAAAGCGATGTTGGAAGTAGCCCAGTTCGCCATCCGCCTGTTTGAAATCTCGCAGGGAGGATCCGCCCGCCTCTATCGCCTCCATAAGGACCTGACGGATGATCGGCACAAGGGCCGCCACACGGGGTTTGGAGATGGCACCGGCACGGCGTTTGGGGGAAATGCCCGCGCGAAAAAGCGCCTCACAGACGTAGATATTGCCAAGCCCCGCGACGATCCGCTGATCCAGAAGGGCGGCTTTGATCGGGGTGTTTTTGCCTTTGAGGGCGGCGATGAGATAGGTTTCATCAAAGGCATTCCCCAAGGGTTCGGGGCCGATCACGCTCAGAAGCTTGTGTTGATCGGCGGTGGCCGTGTCCATCAGGTCCATCGCGCCAAAGCGGCGGGGATCGTTGAAGGTGATCCGCGCGCCGTTTTTCATATGAAACACCACGTGGTCATGTTTTTCCGGTGCGGGGTGATCATGGACAAATTGCCCCAACGGATCGCCCGAAATCAGCATCCTACCGGACATGCCAAGATGGATCAGCAGCGTCTCACCCGAGCTGAGATCGGCGAGGATGTATTTGGAGCGGCGTCTTAGCTGCTGCACGGTGACACCCGTCAAGCGCTGTGCCATCTGGTCGGGAAAAGGCCAGCGCAGATCGGGGCGGTTGACGTCCGCCTGGGCGATCACGTGGCCCTCCATCACCGGCATCAAGCCGCGTCGCACGGTTTCCACTTCGGGCAGTTCAGGCATGCAAGTCTCTTTTCCGTGGCAATCGGGCGGATTGTAACCCGCTGGAACAGCCCTATAAAAGAGGACTGACAGATAACGGCAAGGGCCGCACCATCCCATGACAGACAAAACCACCCATTTCGGGTTTGAAGATATCCCCGAGGATCAGAAAGCGGGCCGTGTGCAGGGTGTGTTTACCTCTGTGGCGTCCAAGTATGACGTGATGAATGACGTTATGAGCCTCGGGATTCATCGGCTTTGGAAAGATGCGATGATGGATTGGTTGGTGCCGCGACCGGGGCAGACCCTTCTTGATATGGCGGGCGGTACCGGGGATATCGCGTTTCGGTTTCTCAAACGCGCGGGCGAGGCCCATGCCACGGTGGTGGACCTGACCGAGGATATGCTGATTGAGGGGCGCAAACGGGCCGAAGCCGAAAGCATGGGTGACAGGCTTTCGTGGCTGGTGGGCGATGCGATGGCGCTGCCGTTTGAAGATAACACGTTTGATGTCTACACGATCAGCCTTGGCATTCGGAATGTGACGCGGCCGCAAGATGCGCTGAATGAGGCGTTTCGCGTGCTGAAACCCGGCGGGCGGTTAATGGTGCTGGAGTTCAGCCAGCTGCCCAATGAGTTGATGCAGAAAGCTTATGATCTTTATTCGTTCAACTTTATCCCGCAGGCGGGGAAGATGATCACGGGCGATCGGGACAGCTATCAGTATCTTGTTGAATCTATTCGTAAATTCCCAGATCAAGAGACGTTTCTTGGCATGGTCCGCGCGGCCGGATTCGAGAATGCGAAATACCGCAATCTGAGCATGGGCATCGTGGCGCTGCATTCGGGTTGGAAGCTTTAGGCCATGCGCGGCCCCCATAACCTTTTGCGGCTGGTGCGCACCGGGGCCACATTGGAGCGCACGGGCGCGATGGCCGAGATCCTAAACGCGATGGATGCGCCGCCTTTGGTGCGGGGCGCGGTGCGCGTTGTCGGCTGGCCGTTTCAATGGCTGGGCTATCGCGGCAACCCCAAAGAGCCGCCGACCGTGCGCGCGCTCACGGCACTTGGCCCGGCCTATATCAAATTCGGGCAGATTTTTTCGACGCGGCCGGACATCGTGGGCAGTGATTTGGCGCAGCAATTGCGCGTGTTGCAAGACAAGCTGCCGCCCTTTGACGTGCGCACGGCCAAAGCCTCCATCACCCAAGAGCTGGGCCGCCCGGTCGAAGAGATGTTCGATGATTTCAGCGATCCGATCGCGGCGGCCTCGATCGCGCAGGTGCATCAGGCCCGGCTCAGGACAGGGGAGAAAGTGGCCGTGAAGGTGCTGCGCCCTGGCATCGAGAAGGCGTTTCGCAAAGACATCGACGCGTTTTATTTTGCCGCCTCCACGATTGAGCTGCTGTCGCCCTCGTCGCGGCGTTTGCGCCCGACGGACGTGATCGCGCATTTCGAAGGGGTGGTTCTGGGGGAGTTGGACCTGCGCCTCGAAAGCGCCTCGGCCTCGGAATTTGGGGCAAACACGGCCAAGGATGCGGGGTTTTCGGTGCCATCGGTGGCCTGGGACCTGTCTTCGCGCCGGGTGATGACGCAAACCTGGGTCGAAGGGCAGCCCATGGGCGACAATGATGCGCTGGACGGGGCCGGGCATGACCGGGTGGAGCTGAGCGAGCGGGTGCTGCAACTGTTTTTGCGCCACGCGCTGCGCGACGGGTATTTTCACGGGGACATGCATCAGGGCAACCTGAAGGTTGGACCCAATGGCGATATCGTGGCCTTTGATTTTGGGATCATGGGCTACATCGATGAGTATACGCGCAAAGTCTATGCCGAGATATTGTTTGGGTTCATCCGCCGTGACTATCAGCGGGTGGCGGAGGTGCATTTTGAGGCAGGTTACGTGCCTGCGGACCGGGACGTGAATGAGTTTGCCCGCGCCTTGCGCGCCGTGGGTGAGCCGATTTTCGGGATGGATGCCTCTCAGATCTCAATGGGGTCATTGCTGAGCTATCTCTTTGAAGTCACGGAACGTTTCGGGATGGAGACGCGCACCGAGCTGATCTTGTTGCAGCGGACCATGGTGGTGGTTGAGGGGGTGGCGCGGTCCCTGAACCCGCAGATCAACATCTGGCAGGTCGCAAAGCCGGTGGTGGAGGAATATATCCGCCTCAATGTCGGGCCGCGTGCCGCGCTGCGCGATCTCAGGCGCACGGTTGAGGTGCTGGCGCGTTACGGGCCGCGCCTGCCGGGCATTGTCGAGGCGGCGCTTTTGCGCCAATCGCAGGCCGAGGAAGAGCCGCCCAAACCCTCACGATTGAGTTACTTTCTGTGGGCCGGGATCGCCGCCGCCGCAGGGTCTGGTATCACTCTGGCTGTGATCTGGCTTATCTAGGGGTGGTCGAGCGTGGCCCCTGAGCCGCAACGATCCGCCGTATCACCAAAATTTTGGATTGTTTCGTTGTTGCCGCGCGACTGTTTCGCTATGGTTGAGCGAAAGAAAATGCCGAGGCTGGTGGAGTTTTTTCGTGATCCGTAGGATTGGTCTTACCTTGACCTTGCTGGCAGGGCTTGCGTTCCCTGCGCTTGCGGAAGACCCGCGGCTGACGACCACCGTCACCAACACCTATGGCGTGCCCAGCGGGCTGATCGATATGCCCACCGCCGAGATGGCGCCGGATGGGCAAATCTCAATCAATGTGTCGCATTTTGAGGGCTATACCCGGAACACGGCCACCTTTCAGCTGACCCCGTGGTTGACGGGCAGCTTTCGGTATATCGGGATTGATGACCTTACCCCGGTTTTCGACATCTATTATGATCGGAGTTTTGACGTCCGCCTGCGCCTTTTGGAGGAGACGGACTACCTGCCGGGTGTGGCCATTGGCCTGCAGGATTTTCTGGGCACCGGTGTTTTGTCGAGCGAATACATCGTGGCGACCAAGCAATTGGGCAATCGGCTTCGGGTGACGGGGGGTGTCGGCTGGGGCCGGCTTGGCAGCTATAACAGCTTTGCAACCGTCCGGTCGCGCCCGGGGTTCTCCTTCGCGGGTGTGGGCACGGGCGGTAATTTCCGGTTCAGCGATTACTTTGCCGGTGACATGGCGCTGTTTGGCGGGTTCAGCTATGAGGTGACTGACAAGATCAGTTTCAGCGCTGAATATTCCTCGGACAATTACGATTTTGAGAACCAGCAGGGTGTGTTCGTGCGCGACACGCCTTGGAACATGGCGCTGACCTATAAGGCTGCGGACAACCTGCTGTTGCGGCTGTTTTCCGTGCATGGGCGCGAAGTGGGTTTGACGGTCAATGTCTCGCTCAACCCGCGCAAACCGCCGACCGAGACGCAAGGGCCCGCGCCACTGCCTGTGGCGGTGCGCGATCCGGCGCGGATCAACGATCTGGGCTGGGCCGCCAACCCGGTGGAGCAGACAGTGCTGTCGGCGGGCCTCAAGAACTTTATCGAGGAAGAAGGGCTGGAGCTGATCGGCACCAAGATCACCGGCCGTGAGGCGCATGTGCGCATCAAGAACGGGATTTTCCTGTCGGAGGCGCAGGCGCTTGGCCGGACCATGCGGATCATGAGCCGGATCCTGCCCCCGTCGGTGGAGATGTTCCACGTCACGGTGGAAAACAACGGTATCCCGCTGATGACCACGTCGATGCGGCGCAGTGATCTGGAACGGCTGGAATACGAGAAAGAAGATCAGGCGCTGCTGGCGGCGAGCTTTACCGACAGCATCCGCTTTGGCGATGTTCCCGAGCCTGCGGCAGATATCTATCCGCAATTCACCTGGAGCATTGCGCCGACGCTGCGGTTTTCGACCTTTGATCCTGACAACCCGTTCCGTGCCGACCTGCGTCTGCGCGCGCGGGCGAGCTATGACCTGGGCAATGGATGGCGGATTGACGGGTCTACCTCGGTGCGTCTTTTCGGTAACCTGCGCGATATCAATCGACCCTCAAATTCGCAGTTGCCGCGCGTGCGGACGACGATTGCGGCCTATAACTTCCGCTTTGGCCCGACGATTGACCAACTGACCCTGACCAAATTCGCCCGCATCGCGCCGGATTGGTACGGGCGGGCCACGATCGGGTATTTTGAACTGCAATATGCCGGTGTTTCCGGCGAGGTGCTTTGGAAGCCGGTGGACAGCCGTTTGGCCATCGGGGCAGAGGTGAACGTGGTGCAGCTGCGCGATTCCAACCAGGAGTTCGGGTTTGACAGCCACACGACACCGGGCGGGACGATCCCCCATGTGAACGGACATCTGTCGGCCTATTACCAGTTCAACAATGGGTTCCAGGCCAATGTCCACGCGGGCCGTTACCTTGCGGGCGATTGGGGGGCCACGCTTGAGGTGGCGCGGGAATTCAACAATGGCTGGCTGATCGGGGCCTTTGCCACCAAGACGAATGTGTCATCCACGCAGTTCGGGGAA
>JBCCDT010000054.1:0-25117 GCA_039030635.1 Pseudomonadota bacterium
AGCGGTTGGGCCAGAAGCAATAGATATGGATTACACTACTAAACCTGAGTGACTTCATTACGCGCGGAGGAACAGCAATGCCTCCGCGCAACACTATCAAAGCGGACCTTCAAATGAAGGTAGCTTAAGGCGGCTTGGTCCTGCAATCCTGACATTTGAACCCGTTGTCATAAGCGGCGCGGAATCAAGGCCCCCCGGGCCGCCGCGCATCGCCAGGCCGCCCCCCGGACTGGCGATTGGGTGAGGCTGGGCGCGGCTCGGATTTGGCAATGACATGGCACGATAAAGCGCATTGATCGACGGATGGATCGCCAATCCGCGGCCTGACGATGCGCGGCTGTGTCGCGAAAAGTCTGAACGGCAGCTTGCCCCCTACTTGACCACAACAGCAGTCATGCGCCTTCATGCAAAACGGGGTGGCGCAAAACGAACGTGATGTATCTTGCCCAAACCTGAACCGCCTTCGCCAGATTGCCCCTCGCCCCCAAGTATCAAAGGCTCTATAAGCCTGTCAGTGCTTCTGGGGAGACGCTGCCATGTCCGGGGAATTGTCACCAATCGACAAAGCGAAATTCGTCGCGGCCAAACGGTCCGTTGATTATGTCGAAGACGGCATGCGCGTGGGTCTGGGCACCGGCAGCACGGCCGCCTGGATGGTGCGCTGTCTGGGGGAGTTGGTGCGCGAGGATGGTCTCAACATTCGCGGCGTGCCCACCTCCACACGCACAGCGGAACTGGCGCGCGATGTGGGCATTGAGGTGATCAGCCTCGATGAGGCGAAATGGCTCGACATCACCATCGACGGCGCGGATGAGTTTGACCCCGACTTGAACCTGATCAAAGGCGGTGGTGGCGCGCTCTTGCAGGAAAAGATCGTGGCCACGGCCTCTGATCAGATGATTGTGATCGCCGATGTGGGCAAAGAGGTGGGCACGCTCGGCGCCTTTCCCTTGCCAGTCGAATTGATCCCCTTTGGCTGGCAAACCACCAAGAGCCTGATCGAAGAATTTCTGATTTCCATGGATGTGTTACGCCGCGACACGACCCTGCGCATGAACGGGTCGCAGCCCTATGTGACCGATGAAGGCAACTACATCCTCGATCTGCATCTGGGCCGCATTGGCAACGCGCGGCAACTGGCCTCGGTCCTCAACCAGATCCCGGGCGTGGTTGAAAACGGGCTCTTCATGGATATCTGCGACATCGTGGTTCTGGGCCACGGCGATGGCCGGGTCGAAACCCGCGATATCAACGAAGGCACTGTAGAAGAGGATCGCCTTGATTTTGTTGAGGCCGACAACCTGTTCTCCGACCTGCAAGACTAAGGCGGCACTCTATGGCATTTGACTACGATCTTTTCGTCATCGGCGGCGGGTCCGGCGGCGTGCGCGCGGCGCGCGTGGCGGCGGCAACGGGGGCCAAGGTCGCCCTGGCCGAGGATGACCGCTATGGCGGCACCTGCGTGATCCGGGGCTGCGTGCCCAAGAAACTGATGGTTTTCGCCAGTGAGTATGCTGGCGCCGTGGAAGACGCCGGGTCCTATGGCTGGGACGCGCAGATTGGCGATTTCAGCTGGGACACATTTCACAGCAAACTGACGGCAGAGCTTGATCGGCTGGAAAACGTCTATCGCAACCTGCTCAAGAACAGCGGTGTCGCCACCTATGATGCCCGCGCGGTGATCAATGATGCGCATACGGTGCGGCTCTCGACAGGCGAGACCCACACAGCCAAGCACATCCTTGTCGCCACAGGTGGTCACCCGGTGCGACCTGACCTGCCCGGCGCGGAGCATGGCATCGTCAGTGATGACATCTTTCACCTCGAAACCCTGCCCAAGTCCATGCTGATCATCGGCGGCGGCTACATCGCCTGTGAATTTGCCTGCATCATGAACGGTCTGGGCGTGAAGGTCTGCCAATACTATCGCGGGGCGCAGATCCTGCGCGGTTTTGACGAAGAAGCGCGCGGGCTTGTGGCCGAAGAGATGATCCAGAACGGGGTCGATTTGCGCCTTGGCACCAACATCCTTGAAATGACGCCTGTCGATGGCGGCTACCGCGTGAAGGCCACCAATGGCACCGAGATGGTGTTCGAACAGGTGATGTTTGCCACCGGGCGCGATCCCAATACGGCCGATATGGGTCTGGAAGAGGTGGGAGTGAAACTCGGTCGCCGTGGGGAAATCGTGGTGGACGAATTTAGCCAGACGGCCGTGCCTTCGATCTATGCCATTGGCGATGTGACCGACCGGGTGAACCTCACGCCCGTGGCCATCCGAGAGGGCATGGCCTTTGTCGAAACCGTGTTCAATGGCAACCCCACGCCGGTGGATCATGACCTGATCCCGACGGCGATTTTTACCCAGCCCGAGATGGGCACCGTGGGCCTGTCCGAGGAAGAGGCCCGCGATCAAGAGCCCATCCATGTCTACGCCACATCCTTCAAACCCATGCAGCAAAGCTTTGCCGGGCGCACCAACAGAGTTTTGATGAAATTGATTGTCAGTCAGGAAACCCGCAAGGTTCTGGGCTGTCATATCGTCGCGCCGGCAGCGGGTGAAATGATCCAACTGGCGGGCATTGCTGTCAAAATGGGCGCAACAAAAGAAGATTTCGACCGGGTCTGTGCCGTACACCCTACCATGTCCGAAGAGATCGTGACACTGAAAGAGCCGGTCAGAAGCGCTTGAAAATCGCGCCACATTACACAGTTTAAGGAACAAAGCCGATCACGGCAGGTTAACAAAGGAAACGTATATATGGCTGGAAATTCTGGCGGTCCCTGGGGCGGCGGAAATTCGGGCGGCGGGGATGACGATGATCGCCGCGGCAACAACGGGAACCGACGCCCACCTGAGCGCCCTCAGCAGATGCCTGAGATCGACGAACTGGTGCGCAAAGGCCAGGATCAACTGCGCGTTCTGATGGGCGGCCGTGGCGGTGGCAACCGCACAGGCGGCACCGGTGGCGATGGCGGGCCGGCCTTTGGGCGCGGCACGTTCATCATCGGCGGTCTGATCGCCGTGGTGCTCTGGGCTGCGGCCAGCTTCTACACGGTCCGCCCGGAAGAACAGTCTGTTGAGCTGTTCCTGGGTGAATATTACCGCACCGCCAATCCCGGTCTGAACTTCGCGCCCTGGCCTCTCGTGACGTATGAAAAGCTCGCCGTGACGCGGGAACAGAACGAAGATATCGGTGTGGGTGGTCGCGGCTCTGAGGCCGGTCTGATGCTGACAGGTGATGAAAACATCGTCGACATTGATTTCCAGGTGGTCTGGAACATCAATGACCCGGCGAAGTTCCTCTTCAACCTGCGTGATCCGCGTCAGTCGATCCGCGCGGTGTCTGAATCCGCCATGCGGGAGATCATCGCCCAGACCAACCTCGCCCCGATCCTCAACCGGGATCGCGGTGTGATTGCCTCGCGGCTCGAAGACCTCATTCAGCTGACACTCGACAGCTATGACAGCGGGGTGAACATCATCCGCGTGAACTTTGACAAGGCCGACCCGCCACAGCAGGTGATCGATGCCTTCCGTAACGTTCAGGCCGCCGAACAGGAACGTGACCGGCTTGAGAAAGAGGCCGATGCCTACGCCGCGCGTGTCCTCGCGGAAGCCCGTGGTCAAGCCGCGCAAACACTCGAAGAGGCCGAAGCCTACCGCGCCCAGGTCGTGAACGAGGCCGAAGGTGAGGCCAGCCGCTTTACCGCCGTTTTGGGTGAGTATCAAAAGGCGCCCGAAGTGACGCGCAAACGTCTCTACCTCGAAGCGATGGAAGACGTGCTGGGCGACATAGACAAGATCATTCTCGACGATGCAGCCGGTGGCGCGCAGGGCATTGTGCCGTATCTGCCGCTCAACGAATTGCGTCGCCCTGCAGGAGCGCAGTGATATGAAAAAGACAACTTATCTTCTGCCCATCGTGGCTGTGATCATCGCGCTCGGTCTGTCGTCTGTGTTTATCGTGGACGAACGTGAGAAAGGTCTCGTGCTGCAGTTTGGCCGTGTCGTGAACGTCAAGGAAGAGCCGGGCATCGCCTTCAAGATCCCGCTCATCCAAGAGGTCGTGCGCTATGATGACCGGATCCTCAGCCGTGACATCGACCCGCTCGAAGTCACACCGCTGGATGATCGTCGTCTCGTGGTTGACGCCTTTGCGCGCTACCGCATCACCGATGTGGAACAGTTCCGCCAGGCCGTTGGTGTCGGTGGCATCACCGCTGCGGAGGATCGCATCGACTCCATCCTGCGCGCGCAGACACGGGAAATCCTGGGTTCTGTGGCCTCCAATGACATCCTCAGCTCGGACCGGGCCGCACTCATGCTGCGCATCCGCAACGGGGCGATTGCACAGGCCAACGAACTGGGCGTGGAAATCATCGACGTGCGCTTGAAGCGGACCGATCTGCCAAGCCAGAACTTGGATGCGACCTTTGCCCGGATGCGCGCTGAGCGTGAACGGGAAGCCGCGGACGAGATCGCCCGTGGTAACGAGGCCGCGCAGCGTGTTCGCGCGCAAGCGGATCGTACCAATATTGAGATCACCTCAGACGCCACGCGCGAATCCGAGATCATCCGAGGTGAGGCCGACGCCCGCCGCAACGCGATCTTTGCGCAGGCCTTTGGTGCGGATGCGGAATTCTTTGAATTCTACCGCTCGCTCAACGCGTATCGCAAAGCGCTCAGAGGGTCGAACTCCTCCATGGTGATGTCGCCCGACAGTGAGTTCTTCAACTACTTGCGGTCTGATCAGGGCGCAGCGGCCATCAATGATGCGTCGTCAAATTCCGGGGCCGGTCTCACGGGGACGGCGCAAGTCTCCCAGTGATGGCGCGGATCTGAATGGAATACGTGCTTCTGGCCCTTGGGCTGGTGCTTATCCTGGAGGGGCTGGTCTATGCACTGGCCCCTTCTTTGTTGGAACAATTGCTGGCCGCCCTGCGCGAGCTGTCCATTGAGGCGCGACGCCTGATTGGTTTCTTCTGTATCGTGCTGGGCCTGATCTTCGTGTGGTGCGCCCATTACCTTGGGGCATGAGCCGTTGATGTGTTAACATTCGTTTCACATGGCCGTGACAATCATTACTGGACTTTGCGAATGCCGCATGCGTTCCTAAGTTCAAGAGCAGAGGCAAAATACTCCCGACCCAAAAAGGCCGGCGAAACCGGAGGAATAATCCATTGATAGGAAATGTAAGCACTCTCTCATTTGATCAACGCATGTCTGTGCGCGCCGTGTGGCTGACGCTGCTGGCCAGCGTGTTGATCCTGGCGCAGGCGGTTGTCGCACAAGCCCGGCCAGAAAGCTTTGCCGATCTGGCCGAAGGGGTCAGCCCGGCGGTGGTGAATATCACCACATCCACGGTCGTGTCCCAAAGCACGAACCAAACCCCGATCGTGCCCGAAGGCTCCCCGTTTGAGGATTTCTTCCGCGAATTCCAGGATCGCAACGGGGATCGCCCCCGCCGCAGCTCTGCACTGGGCTCTGGCTTTGTGATCTCTGAAGACGGCTATGTTGTCACCAACAACCACGTCATCGAATCCGCCGATGAGATCATCATCGAATTCTTCTCAGGAGAAGAGCTTGAGGCCGAACTGATCGGCACCGATCCCAAGACCGACATCGCGCTGTTGAAGGTCGACACCGATGAACCGCTGCCCTTTGTCACCTTTGGCGACAGCAACACCGCCCGTGTGGGCGATTGGGTGGTCGCCGTGGGCAACCCGCTGGGTCAGGGCTTCTCTGTCTCCGCCGGGATCGTGTCGGCGCGCAACCGGGCGCTCAGCGGCACCTATGATGACTACATTCAGACGGACGCGGCCATCAACCGGGGCAATTCTGGTGGTCCGCTCTTTAACCTCGATGGTGAGGTTGTGGGCGTGAACACCGCGATCCTCAGCCCCACAGGCGGCTCCATCGGCATCGGCTTTTCCATGGCCTCCAACGTGGTGACCCGCGTGGTCGATCAGCTGCGCGAATTCGGCGAAACCCGTCGCGGCTGGCTGGGTGTGCGCATCCAGGACGTGACCGATGATGTGGCCGAGGCGATGGGCCTTGATAAGGCATCGGGCGCGCTTGTGACCGATGTGCCCGAAGGCCCAGCTGCGGATGCCGGCATGCTCGCCGGTGACGTGATCATGAGCTTTGACGGCGCCGAAGTGTCCGACACGCGCAGCCTTGTGCGCCGGGTGGGCAACACCGAAGTGGGCAAGACCGTCCGCGTGATCGTCTTCCGTGAAGGTGAGACGCAGACGCTGAAGGTCACGCTGGGCCGCCGCGAAGTGGCCGAAGGTGTGATCCCCGCCGCACAGCCGGGCGCCGAGGATGAGAGCGAAGACCCAGTGGAAGAGGTGTTTCTTGGCCTCACACTGACGCCTGTGACAGATGAATTGCGCGAACAGCTTGAGCTGGCCGATGATGCCGAAGGTCTGGTGGTCACCGATGTGGACACGCTGACCGAGGCCTATGAAAAAGGCATGCGCGCAGGTGATGTGATCACCGAGGCCGGCCAACAGAAACTGCGCGTTGTATCCGATCTGGAGGACCGCATCAGCGAGGCGAAAGAGGCCGGGCGCAAATCCCTGCTGCTGCTCGTGCGCCGCGCCGGCGACCCGCGTTTTGTGGCGCTGTCGCTTGATACAGATGAGTAACCAGTCGCAATAAACTAAGAAAAGGCGCGCCATGATCGGCGCGCCTTTTTCTTTGGCCGTGTCCTATCTGGTCGGAAACGGCATGGGCTTTGTGTCCTTGCGCAAATACAGCGGGTGCTTGGCCGATCCGTCCTTGTTCAAACCCAGGCACTGCAATGGTTTGCCGCTATCGACCATCGCCGTGGTCACCGCGTCCAGCACGCCGTGATGGCGTTTGTGCAGCTTGCCAAAGGCCATGATGATCAGGTCGGCCTCACGGGCCATCTCGCGCAAGACCGGCAGGTTCTCGGCGCTGCACGCCTCGCCCGGGTCATGGGGGATATCCTTGGGCGAGGTCGCGCGCCAATCCAGAACATTGCCCTTGAGATACCGGGTAAAGCCCCAATCCTGCGCGAACATCAGCTCCCGGTGGCATGTCGGGTCAGAGACATCCGCCGCCGCAACAGATGGGTTCATGCCCACAAACAGCACCGCGCGTGGGGTCGCGCCGGTGGGCGTCCAATCCCGCGTCAGCGCCTGTCGGTACCGCCCGCATGTCGAGAAACGCGCGCCGCCAATCACACCATCGGGCAGTTTCAGGCGCACCTTCCCGCCGGGATCATGCAGATCATCCGCCCGGGTCATTCCACGCCCGCAAGGTTGAACACCCGCGCGGGATCAAGGGACCCGGCCCGGTATCGCCCAATCGCCACCGGCTTGCCATCGCACGCGGCCCAGCATTCCGCGCCAAATTCCAGATCATGGCCCACCACAGGCGCGGCATTGCCATTGCGCAATCGGGCCGCAGACATCTCTGTGCAGGTCACTTTCGGCAAATCCGCCAGGCCCAGCTCCACAGGCAACACATGCGCGTCCAGCTCCGGGCTCTGCGCCATCGCCTCGATCCGCTCCAGGTTCAGCCCGTCTTCGGCACGAAACGGCCCGGACCAGCTGCGCCGCAACCAGGCCACATGCCCATGACAGCCAAGCGCCTCGCCTAAATCCCGCGCAATAGAGCGCACATACCCCCCCTTGCCGCAGACCATCTCAAGCGTCACGTGATCCGCATCGGGCCGGTCCGTCAGCAGCAATTCCTCCACCCACAAAGGCCGCGCCGCCAGTTCCATCTCCTCGCCATCGCGGGCGCGTTTATAGGCACGCTCCCCATCGATCTTCACGGCGGAATACTGCGGGGGCACCTGTTCGATATCGCCCAAAAACGCGGGCAGGGCGGCCTTTACCTCCTCCTCAGAGGGGCGCAGATCGGAGGTGGCGATCACCTCGCCCTCGGCATCATCGGTATTGGTACGCTGCCCAAACCGCACTGAGAATTCATAGGCCTTCAGCGCATCGGTGACATAAGGCACCGTCTTGGTGGCTTCTCCGAGCGCCACCGCCAAAACGCCTGTCGCCGCCGGGTCGAGTGTGCCCGCATGGCCCGCCTTTTTCGCCTGCAGCGCCCACCGCACCTTGTTCACCACAGAGGTGGAGGTGAGGCCCGCGGGCTTGTCCACCACCAACCAGCCAGAGATATCGCGGCCCTTGCGCTTGCGTGCCATGTTGTGTGACGTCCTGAAATTCCGTGAGCTTGCGGGCTATCAACCCCGCCTGTCCGCGTCAATCATCGGCGGTGACAACGCCCACAATCGGCCCCATCGGAAAGCCCGCATCGTGACGACCCTCCGCGCGCACATAAAGCCGCGAGATATTGCCATCAAAATACAGCGCCTGTGGCGTGCCCAAATGATCGCGGAAAAGCGAGGCGAAACTGTAGAAGTTCACTGGCTCCTCCGAGATGACAAACCACACGGTTTGCCCATCCCCCGACACGCCCACACCGTTGCGGATAAACGTGCTGTCCGACCCTTCGAGAAAGCGCGGATGCAGCGCACCGTCAATGACCAGCATCGGCCCTGATTGCGTGGCAAACCGGCAGGCCGGACGCTCCCGGTCAAAACGGCGGCTTTCCACCACGCGCGCGGTGCCATCGCCCACGCAAAACACACCATTGGGCAACAAACCAAAATTGCCTGGCCCATCGGCGGTGATCAGCGGCGATTGCTCTTGCCCCTCTTCCACGTAATGCCCCACCGGGCTGCGATCCGAATGGTACATCCCCGCATTCATCGCGAGGGTCAGCGTCTCTCCTGACTGCCCAAGCAAGCGATCCACTTTGCCAAAGGTGCCAAGCGTGGTGCCGTCTTCGGGGTCATTGAGAAACAGCCGAATATCATCCTGCGCCGCATCCACGCGGCACACGGTGTAGGTCGCCTGATTATAGTTGACCGTCTCACAACTCATCGCGGCAGCGGGCATCATCAAAAGCCCGCATGCCAGGATCCAGCGCAAATATCTCATCCTTCGATGTCCCGCCGCACCGCATCTTGTTCAAACAAGCGCCGCGTCTCATCCAGCTGGTCAAAGGTTTCATCAATGCGAAACCGCAGATCCGGCGCAAATTTCAACGCAAGCTTCTTGCCGATGATCCGGCGCAGCTCGCTCTTGTTCTTGGCCAACAGCGCGATCACATCGTCGCGCCCGTCCCCGCCCAACGGCAGGACATAGGCGGTCGCGATCTTGAGATCGGGTGAGGTGCGCACCTCCCCCACCGTGACGGACAGCCGGTTGAGCTCAGGATCATGGATATCCCCACGCGCCAGCACCTCCGACAATGTCCGTCGGATCAGCTCGCCCACGCGCAATTGGCGCTGCGATGGCCCAGGGCCGTCATGGAATTTGTTTTTCGCCATAGCCGTGCATCTAAGCTGTCCGTGATCCTTTGCCAAGCCGCAACGCCTGCGTTAGGGAGTGAGGCAAAGAAGGAAGACAATGATGACTGACCTGCCAGGGCTCGCAGTTACGGGTGCATCAGGCCGCATGGGCCAGATGCTGATCAATACGATCGTGGCCTCGGACCGGGCCAAGCTCATGGGCGCGCTGGAGGTGCCGGGCCACCCTTGGATCGGGCAGGATCTGGGCGAGGCGATGGGCGGTGCCGCCTTGGGCGTGACCGTCAGTGATGACCCGCTTGAGGTGATCGCCAAAGCCCATGGCATCCTCGATTTCACCGCACCCGCCGCGACGGTGGAATATGCAGGCCTGGCCGCGCAGGCGCGTTGCGTGCACGTGATTGGCACAACCGGCATGACCGACGCAGACCTCGCCAAGATCGCCGCCGCCGCCCGTCACGCCACCATCGTGCGCGCGGGCAATATGAGCCTCGGCGTCAACCTTCTGGTGCAACTGACCAAACAGGTCGCCGCCGCCTTGGATGAAGATTACGACATCGAGGTGATTGAGGCGCATCACAACCAAAAGGTCGATGCACCCTCCGGCACTGCGCTTATGCTGGGTCAAGCCGCGGCAGACGGGCGGGGTGTGTCGCTTGAACAGGCCTCCGATAGGGCCCGGGACGGCATCACCGGCGCGCGGGCGCCGGGCAAAATCGGTTTCCACGCCATTCGCGGTGGTGACATCGTGGGCGAACATGATGTGCTCTTTGCGGCGGCCGGCGAACGCATCACTTTGCGCCACGTGGCCTCTGATCGCGCGGTCTTTGCCCGTGGTGCGCTCAAGGCGGCGCTCTGGGGTCAGGGCAAGAAGCCGGGCGAGTATGACATGCTCGACGTGCTCGGGCTGAAATCCGCCTAAAATTCTACCCGCTAAATGTGAACCACTTGGTGCCTTGCTGCGTATCCCTATTCAAAAGCGGGGTTACACATGCGTATTCTGACATTCGTTCTGGCAAGTTTTCTTCTGACCTTTCCGGGCTTGACCACATCGGCGCAGGCGGACGGGTTCCAGCAGGTGACCAGTAAATCAACTTTCGTGTCCTTGATGACCGGCCGTGAACTGACCCGGTTCGGGATCAACCTCGTGGTCACGCCGGATGGCCGCATCGACGGCAAGGCGTTTGGCCGCGATGTCAAAGGCGCGTGGCGCTGGCAGGGCGGGTATTTCTGCCGTGACCTCTTCTGGGGTCAGCGCAATCTCGGTGCGAATTGCCAGATGGTCAAACGCCAAGGCCGCACGATCCGCTTCATCTCTGACAAAGGTGCCGGCGAATTTGCCGATCTTCAGCTCAAAGGCGGCTGAAACAGGATTTAAAGAAACACACGCCCCGGACTTGATCCGGGGCCTCGTGTTTTAAGGCACAGTGTTCTGAACCAAGAGGTCCCGGATCAAGCCCGGGACAGGTGTCGCTCGCGATCAGAAGTCGATCGCCAAACCACCCTTTTCCCAATCGCCATAGCGCACAGGCTCCGGCCCTTTACGACCGCCCAGTTCCTTGGGGCGTTCAATCTTGTCGGCTTCCTTGCGGCGCGCTTCGGCCTCTGCCAGCGCGCGCTGCGCGGCGGGGGGCAAGTCCTTTTGGGTCTTATCCATCGTTGGCCTTCCTTCGTCTCTATGCCCCTGATATATGCCGCGCCTGACCTCTCGCCAAGGATAACCCCATGAGTGAAACCGCCGCGCCTGCCCGCAAGGGCGCTCTTTACCTGCTGAACGGCGTGCTTCTCGACAATCGGCAACTCTCCGAGATGATCGAGAAAGGCGCGTTGGATCGCTACGCCCCTCAGGATCGCGCCCGCGCGCAACGGCTCGCCATGGATGTGCTGCGCGGGATGGAGCGGGCGGATCGGTTGCTCGACCGGTTCTTGCGCAAACGCCCGCCGCTCAATGTTCGTAACATCCTGCGGCTCGGCACGGTGGAGCTGTGTCAGGGCGGCGCGGCCCACGGCGTGGTGGGCGACATGGTCGCGCTGGCCGGCGGGCATCACAAAAATCAAAAACTCAGAGGCATGATCAACGCCATCCTGCGCCGCGTGGCGGAGGAGGGCGTCGGCCCGTGGAAAGACCTGCGCATCCCCCGCATGCCCAATTGGCTGCGCGGCCCGCTTGTCAGCGCGTGGGGCGCGGGCGCTGTGGCGGGGATGGAAAAGGCGCATTTCGCCGGGGCCGCGCTGGACATCACGGTCAAAGACGACCCGCCGGGCTGGGCCGATCGTCTTGGGGGCAGGGTGTTGCCCACCGGGTCCATTCGCGTGGAAACCCCGGGGCAAGTCTCTGCCTTGCCGGGGTATGAGGACGGCGCGTGGTGGATCCAGGATGCCGCCGCCGCCCTGCCGGTTCAGTTGCTCGCGCCAAAGCCGGGGGAGCATGTGCTCGATCTCTGCGCCGCCCCGGGGGGCAAGACGTTGCAACTGGCCGCCGCTGGCGCGCAAGTGACCGCGCTGGATATTTCTGATCGGCGCATGGCCCGCGTGCGCGAAAACCTGGCGCGGACCAAGCTCACCGCGACCTGCCTGATCGACGATGCCCTGACCCATGAAGGCGCATATGATGCGATCCTCCTTGATGCGCCCTGTTCGGCCACCGGCACGATCCGCCGCCACCCGGATCTGCCCTTTGCCAAGGACGGGTCCGACTTCCACACCCTGATCGAGCTGCAAACCGCGATGCTGGATCACGCGGTGACGCTGCTCAAGCCCGGCGGGCGGCTGGTCTATTGCACTTGCTCGCTCTTGCCCGATGAAGGTGAAGTGCAGGTGGAAGAGGCTTTGACCCGACACGCTGGTCTGACGGTCGACCGTGCCGCGCTGGACGTGCCGGGCGTTGACCCAGACTGGATCACTCAAGAGGGCGGTTTACGCCTGCGCCCCGATCACTGGCCCGACCTCGGCGGCATGGATGGCTTCTACATGGCGGTGCTTCAGAGCCCATAGGCCCCGGCGCGGAGCCAAGGGCCATCGGCCCGCCGCGCCTTCGTCAGGCCCCACCCAGGGCCTGGCGAAATGGCCATTGCAGTGCGTCGCTCAACAGTACAGCGGTACGTCGCGATAAACTGCCTTAGAACCAGACCAGGATCGCCAGACCGGGGCCTGACGAAGGCGCGGCGCGCGTCTACAAAAAACTCCCAAACGGGATGAACCGCACCACATCGCCCTCATTGATCTCCACCTCGCCATCGGGCAGCTCCACCAGCCCTTCGGCCCAACTCAGTCCGCTGATACGCCCTGATCCTTCCGATTTGAACACCTCCGCGCGCCCCTCCCGCATCCGCGCGCGCAGGTATTCCCGCCGCCCCGGCTTCTTGGATTTCGCAAAGCCCGCAGGCACATCAAATCCCTGCGGGTCCTGCCAACCTTGACCAGACAAAAGCGCCATCGCAGGGCGCGCAAAGATCAGGGTACACACCAAGGCCGCCACCGGATTTCCCGGCAGGCCAAAGACCGGCACGCCGCCCCAAAGCCCAAGCGCCAAAGGCCGCCCCGGTTTCAGCGCCACGCGCCATTCCGCCATCGCGCCCGCCTCCGTGAGCAGGGCCGAAACATGATCCTCATCACCAGAGGACGCCCCGCCAGAGGTCAGGATCACATCCGCCTCGCGCGACGCCCGGTCGAGCACGCCGCGCAGCGTTTCGCGGTCATCTGGCACACGGCCAAGATCAAAACAGTCAAACCCAAACTGCGCCACCAACGCGGTCAGCATTGGGCGGTTGGCGTCAAAGATCTGCCCCGGCTTGGCCTCCGCGCCCGCCTCGACCAATTCATCCCCGGTCGACAGAACCGCCACACGCAACCGCCGATGCACCGCAAGCTGCGACACGCCGATAGCCGAGGCCAGCGCCAGATCCGCCGGGGTAAGCTTGCGCCCTGCGCGCAGGGCCACATCACCCACCATCACATCCTCCCCGGCTTTGCGCGTATTCGCGCCGGGCTTCACGCCGGGGCGAAAGGCGATCTGCCCTTCACCCAGCGTGACATCTTCTTGCAAAATCACCGTGTCCACCCCCTCGGGCAGGGCCGCCCCTGTGAGGATGCGGATGGCATGGCCTGCGGGCAAAGTGCCGTCAAATGCCAGTCCCGCCGCCGCACGCCCCTCTACCAGTGGCAGGACCTGATTGCCCGGCCCAAGACTGTCAAAGGCAAACCCGTACCCATCCACGGCTGTGTTGGGCAGCGGCGGGTTGGGCCGCGCGGCCATCACATCTTCCGCCAAAATGCGCCCTGCTGTGTCCGACACCGCGGCCTCCTCCACCCCCACGACAGGGTGCAAACGATCACGCAGCATCGCCAGCGCGTCATCTACCGGGGTCCAATCCACGCCCGCGGGCAGGGCAAAGCAATCATCGCGCAGGGGCGGGGGCTGCAGCGTGTCGCGCGCCGCAGCTGTCAACTCCTCTTCAAAACCTTGTCCCATGATCCAGCCTTCCTCTGGGGCGTCCACATCCAGCATCGCTGCCAAGCGCGCCTCTGGCAAGCGGCTCACTGCGCGGGCCAAAAGCTGCACTTGATGGGCGTCCCGAATGCCGCCTATGGCCTCAGCCTCCTTGACCGCCGGGTTGATCAGCCCCGGCCAGATCTCCACAAAGGCGATGGGCCGGTCCAGCCGTTGAAACGGCCACACGGCCACGTGCCCGTCAAAGCGATGGCGCAACCGTTCCAGAACCGGCAGGCCGGTGAACACTTGCCCGCCCACAGCACCCACGCCGCCCATTTGCCAGCATGAAAACGTGCCTTTGCTGGTCTCTTCCGCGCGGCGTTTTTCGGGCATCCCGTGGCCCACCCGCGTGTCCTTGCGTGGCAGGTCGTCGATCTCGCGCTGCAGCCCGTTGAACCAAAACGGCCCGGTGCCGGGGAAGCGGCGATTGATCTGAGCGGCCAAGTCAAACCGCGAATTGGCTTTGGGCGCATCTTCCATCCGCGCCGCGTAGCAGGCCCAAATCGCCAATGGATCGCTTTGCCCGGTGAGGGCTTTTGCAAAGCCGCGCGGATACCCAAACGGAAAATCAAAGCCCAAAAACAGCGTGCGACCGGCTGTCAGCTCTTCTTCGATCAGCGCGGCCAGGATCGCTTCGGCGTCTATACGGTTACGTATGTAGACTGGCGGCTCAGGATGTCCCGCGCGCACGACACCTAACCAAATCGCATCCTTGCGGGGTCTTGGCCCGGTATCATTGCCTGCGGACCAATCGACAATGGCGACCGTGTCAAACCGGTTCAAAGACCCACCTCAGCCAGGATGAAATCTGCAATCGCCTTAGTGTCGTTGAGGTCAAAGACCGGGCGGTTGACCTCAACCGCTGTGTCAGAGGCCACCGCCATCACCGTGTCATCGTCAGTGGCGATCAATGGATTTCCAGTCTCGGCGCGGTGCGCCTCGACCTTGGCATGACGATCGCGCTTGTAGCCTTCGACCAGCACCAGATCGACAGGCGCTAGTCGCGCCAGCAGCGCCTCAAGCGTCGGTTCCCCTTCGTCGCGCAGCTCATGCATCAGGGCAAAGCGGTTGGCCGAGGACAAAAGCACCTCGGTCGCGCCCGCCGCGCGGTGGCGATAGCTATCCTTACCGGGCTGATCCACGTCGAAATTGTGATGCGCGTGTTTGATCGTGGACACGGTGATGCCGCGCGATGTGATCTCGGTCACCAGCCGCTCCATCAATCCGGTCTTGCCGGCGTTCTTCCACCCTACGATACCGTATAGTTTCATGGGGCCTCTCCCAGCATGTCTTGCGCGCGGGCCAGGTCTTCGGGCGTGTTGACGTTGAAAAACGGCTCTCCGGGATCCTCGAACATCGCGCTCTGCCCTCCATGGCGATCGGTCCACATCACCACTTTGCGCAGGCCCTCTTGCAAGGCCGCGCGCAGATCATCGCGCAGGGCCACGGGCCAGAGGCCAAAGGTCGGCTGCCGTCCATCAGGCGTGCGCGCCAGAACCAGCGGGTGGGTCATGCCCTCCCCCGCCAATTGCAAACGCGGCACCAGATCGCAGGGGAAAAACGGCGTGTCGGCGGCCACGGTGACAATGCTCTCCGCGCCTTGCTCGGCCGCCCAATCAAGACCCGCCAGAACCCCGGCCAGCGGCCCGGCAAAGCCCTTCACACTGTCAGATAGAACCGGCAGGCGGTAGGGTTCAAACCGGGCCGATGCGCCATTGGCGTTCAGCGCCACCTGCGCCACCTGCGGCCGCAACCGCGCGATCACATGGGTCAGGATCGTGGTGTCACCCAGCAGCAAAAGACCCTTATCCCCGCCGCCCATGCGCGTCGCCTGTCCACCCGCAAGGATCACGCCCAAAGGCTGCTTCATGCCGTCCTCCATGCCTCTAACTGGGCGCGAAATGTGTCGGGGGCAATATCAAGCGCGGCGTCGGGTATGATCAAGCGTGCGGTCTGCACCTCGATCAAGGTCGCCCCGTCAATGCCCCGGATCGCGCTGACAAAAGGCCAGCCGATCTCACTGCGAATATGCTCGCGCGTGGCCATGATACCGGTGGCGTCAATTTCATAGCGGTGCTCGGTGGCGCGCGCATTCACATTCATATGCACGCCGACCAGGCTGCGATGCTGCTTCCACCACACGCCCAGAATGATCAAGGATCCAAGCCCGGCCCCAAAGGCCATGGGCCCCAGATCGCTGAGGTCAAAGAAGGCGAGACAAAAACAAACGATCGAGCCGGTCATCAAAACCACGGCCAACACAGTGCGCACCACCAACCGCGCACCCCGGGGCTGTTCATGCCCCGGAATGGGCTGCGTGATCGCGCGTCGATAGAGGTCTGGCGCTATGTCGAAGGCGAGCTCAAAGCGCGCTGTCATGTCTTGCGCCACGGGCCGTCCCCTTGTGCGATGCCATACCAACTTTGGACGGTCTGGGATAAGCTCTCAAAGGTCTCCGGCTCCAGCTCAGAGGCAGGGATCGCATAGATCAGCCCACCCACATAAAGAAACAGCCCCTGCGCATCGGCGATCACGTCATCGGTCATGGCCCAAGCGATAGACCACTTCGCCCCATCAGTGGACATCTCAAACCCCACCTCGTCAAAGCGATAGGTCATCTCGCGGTGATAGAGCGGTGAGGCGAGGATCTGTTTGTACATCGTGTGCCAGAGCGCGCGGTGGTAACAATACCAGATCCCATAGGCCAAAGGCAGCGCCACGAGAAACAGGATCAGCGTGTTCACCGCATCCATACCCAGCGTCAGGATCACCGTCACCACGGCGGCCCCGCCCAGGCCGAATACCACGAGCATCATCGTCACAAAGGACCAGACCTGAAACCCCCAGTCGATCTTGCGCAGGGTCCGGGTCTGATATTTCAATTGCGAGGCGCGGATGAAAAGCGCGGGATCAATCCGCGCGTCAAAGCTGATGACCTGGCTCACGGGCCTGCCCCTTTGCGTCGGTGCTTGCGCCCTTCCTCGGCCACGCTGTCCGGGTCTGCATCGCGGATCAGTCGGGCATCGCCAGACAGGCACATAAATCGCTTGCCGCGCATCCGCCCGATCAGGGTCAGCCCCACCTCGCGCGCGATCTCCACCCCCCAGGCGGTAAAGCCGGAGCGGGACGCGAGCGCAGGAATGCCCATCATCGCGGTCTTGATCACCATCTCCGAGGTGAGCCGCCCGGTGGTGTAGAGCAGTTTGTCATGGGCGGGAACGCCCTCCATATGCATCCAACCTGCGATCTTGTCGACGGCGTTGTGGCGGCCCACATCCTCCATATAGACCAGCGGGCGGTCCCCTTGGCAGAGAACCGTGCCATGGATCGCACCCGCCTCAAGATAGAGCGACGGTGTCCGGTTGATCAGGCTGGCCAGCGCATAAAGCTCTGAGGTCTTGACCGGCAAATCCGGCAGGGTGACCCCCTCAAGCCCTTCCATCATGTCGCCAAACACCGTGCCCACCGCGCAGCCCGACGTGCGCGTTTTCTTTTTCAGCTTGTCTTCATAGCTCGTCTGCCCATCGGTGCGCACGACGACGGTTTCCAGCTCTTCGTCGAACTCCACACCCTTGACCGTTTCGTCATCTGCAAGCATCCCCTGATTGCGCAAAAACCCCACAGCCAGGTATTCGGGGTAATCCCCGATGGTCATGGCGGTCACAATTTCCTGCCCGTTGAGGAAGATCGTGAGCGGCCTTTCCTCGACCACGGAAATGTCCGTCGCGCGGCCGTCATGATCTACGCCTTGCACCACGCGGGTCAATCGCGCCGCCTTGGGATTGGGCGCTATGAGGTAATTCAAGAGGTTGTGTTCAACTGACAATTGAAACTCCGGGCGGGACAGGTTAGCAACGAGAGGCCTCCGGCATTCTAAGGTCTTCCAATGACAAGGCAAACCACCAAATCACCCTTCTGGATGGGCTGCCGGGATGCGGCGCCATTCCTGTTGGTGGTGGGACCGTTCGCCGTGCTCTTTGGCGTGGTGGCGACAGAGGCCGGGCTGAACCTGCTTGAGACGATGACGTTTTCGTTTCTGGTGATCGCGGGTGCGGCCCAACTCACCGGGCTACAGCTGATGGTCGATCAAGCGCCGGTGCTCGTGGTGCTCGCCTCCGCGCTGGCGGTCAACCTGCGCATGGCGATGTATTCGGCGTCTCTCACGCCCTATCTGGGCGGGGCACCGCTTTGGACCCGTGCGCTCGCCGCTTACTTCATCGTCGATCAAAGCTACGGTCTGTCCGTTCTGAAGTTTGAGCAGAACCCAGGTTGGACGCTGGGCCAGCGGCTCGCTTACTTTTGGGGCACGGTCGCGCCTGTCTGTCCGTTCTGGTACGTGTTCACGATGGTCGGTGCCCTGATCGGGACGTCCATCCCCGAAAGTTTCGCCCTGGATTTCGCGCTGCCGATTTGCTTTCTCGCGATCATCACGCCGATGCTGCGCACCCGAGCGCATCTGGCCGCCGCGCTGGTCTCGATTGTGCTGGCGCTGATCTTTGCCGGGTTGCCGTACAATATGGGCCTGCTGGTGGCGGGCCTTGCGGGTATGATGACCGGCGCGGAGGTGGAGCGCCGGACAGAGGTGGCCCATGATTGATCAAACCACCCTCTGGATTGTCATCATCGGTCTGGGTCTTGGCAGCTACCTGTTCCGCTTCGGCTTCTTGGGCATCATCGGCAATCGTGAGCTTCCGCCCTGGGTTCTGCGCCACCTGCGCTACACCGCCGTGGCCGTCCTGCCGGGTCTTGTCGCGCCTTTGGTTCTGTGGCCACCTGCCACGGGAGGGGACCCGGACGCTGCCCGCCTTGCCGCCGCGGTCATCACCATCGGCACAGGCCTTGTGACGCGCAACCCCTTACTGGCCATCATGGCTGGCGCGATGACGCTCTATGGTGGTCTGTATCTTTTAGGTTAGGCCACCGTCTTTTCTACTCTGTCCGTGCGCCATGGTTTCGCCCACAAGTGCGGCTATGAACGGAGCATGAAAGTGTTCAACATCCCTTACCGGCTGTTCATGTTCGCCTTGCTGACGGTGTCGACCTGCGTCGCCTGCCTTTTCATCCTTATCGTCAACATGCCCATTCTCAACGCGTTGGAGGCGCGCGGCCTTCACACGCAAGCCGAGGTTCTGTCTATTTCTGAGCCCTACATGATCTTTCACCGCGGCAATCACAGTCGGATCGGATGGCGCCAGGACATGCGCTATGGCTATCGCACCCAGGCCGGTGACTGGATCGAAGATGAGAAAACCCTGGTCAAGCAAAACGCCAAGACAGTGCATGTGGGTCGACAGTTTGATCTGATCTATCTGCCCGACTGCCCCCATGTGCATGACAGCGACCTGGGCAATGGCTATGGCGGCATGGGCATGGTGTATGCGCTGTCGATCATGTCGCTGTTTTGTGCGGGTATGACGGCCGTCCTCGCCCGGCGTCTGCCGCAAGGTTGGGAAGGGCCCAAGCTCTGGCCGCCGCTCAGCAACCTGGCGGGGGAGTTATAGCACGCGCGCCTTCACCGTCCGTCATAGCCCTTTTTCTGCGCCTTATAGAGCTGGGCATAAAGCCCGCCATTCTTGAGCAATGCCTCATGCCGCCCCTCTTCGACGAGCTTGCCGCCCTCCAGCACGAAAATCTGGTCCGCATCCGCCACAGAGGACAGTCGATGCGCCACGACAATCGTCGTCTTACCCTTGGTCAAACGATCCAATGCCGCGCGAATGCGTTCCTCCGTGCCTTGATCGAGGGCGCTTGTCGCCTCGTCCAGCAACAGGATCGGCGCATCGCGCAGAAACGCGCGCGCAATCGCGATCCGCTGTTTCTGCCCGCCGGAAAGCTGCGCGCCCTTGGGCCCCACGGGCGCATCGCCACGGGCGCGGATCAGATCGGCAATCTCGGCATTTTCCGCCGCCTGCCAAACGTCTGCCTCACTGGCCTCAGGGTTCACATAGCGGATGTTTTCCCAGATCGAATTGTTGAAGATCACGATGTCCTGGGCCACCACCGAAAACGCGCCTCTCAGCGCGCCCACCTTGAGCTCATCAATCGCCTGCCCGCCAAAGCTGATCTCGCCGCTCGTCACATCGTAGAGGCGCGACAGCAGCGACAGAATGGTGGTTTTGCCCGACCCCGTCGCGCCCACAATGGCCGACACTTTGCCGCCCTGAAACGTCATGTTCAGCCCGTCAAAAAGCGGCTGATCCGCGCTATAGGAAAACGCCACATCGCGCAGCACGATATCGGCCCCGGTATCAAACTCGGCCACAGCGCCGGGTTTGTCGGTGATGGTCGGCGTCTCATCATACAGCCCGCGTACCCGGTCCAGCAGCACCAGATTGCTCTGCAATGACCCAAAGAATTGCGCCAATAGACGCGCGGGATCAAACACCATCACCATGCCCAGAAGGAAGGTGATGATGCCCGCACCATCCACGTCAAACCCGGGCGACAGCACCATGTACCCGCCGCCACCAATGACCAGCACGTAAACGAACGCCGAACTCAGATCGATTGACGGCATCACCAGCGCTTGCGTGGTCTGCACCCGGCGCATCAGATCACGAATGCTGCCTGTGCCTTTCATCAGCCGCCCGGCCTCCACCTCTTCCTGGCTGGCGATCTTGACGGTGCGCATGCCATTCACGGTCTCTTCGATGCCGTTCATGTAATCGCCCAGCGCGGTCTCCGCCTCACCCTGCACGCGTTTGACCCGGTCAGAGACGAAATTCATCACCCAGATGATAAACGGCAGTACGACAACCGCGGTGGTGAACAGGATCGGGTTCTTCCAAATCAGATACCCCGACACGATGATCACCGTGACCGCATCGCGCACCGCACCCGCCGTGGCCAGCCCGACGAAATTGCCCAAAAGCTGGGTCTGTGTGACCAGTTTGTGGATAATCTCGCCCGATTTGGTGCGCTCAAAATACGCCAGATCAAGCGACATCAGATGCCCGATCAAATCGCGCCGCATCTCGTAAATCGCTTGGTTGGCGATCCGCACGGTGACCAGCGGCACCAGAAATGACATCAGCCCCCGCACCGCAAATAGAAAGAACACCACGATGCAGACCATGATCAGCTCGCGCATCGCACCGGCCTCGAAAATCACCCGCAGCCCGCTTTCCGTCATCGACAGGAACTGTTGATAGACCAATCCCTGCACCAGGATCATACCCAGCACGAGGGCCAGCTTGCCTGCGTGTTTCTTAAGGTAATTGCGCCAGAACCAGCGGATATTGTCGCGATCCTGCGGGCTATAGAGCGGCTGGCGCGTTTTGGCTGTCTTATCGGTCATGCACTCATCGCATTTGAAACCATCCAACCCGCTATAAGCCCTTCGCAGGGAAACGTCAGCCCATCAATTCCCGGCGCGGAATCAAGGCCGAAGGCCGCCGCGCCTTCGTCATACCCCACCCAGGGCATGGCGAAATGGCAATCGCAGAGCCTATCTCGGATGGTCATTGGGACAGCACAATAAAGCGCTGCCGCTTGAGGTCCCGATCGCCAAGCCGGGGCATGACAAAGGCGCGCCTCACATCTCAAACCCCCACATACCGATCCACGATCGAATGATCCTTGCGCAAGGCCTCGGCTGACATCACCTCCCCATTGCGCCCGTTCTCGATAAACGCCACCCGGTCCGCAATAGACAGCACCGCATCCACCCGCTGCTCCACCAAGAGGATCGCCACACCTGCCTCTCGCATCCTTACGATCACATCGCGAATGGCGGCAATCATCGACGGTTGCAGCCCCTCTGTCGGCTCATCAAGCAAAAGCGCCTTGGGCTGCAAACACAGCGCCCGCGCGGTGGCCAGCATCTGCTGCTCTCCGCCTGACAGCGTCTCCGCCTTTTGATCCAACCGCTCACGCAGGCGCGGAAACAGGTCAAGCACGTCCTCACGCACCTTGGGCCCGGACCCGCGCACCATCAGACCGATCTCCAGGTTCTGCGCCACGCTGAGACCCGCAAACAGCCGGCGACCTTGCGGGATGTACCCAAGCCCCGCCTGCGGGATGCGGTGCGCAGGCAACGCGCTCACCTCTTCACCATCCAGCACCACACGCCCCGACATCAGCGGCAAAAGCCCCATGATCGCCTGCATCGTCGTGGTCTTGCCCGCGCCATTGCGCCCCAAAAGGCACAGGATCTCGCCCGCCTCCACGCGCAAAGACAGATCGCGCAGCACCTGCGCCTCACCATAGCCCGCGTTGATGGCGTCGATCTCAAGCATCCGCACCCGTCCCCAGATAGGCCGCTTGCACGTCCCTGTTGGCGCGGATTTCAGCGGGTGTGCCTTCGGCCAGCATCTCGCCGAAATTCAGCACGCTCACCCGGTCGGCCACCTCCATCACCACGCTCATATTGTGCTCAATCAGCAGGATCGTCGCCTCCTGCGCCAGATCGCGCACGAGGCGTTTGAACCCGTCGATCTCCCCATCGGCCAAGCCTTGCGTCGGCTCATCCAAAATCAACAGTCGAGGCTGCTGCACCAACCCCATCGCAATCTCCAACAGCCGCTGATGCCCATAGCTGAGATTGCCCGCCTCCTCGTTCGCGCGCTCAGAAATCCCCACCCGGGCCAGCGCCGCCTCCACCGCGCCCGCGACGGCCTTGGCGGGCATCCGGCGGCGCGCGGCCAAGGCCACATTCTCCCGCGCGGGAAGGCGTGCAAACACGGATGTGATCTGAAACGTATAGGCCATGCCGGCCATGATGCGTTTATGCGCGGGCAGGGCGGTCACATCGCGCCCGTCAAAACGCACCGTGCCCGAGGATGGCGCAATCCGGCCCGAAATCATGCTGACAAGCGTGGTCTTACCCGCCCCATTGGGCCCGATGAGCGCCCGCACTTCCCCTTCGGGCAGGGCAAAATCCACATCCGTCACCGCCTGCAACCCGTCAAAATTCTTCGACAGTCCCTTGGTTTCCAGCAACACTGTCATGGCAACCACTTTGCCCCGCGCCGTCGGATCTCGCCCACCAACCCCTGCGGTGCAAAGAGTGTCAGCACGACCAACGCCACCCCGGCGATCAGCATATGCGCCGTCGTGATCCCAGAGCTGAGATCGATCAGATAAAACATGAAAATCGTGCCGACAAACGGCCCCAGCACCGTCCCTGCACCACCCAAAAGCACCCACAAAAGCGGCAGGATGGAATACTGCACAGAGGCAAAGCTCGCCCCCGCATAGCCAAACAGCAGCCCGTAAAACGCCCCCGCCGCGGCGGCAATCGTGCCGGACACCACCATCGCGCCCAGCTTATGGGCAAAGGTGTCATAGCCCAGCATGCGCACCCGCTCTTCGTTTTCGCGGATCGCCACCAAGGTCCGCCCAAAGGGCGCGCGCACCAGATGCAGACAGATCAGCAGGCTCACGGCGAAAAGGCCCCAGGCCGCGAAATAGCGGTTGGTCGCATCCGACAGGTCGATCCCCCACAGCACCCGCTCCGCCGCCTGAATGACAAACCCCTCATCGCCCCGCGTGTATTCGCCAAAATAGAGCACGGTGAGGTAACCGGCTTGCGCAAACATCAACGTCACGATCATGAACGCCACGCCCACGGTCCGCAGCGCCAAGAGCGCCAGCGCCGCCGACACCACAGCGCCCGCCAAAATCCCCACCAGAATGGCCGGCGCAGGCGTGAACCCGGCGTGCTGAATGGTCAGCCCCATCCCATACATCCCCGCCGCAAAAAACAGGGCATGGCCCAGGCTCAGCAGGCCGGTATAACCAAACAGGATGTTGTACCCCACGGCATAGCTCGCCAGCACCATGATCCGCGCAAGATTGCCATGGTGATAAGGCGGCAGCACAAACTGCAGAATAAAGAGCAGCGCCAAAAGCCCCAGATGCAGGACCAAAATGCGCGCGGACACGCTCATGCCGCGCGCGTCCCAAAGAGGCCTTGCGGCCGGAACACCAGCACCAGACCGACAAGCAACGTGGCCAGGATTTTCGCCAGCGTGGGCGAGAAAAAGACAGAGATGATCCCGTCACTTAGCCCGATAATGATCGCCGCCACCACCGTCCCGGGCAAGCTCCCCAGCCCGCCGATGATCACCACGATAAAGCTGAGCAGCAGGGGATCCGCACCCATCAGGTAATGCGCTTGCTGAATGGGCACGATCAGCACCGCCGCCAGCGCCGCTAGCCCCGCACCGATGCCAAACACGATGGCATAAACCCGCTCCACCGGAATACCAAAGGCCAGCGCCATCTCCCGATCGGCTTGTGTGGCGCGCATCAGCAACCCCACCTTCGTGTGCCGCATCATCGCCCAAACGCCCGCCAACACCGCCGCCGCCGCGCCAATCACGGCCAGCTTGTAGGTCGTCGTCGACAGACCCCAGGGATAGTAAAACTCCAACCCATCGTCGCCAAATTCAAACCATGGCAAGGCAATGCGCTGATTAAACGGCGGCTCCACCGGGCGCGCCTCGGGCCCATAGGTCATCAGTGTCAGCTGCTGAATGATGTACAAAAGCCCAATCGTGGCCACGATGGTGCGTTCGGGATCATACTCAATGCGTTTGAGGATCGTCATATCGGCGGCGACCGCGATCCCGCCCACCAAGAGCGGCGCAATCACCAACGCGGCCACAAACCCCAAAGCCGGATGCCCGCCCATGTAATGCGCCACATACCAGGCAATCACCGCGCCCAGCATAAAGAACTCCCCATGGGCGATGTTCACCACCCGCATCACCCCGAAAACAAGGCTCAGCCCCACCGCCGTCAGCGCCAGCACGGCGGCTGTCACAGCGCCCTCCAGCGTGGCCAAAAGTATGTAAGGACCCAGTTCCATCTCACCTGTAGCCTTGCGCAGGAAACCCCTCAAGGGCAAGGGAAATGGCGTCTAATCAGGCAATTGACCGCCCGTGCGCAAAGGCCGGCCCATTTCCTCTGCAAGATCCAGCAGGCGGTGCGCCGTGGTCTCGGCGCGCTGGGTCAGGGTGCCCACATCCGCCAAAAGCCGCCCGCCGCGTTTCATCACTTGCCCGTTCACAAAAACCGTGTCCACGTTTCCCGCATGGGCATGGGTCACGATGCTCTGCACCGGATCCGTCACCGGCGCGAGGTTCAGATCGGTTTTGCGCAGCATCACGATGTCGGCCTGTTTGCCCGGCACCAATGATCCTGTCTTCTCTGCAATCCCCATGGCATGGGCGGCATTGATCGTCGCCCATTCCAGCACCTCAAAGGAGGAACAACTCACATCATGGGCGGTGACGGCAACGTCGATATCCGGGCGGCC